>NZ_JBFULK010000005.1:0-478772 GCF_056400365.1 Paenibacillus sp. P5_B5
TTGAGATTCATCAAGCGGTAGAAGATTATATTTATTATTACAATTACCAGCGGTTCCAATCTAAACTGAAACAGCGCGCGCCGATCGAATACCGGTGCGCGCTGGCAGCATAGCTTTTTTCATCTGTCTACTTGACAGGGGTATGACCAGATTCGAACTCGTGAGAAGCTTTTTTTGTAAAGGGAAATAACGGATGATGTCGAACTTTGTTCTTAGTCTAATTTACTGAAAGGAATATTTTTTAAAAAATCTTCAAACCTCTTGATTCATTCCAACGTTATCTTGTAATAACATCATATTTTTATTGGAGGTTTTTGAGGATGAAAAAAATTAGAAAGTTGATTCTTACGCTTTCGATAGGTGCAATGCTGCTGGTGTCGGGGCTGGCTTTGGCTGCAGAAACCACGGAAAGTACGGGGGCTGTAAAAACGGACGCACAGACTTCGGCTGAGCTCGGTTTACTTGTGGGTGATGGTAATGGGGTTAATGCCGAATATTTAGCCAAGAGCACTACTCGTATTCAAGCGGCCATTATCTCGCTACGGCTGCAGGGTAAGCTTGACGAGGCAAGTGTACATACTGGTAAGGACAACTTCGTCGATGCGAATCAGGTAGGAGCAAGCGAACAAACTATTCTTGCTTATCTACATAGCAACCCCCAATACGGTTGGAGTGGCGAAGGGGCAAATCGTTTTAATCCACTTGCACCTGTCAGCTCACAGCAGTTATATAAGGTGCTACTTGAGAGCCAAGGCTATAAATCGGGTAAGGATTTCGTCTACAAAGATACGGAATCATTTGCTGCAGGCAAAGGGATGGACCAAATCTCCGGCGTTTCCACATTGACAAACGCTCATGTCTCCACAGCACTCGTTGAGTCCCTGTCCGGATCGACGTCAGAGGGACAGAAACTTTTTGATAAATTGCAGAAGGACGGAATCATTCCTGCTTCTGCTAAGTTGCCTGCTGGTGAGAGAATTGGCCTGCGTACGGACGCTAAGCTTGGAACTTTCCTGGTAGACGGTAAAGGTCGTACACTCTATTTATTCTCAAAAGATGCTCAGAATTTGGATGCATGTCAGGGGCAGTGTCTCGCGAATTGGTCTTTCCTAAGTGCGGATCAATTACAGATTCCGCTACAATGAATCCTGAGGATTTTAGTATTGTGACTCATGCAGGAGGGGCGAAACAGTGGATGTACAAAGGATGGCCTCTCTATACGTTCGTAAAAGATAAAAAAGCTGGCGACACTCTGGGTGAAGGCGTTATGGGCGTATGGTTTGTGGCCAAGTCGGATTATCGTGTTATGCTTGGTTCCAATTCAGAATTAGGTCAATATCTGACTGACGATCGTGGCCGTACATTATACTATTTCACTAAGGATAAGCCGCAAATGAGCTCTTGCGAAGGCGAGTGTCTCGCCATTTGGCCGGTATATGGGACAATAGACGGCAGTGTGCCATCAACTATGAAAGAGGCAGACTTCGGTACTATTACGCGTTCTGATGGCAGCAAGCAAGCGACCTACAAAGACTTTCCGCTTTATTACTTTGTAAATGATGCTAAGCATGGTGACACATTGGGCCAGAACGTGAAGGGTGTATGGTTCGTGGTTGATCCAGATAAATTCAGCGGTGTACCAGTGACTCAATAGACTGGCATGTAAGAGAAACAGTATTAACAGAAATGTAACTTCCCGCATCAGCAGGGGGACCGTAGAATCGGTTTCCTTGCTGATGTCTTCTTGTTTCTATTATAAAAAATACTATGCTATAAAACCAGGTTGAACTTTGAACCGGTGCGAATAAGGAGGCCTCGTCCGTATGCACCATCTATCTGACTACGAATTAATGCTGCTCGTGAAACAGAAGGAACAGGAAGCCCTGTCCATTTTGTACGATCGTTATGCGACCCTTATTTATTCCTTCGCCAGCAAGGCGCTTCGAGACGAACAAGGTGCAAGGGACATTGTCCAAGCTGTTTATGTCCGGCTGTGGACGACTGGTTCGGACTTTAATCCTGACAAGGGCAAGTTTACAAGTTGGCTTATTACAATCACTCGAAATCTGACGATGGACTTGTTGCGCCAGCAGCGCAGGCGTAGCAATGGGCTTATTGCTTATCTCCCCGAAGAACTGGAAAGGATCCCTGATCAAACAGCCTCACCTGAAGCACATTTGGAGAGAGACTCACTCAAGGAGCAAATTCGCAACGCCTATCGCTTTTTGTCCAAGCAACAGATCGAGCTTTTAGAAGATTTTTATTGGCAAGGATATAGCTTGAGAGAATTGGCCGAGCATTACAGGGAGCCTTTGGGTACTGTGAAGAACAGGCTGCATCAGACCTTAAAAATATTGCGCAGACATCTGATCACGGAAGGAGAGGGATGACAATGAACGAGAGAACACAATCTGTTTGCGATTTGTATCTGGATGTGTTATCCGGCTTAAGCACCGAGGAAGAGCGCATTGTCTTTGAGCGTCATCTGTCAGGCTGCGAGGCTTGCCAAGCGGAGATAGTTGAACTGCAACTCGTATGGGAGGGAATTTCTGCAGATATGGAACAAATCGAACCGCCAATAGATTTGAAACAGCAAGTCATGAAGGCGGCTTTTGCTGCTGAGGCCACGAAAACAGTTCAGCCCACTGCTGAGACGAACAGGCGCAGTGCAAAACTACGCTGGTTGCGAAAGGCTCCAGCCGTCGCGCTTATCGCAATGTTCGTCTTTGGCTCGGCATTGAACATCTGGTTGTACCGTGAACGCATAAGTATCTCAGCGTCCTCCGAAACACAACATATAGTGCCGTCGCAGATTAAGTTGGTCGTTCCACTGCAATCTCAATCCCATGATACCTCTAAGGCCTACGGCACCGCCTGCATCATCGACAACGGGAAGAGCAAGCAATTTGTGGTATATGTCTACGGAGCCACTCCAACGAGCGGTGATCAAGCATATCAGGTCTGGTTAATTAAGAATGGTATACGCTCCAGCGCGGGAACATTTCGGGTTACATCTGAAGGTGCCGGCGTTGGCATGCTGACTATGCCGATGGAATCAGATACTCTGATTTTCGACCAGATCGGGATTACGCTTGAACCAGACGATAAGGGAAATCAGCCTCGTGGACAAAAAATGTTTGGGTCGGTTTAAAAAAATACAAATAAGTGTTCATAGAAAATAAAGTATTAGACTGACCCCAGTAATAGAAACAACGGCAGCTATGGACGAGAAAATAAAGTCCTAGACTGCCGCTGTATCATTGAACTATCGTACCCGTTAGTTTAATCACAACTAGCATATAGTGTTATACCCTATCCTCCCGATATGCCTGCCTTACCCGCTCGATCTGGGCGAGGTGGTCACGGACATGCTGGACGCGCAATTCCAGCAGCTCTTTGAACGTGTACCGCGCTCCATCGGGGTATACCCCGACCCGCTCAAGCTGCTCGGGAGTCAGATTTTCCAGAAGCGGCAGTATGCTGGCCCGAAGCATTTGGAACAGGAGCAGATGCTGCTCGCGGTCCAACCGTTCATATCCCAGGTTATCCGCCCAAGCTTCCTGATCAAATGATAGCAGAAGCGGTTCTTCCTCCGCCAAGACTTTTCTCATCCGATGTGTCGACAGGATTTCGCTATCCGTCACATGGATCACAATCTGATGGATGCTCCATTTGTCCGGTGCAGGTTGGAAACGCAGCTCTTCCTCAGACAATCCTTCAACGACTTCTCGCAGCAGCGCATAGTCTTGGCCGTACTCCTCGATCAACTTATCCATCCAATCCTCTCCTTCATCATTATTCGTGTGACAGGGAGCATTCGATAATATTATTCTTCGTTATAGAACAAATACCTTCTTGGTTTTAACCATTAATAAGTCACCCTAAAGTGATTTCTTCGGAAAGTCCCTAAATGTTTATTCCACTATTGGGACTTTAGAGATTAAGCAAAACCGCCCGTTAGCGGTAAATCAAAACCAACTGCATACTGCTGAAACAGGATTCTTGTATGTGTTACGCTTCGCCCGGCAGCAACTGAAGATGAATTTCACAGGATGTTTGTAAAAAGAGATTTCTATCCGTTATGGTGAACGAATTAGGGGTCTTTTTTTCCTGCATCGTGTATGTATTTTCCATGTAGTTATTTTAGTATAATATGCGCAAAGTTATTTACCAATATTTAGGGAACATCGCTCGGTTGTATATTCAATGCTTGGTTACAAAGGGGACCCGTTAAAATGCGGCCAGTTAAACCATTTCTGAATTCATTGCGTTTTAAGATCTTTGGTGGCATTTCAATAATTATTATCCCGTTGATCGCTTTATTGATGATCTCAAGTTATTATTCCATAGACGTCGTACGAAATCAGGTGGCCCTTTCGAATAAGAATATGTTAAGTCTGTACATGGGACAAATTGACCGCAATTTGGCGGAAGTGGACAATTATTTGTTTGATTTGTCCGAGCGGAACACAGATCTGATGGATCTGGAGTATTCCGAGAAAGAGAATTACAACCTGTACACGAAAGCAAAGCTTCGTTTATATGATACGATTTCAAAAGATATTGGTCATTATAAAACGATGGACTTGTTTTTTATTTATTCTGTTGCAAACGAGGAACTGATCGTAACGCCTTCACAGGAGAGCAGCTTCGAAGAACGTATGGCGGTCCAAAACATCATCCGCGGGATCGTTCGCGAAAACAGCGGGAGATACGATAACACGACTTGGTATGTTAGCCGCGGAGAGAAGAAGTATTATGTTTTCCATATTGTCAAAGTCGGCAATGTTTACGTAGGAGCCTGGGTCAATGCCGACAAACTAATGATTCCGCTCAATCTTATCGATTTTGGCGAGTCGGGAGCGGCTCTGCTTGCTACGGATCGTCTTGCACCGATGAACCATGAAGACTTAGTTAGAAAGGAAAATATCCAATTGCAGTATGGACCGGAACCCTATTATCTTGCTGGAACTGAAACGAAATATTTAGTCATGGGCGAGCGTTCAACGAAGGGCAATTTTACCCTCAACACAATTATTCCGGACAGCTCGATTTTGGAAAAGCTCCCGTATATGAAGTGGATTGTTTCTATTATTTCCATTGGTGCTTGCTTGCTTCTGACGCTTTTCTTGATATTTATGAGAAAGGTGTTTCTGCAGCCAATAAATCGAATCGTATCTGCGATGAGAAAACTGAAGGGCGGGAACTGGGATGTACGTCTGCATCAAACGCCGTCCTCGACCGAGTTTGACATGATGAATGAGACATTCAACCGGATGATTGCAGAAATTCACGATTTAAAAATCAATGTTTATGAAGAAAAGCTGAACCATCAGCGAGCAGAGCTAAAGCATTTGCAGATGCAAATCAATCCACACTTTTTTCTGAATTCGCTCAATATCATCTACAATCTGGCTACGGTCAAAGATTATGCTGTCATTCAGGAAATGGCCAAATGTCTAGTCAACTATTTCCGATTTATGTACTGCAGCAGTTCAGATTTCGTCACTCTACAGGAAGAACTAACGCATACAAGGAACTACTTGCGGATTCAACAACTCCGATTTCCAAGAAATTTATCTTATCGAGTTGAGGCGCCGAACGCTCTGATGCAGTCGCCCATACCGCCTTTGATCATTCAAACTTTGGTGGAAAATTCGATCAAGCATGCGGTCAATTTAGATGAACTGACCGAAATTGATGTTTATGTCGAACTGGATTCGGACTCCACTCTTCAAGAACAAAAATTGCACATTATCGTTCAGGATACCGGTATGGGCTTTCCGAAAGAAGTGTTGGAGCAGTTGAGACAAGACGTTGATCTGGTGAGCCACGATGGCGAACATATCGGAATCTGGAATGTGAAACGAAGACTCAGACTACTATACAAGCAACAAGCAAGCATACAGTTTTCGAATGAGCCTGGAAAAGGCGCGACGGTTCAAATCCGTCTGCCCTTGAATCCTCAATAGGATAGGATGGTGTTGCATGTATTACGCGCTTATCGTTGATGATGAAAGCCATGCGGTGCGGGGAATTCAGGCGGGTGTAAGATGGGAAAAGCTAAATATTGCAACCGTTCATGTCGCCTACAATATCAGGCAGGCTAAAGAAATATTCGAATCGCATCCGGTGCATGTAATAGTTTGCGACATAGAAATGCCTCAAGGCACTGGCCTGGATCTTCTGGCATGGGTGAGGGAGCGTTATCCAAGAACGGAGACGATATTTCTGACATGCCATGCTGATTTTTCCTATGCCAAACAGGCTCTTCAGTTGGGCAGCTTCGATTATATGCTGAAGCCAGTCGACTATGAGGAATTAGAGAACGTCATGGGAAAAGCATTGGACAAAATCAGGAAAGATCAGGAATTATTGGCGTTTGAAGAGGTCTTCAGGCACTATAACAAGCTGTGGGAAGCGCATCAACCTATGGTGATAGAGCGGTTCTGGCAAGATTTGATTCACCAGGTCATCCCTTCGACGCCAGATCAAGTGAAAGCCTATTTGAAAAAACAAAATATTACGTTCCATGCATCAATGCGTTTCTTGCCCGTGCTGATCCAGGTGCAGTGTTGGCACAAGGAGCTTTCCTCACGCGAGGAGCGAATTATGGAATATGCTTTGCGAAATGCCGCGGAGGAGCAAATTGCCCATAACGTCCGCCAGGCGATGGTCGTATCGATTGGAACCCGCAAATTGTTGGCGGTCATTCCCGTAGAACTGCCTGATATGCCTCCCGCTATAGAAGAGCATTGCAAAGAGTATATTGTCGCTTGCAACCGTTTTTTTTACTGTGATCTTTGCTGTTATATCGGCGAAGTCGCTTTTCCGCATGAAATGTTAGGAATGGTTCACGAATTGCAGAAATTTGATGCGAACAATGTGACACTGATCAATGAGATGTTTGTCCTGAACAAGATGAAAATAGGCGGAGGGCCGATTCTGCTGCCGCAGATGAAGGAGTGGGCGGAGATGATGAAGCAAGGAACGAAGCATAAATTGCTCGCGGAAGTGATGCAGTATCTCGATTCCTTGCGGCATGTTAAAGGCGGGGTCAACGCCGAATGGCTCCATGTCTTTTATCAGGATTTCATGCAAATGATTTTTTTCGTTTTGCATGTGAAAGGATTGCAGGCACATCAGGTGTTCTCGAGAAGCCTGTTGACGGAAAAGCCGGAAGCCGCGCTTCGCTCGTTGAAGGCGCTTCAGGAATGGGTCGGATTTATCATTGAAGTAGCGATGAATCATATGCATTCTGCTTTGGAGAACAAGTCGATCGTCGAGAAAGTAAAGCAATATATCGCCGAAAACATTGGACTGCAGGCGTTAAGCCGGAAAGATATCGCTAATAATGTTTATCTGAATCCGGACTATTTGACAAGGCTGTTTAAAAAACAGACGGGGATGTCGATTTCCGATTATATGCAGCAGCAGCGGATTGAATACGCAAAGGAACAGCTGAGAACTACAGTGAAGTCTATCAGTGACATAGCTTTGACATCCGGCTACTCCAATCTATCGTATTTCTCCACCATCTTTAAGAGGGCAACATGTTTGAATCCGATCGAATTCCGAAAACAATCACAAAAACGATAATCAGCCTAGAGAAATCTCTTTCGCTCTGCGGGAACGGTTTCTTTTTTTTATAAACCGTGATCAGGAGAAAGTCGGATAAACAAAAGCAAAGAGTCGTATTTTTGGTTAGTACTGCTTTCATCTCTCCAGTATAATAAGTCCATTCTAACAGGAAAAGAGGTAACGGCGTGAAACAGACTGCCATTCAGAGCGCTATGAAGAAGCTAAAACGTTATCGAGCTTTATTTCTTATGCTCGTGCCTGCATTCGTTTATCTTATTATTAATAATTACTTGCCTATGTTCGGAGTATTTATCGCGTTCAAAAATATTAACTACACCAAAGGAATCTGGGGGAGCGATTGGATCGGGTTTAAAAACTTCGAATATTTGTTTACAACGTCAGATGCATTTGTTATTACCCGAAACACCTTGCTATATAACGGAGCTTTTATAATCATTAATATGGTTTTAGCGGTTGCGCTCGCTATTTTGCTAAATGAAGTAAAAAACCGCTTCATGGCACGATTTTATCAAAGTGTAGTGCTGTTGCCTTATCTCATTTCCATGGTTATTGTTGGATATTTGGTGCTTTCTTTTTTAAATACCGAAAATGGGTTTCTCAACCGTCAGGTGTTGCCGCTATTTGGAATCGAACCGATTACGTGGTATTCACAGCCGAAATATTGGCCTTTCATTCTGACATTTGTAAATATGTGGGTGAATGTCGGGTACTTTTGTGTTATCTACCTAGCAGCCATTATTGGAATTGATCATGAGTATTACGAAGCGGCAACGATTGACGGAGCAAGCAAATGGCAGCAAATTCGAAGGATTACGATACCATTGATCATGCCTGTCATTACGATCCTGATGCTTCTGGGTATCGGACGTATATTTTACGCTGACTTCGGTCTTTTCTATCAGGTGCCGCTCAATTCTGGACCGCTGCAGCCGACAACGGACGTTATCGATACTTACGTGTATCGTGGACTAATGACGCTGGGAGACATCGGCATGTCGTCCGCAGCAGGGTTATATCAGTCGCTTGTCGGATTTATATTGGTCATGATCTCTAACTTAATCGTTCGCAAAAGAAACCCTGATCAGGCTTTATTCTAGTAGAAAGGAGCAAGAGTCATGAAATCGAATCAAATGAATCCATTGATCGTCAACGGCATTTTGCTGATGATTACTTGTGTATGCGTTTTCCCTTTCCTTCTGTTGTTCATGGCATCAATTACAGATGAGAAGGTGATCGTACTTGAGGGCTATTCGCTTCTGCCAAGCAAACTAAGTTGGGAAGCCTACTCCTATTTGTTAGCGGACGCCACTTCATTGCTCCGGTCTTACAGTGTCACGGTGCTAGTTACGCTCGTCGGTACTGCAGTGGGATTGCTGATTTCCTGCCTGATCGCATATCCGTTGTCTAGAAGAGATTTGCCGCTTCGGAACGTATTATCTTTTATCGTATTTTTCACTCTGCTATTTAACGGCGGTCTTGTCTCCACTTATCTGATTTATACGGAAATTTTTCATATCAAAAACTCGATAGCGGCTCTTATCGTACCGGGGCTGTTAACCAATGGTTTTTATATATTGCTTATCCGTTCTTTCTTCAGCACCTCTATCCCGCCTCAGGTCATTGAATCTGCGTTTATTGACGGGGCTTCCGAATTTAAAACATTTTATCGGATCGTATTGCCGCTCTCATTACCGATTATGGCAACGATTGGTCTTATGCTCACCATATCCTACTGGAACGACTGGTTTAACGGATTAATTTATATAACGGATTCCAAGTTGTTCAGTATTCAAAATTTGTTGAACCGAATTTTAAGCGACATCCAATTTTTGCAGAGCACGAGCCTGGGGTCCAAACAATCCGCTGCTACGTCAAAAATCCCGCTCGAAACCGTTCGTATGGCGATGGCGGTTATCGGCATATTGCCGATCATTTGCGCTTACCCGTTCTTTCAGAAATATTTTGTCAAAGGTCTGACGCTTGGTGCAGTAAAAGGATAAGGCTACCTCCGAATCCTTCGATTCGGTTAAGCATATTCAAACAATCAAGGGGGAAATTCAATGTTTAAGAAATGGAAAATTGGTGTTGGCCTGCTAGCCTTTGTACTGGCTTTGTCCGCGATGCTAACCGCTTGCTCGAACGGGGAACAGCCAGCAGCCACAAATGCGGATAAGGAGAATTCCGAGCCGTATGAGTTGGCGATGTCGTTTATCACCTTTGGAAATTTACCTGACTTACCTCTTGTTCAAGATGAAATCAATAAGATTACAAAGGAAAAGATCAATGCAACGGTCAAATTGACTGCGGTAAACATATCCGCATGGAACCAGCAAATCAATCTGATACTGGCCGGCAGCGAGAAGCTGGACCTCGTCGTTTCATCCTCATTTTTTAACTACAATACCCAGGTTGCCAAGGGGCAACTGCTTCCTCTGGACGAACTGATCGACAAGTATGGTCAAGGAATCAAGCAAGCCGTATCGCAGGAATATCTGGATGGCACCAAAATCAGCGGTAAAATGTATGGAGTTCCGAGCATGAGAGATTTAGCGGCAGATTATGGTGTTGTTATGCGCAAAGATCTGGTTGATAAATATCATATTGACCTCAATCAAATCAAGACGTTTAGTGATTTGGAATCGGTGTTCAAGACGATTAAAGAAAACGAACCGGGAATCGTTCCTCTTGTCCAGCAGACTCAAGACCAAACCGTTGCAGAAGTTGTTTTGGGAGCCGATTACGATACTTTGGGAGACAGGTTTGGCGTACTGCCTGGTATGGACAATGACTTGAAAGTAACGAATATGTACGAAACCAAGGAATATATCGATACATTGGAAATGGTGAGAAAATGGTATCAGGCAGGTTATATTTTTAAGGATATTACGACTTCACAGGAGACCGGACAAACCTTGGTCAAATCTGACAAAGCATTCGGATATGTGGCCAATATGAAACCTGGCTTTGAAGTGCAAGAATCAAGAGCGACTGGAAAAGAACTGGTTGCGGTTAGATTGACCAAACCAATTACAGCGACAGGCGCGATCACTTCGTTTATGATGTCGATTTCCAAAAATAGCGGGAATCCGGATAAAGCGATGCAGTTCATGAATCTGATGTATTCTGATCCGTCGATCGTCAATCTGATCTCCAACGGTATCGAGGGCAAACATTATGTGAAGAAGGGCAATATGATTGCTATGCCTGACGGAGCAAAGGAAACGGGATACATGTTAAACCAGTGGGAGCTCGGCAACAACTTCCTAAATAATGTATGGGAAGGCGAAGATCCGAAAATTTGGGAGAAGATGCAGGAGTTCAATAAGTCTGCGATCCGATCGAAGGCTTTGGGCTTTACGTTTGATGCTAACCCTGTGAAAACAGAAATTGCCGCCGTCACAAATGTAAGTAACCAGTTCAGGGTAGGACTCGAGACAGGTACATTAGATCCAGCTGAGAACTTGCCGGAATTTAATAGCAAGTTGAAAGCAGCGGGCTTGGATAAGATTATTGCGGAGAAACAGAAACAACTGGATGCTTGGGCGAAAGCAAGCAAATGATAACGGCATGTACGCAAAAATAGCTGATAAAGCAGCCAGATAAAATAAGAAAAGGCTTCTCCTTGTGGGAAGCCTTTTCTACGTGTGTATATCGTTTAATACAGGCTCTACAGCATACTCATGGCTACACCAATAAAATAAGGAATAAGCCATAGAATCCATACGATTAAGCTGAATCGATGGAAGTTATGCTGTGCTTTCGCACTTCCTTTCCATTTGACAAAGAATGCCCAGACCGCGTGGATGAGCATAAGAAGGAGTGCAACACCGCCTGTTATTGCATGCATGATATTCCCGCCATCCGTAGCAAGAGAACTCATGATTGTTGTTCCTGTTGTATCACAAATCAATCCGAACAGGAAAAATATAAGATGCTTATTCTGAAGGGTACCAGAACGTTTCTCCCCCCATACACCAATCGTATAGAATACAAGCGCTAAATTGATAAAAATAATCGCAGCTGCTAGCATGTTGGTTCACCTCGTGTTGTTTTTGTTAGTAGTTTTCCTCTGCTGATGTATTCTATCAACTCAATATGAATGGAATATGAACAGAACATTACGTTTGTAACAATGGTAAGGACTGAATTGTGTTAATCGTTTGAAATTGGATCCATCTGCAATTATTACTTTAGTAAAATTATTATATTTTACTAACTAAAATAACGGTTACAATTTGACGTATTATTAATCTGATCCAAAAAAACAAGCTTATTATAGTTAAAGTAAGTATTTTTACGTAGAAAACAGGTAAAAGGTTTGGTAAAATTTATTGACTTTTTAGTATAGTAAAAATATAATAAAATTGTAAATTGGATTATATTCACATCTGAGTCAGGCATGAATGTTGTACAGTTTCTATGATTGGCAATCAAATAAGAACTAGGGGTGCTTTCATGCAAAAGACGAAAGGAAAGTCAGGAATCATTCTCGTTATTCTCGCAATTTTATTCTTGTCAGCATGCGGAGGAGGAGAGAAGGAAGGTTCAGCATCGCAAGAAGGTAAAGAAACAAGTAAAGTAACAGATAAAGCGACGATCCGATTGGCTACCTGGGATTCAGATGATAATCTAACGCTTCAACAAAAACTAATTGATAAGTTTAATGAAAATCATCCAAATATTACCGTTAGCTTAGAAGCGTATGGAACTGATTATGACACGAAGATTGCTGCTGGGATGGGTGCCAAGGACGCACCTGATGTGATGTATATGTGGAATTATCCAACTTACAAGAATGCTCTGGAACAGCTCGATAGTTACATTGAGAAAGAAGGAGCCGGATTCAAAGACAACTTCTATGAAACACTTTGGAATTATAATTCATCCGAAGGTAAAGTGCTTGGATTGCCAGTTGGCTATACAACACATGTGATTTATTATAACAAGGACTTGTTCGACAAGGCTGGGGTGCCTTATCCGAAGAGCGGTTGGACATGGGATGATCTGCAGGATGCAGCCAAGAAACTGAATAATCCGAGTGAGAGCGTTAGCGGATTTGCTTTCTCAGGAAAGCCCGATGCTTATGATTTTGAAATGTTTTTATGGGGAAATGAAACCGCATACATCGATGAAAAAGGCAACTTGCAGGGTAATGTAAACAGCGAGAAATCTATTGAAGTATTAACGATGTTCCAGAACATGTTGAAAGAAGGCTACGCGATTACGACCGAAGGTTCAGGCTCTACGGAGATGAAATCGGGCAAAGTGGCTATGTTCATCAACGGAGCTTGGTCAATCGGTGGTTTGAAGGAAGCGGGGATTAACTTCGGTGTTGTTGAACTGCCTGCTTTCCGTGGTGGAAAATCGGTCAGCATTGTGTCTTCATCTGGTATCTCGATGTCCAAGGATTCCAAAAATAAAGATGCTGCATGGGAGTTTATCAAATTCTGGACGAGTGAAGAAGCGAACAAGGCACGTATCAATTATGAGCTACCAGTGCTAAAAAGTGTGGTAGAGAGCGAGAAGCTTCAGCAGGATGAACTAAAGCGCGTATTCTATCACATGCTGGAACTAAGTGAGGGTTACACACCTGCTTCGTACAAGGTAGAGAACTGGAGTGAAATTACTGACAAGCTAGGGTTAGTATTCGAGCAAATTTTCAATCCTAGTACATTAACGGATCCGAAATCAACTTTGGATGAAGCTGTGAAATAAATTTTGTTGACACAAAGGGGTGTATACACCCCTTTTCTTTTTAGAGGTATTTCTTCTTGGTTGTATGAAAAGTCCACATTAGATTACGGGAAGTATTGGGAGGTTTCACCATGGAGTATGCTGTCAAGCGGCATAAAAAAAATCGTAGATGGGATAAATGGACACCGTTTTTATTCATTTCGCCGTGGATCGTCGGTATATTATTATTTACGATTGGACCGTTATTTTTTTCATTGATCATGAGTTTTTTTAATTGGCCAGTTACTTCTTCACCTAAGTTTGTTGGACTGGATAATTATATTAATATGTTCACGAAGGATCCTCAATTTTACAAGTCGTTGGCTATTACATTGAAATTTGCGGCCTTCTATGTACCCTTGAGTTTGATCACATCATTAATTCTGGCTATGTTAATTTCCCAGCCTATCAGAGGGGTCAAAATATTCCGAACCATATTTTATTTGCCTGCTGTCTTGTCCGGCGTTGCCGTATCGATTATTTGGGGCTGGATCTTCAACAGTAAATACGGCATCTTAAACTATGCCCTGTCCTTGCTCGGGTTTGAAGGACCGAAGTGGCTTATTGATCCAAACAGTGCCATCCTCACAATAGTTATTGCTAGCGCTTGGGGAGTTGGTACGATGATGCTTATATTCTATACGAATATCAAGAGCATTCCACCAGATCTGTATGAATCAGCAGCGATGGACGGGGCGGGTCCTATAAGGCAATTTACAAGCATCACACTGCCGCTTATTACTTCAACCTTATTTTTCAATTTAATTACATCAACGATATCTGCGCTGCAGCAATTAACACTAGTCTTGTTGCTAACGAGTGGCGGACCGCTGAAGTCTACGTATTTCTATGGATTATTCGTATACAACAATGCGTTCAAGCATCATAAGCTGGGATACGCAAGTGCGAACGCTTGGTTCATGTTCATCATCATACTGCTATTGACTGCGCTTATCTTCAAATCTTCTTCTGCGTGGGTGTTTTACGAGAATGAAGTACAGAGTGAGCGGAAACGTGGAGGTAAGAAGAGATGAAATCATTTCAATGGCACAAAATAATTATCTACCTCTTACTATTTGCATTTTCGATCTATTTCCTTTTCCCATTTATCTGGATCGTTCTTACTGCTTTGAAGACCGAAGCGGAGGTCCATCAATTTCCGCCGAACTTCTTCCCCGATAAGATGCAGTTTGTGAATTTCATAAATGCATGGAAAGCTCAGCCTTTTGGTCTGTATCTTAAGAATTCTGTCATGATTACCGTAATGACGACGTTTGGGCAAATAATATCTTGTTCGATGATCGCTTACGGTTTCGCTAGATACAACTTTAGGTTTAAGAATGGGCTGTTTATCTTGCTGCTAGCTACGATGATGATTCCTTGGGACGTGACAATGATCCCGTTATATATGCAGTTTAACTTGTTTGGATGGATAAATACGTTAAAGCCGCTCATTGTGCCATCCTTTTTTGGATCCGCCTACTTTATATTCTTGCTGCGGCAGTTTCTGATGAATGTACCGAAGGAATTGGAGCATGCAGCTAAGATTGACGGTGCTAATGATTTTCAAACCTACTGGAAAATATTTGTGCCAATTATGAAAGCTCCGTTGACGCTTATTGCCGTGCTGAACATGTTATCGGTATGGAACGATTATTTGGGACCTTTAATCTTTCTACAGGATCGGACCAAGTATACGTTGGCGCTTGGCCTTGCATCGTTTAAAGGTGTTCACGAGTTGCAGATCCTTCCGATTATGGCGATTACCATTCTCATGGTGATTCCACCAGTAATTGTGTTTTTGTATGCTCAAAAATATATAGTTGAAGGAATTAGTGGAGCAATAAAATAACTTCTTAGATAGTGGAGGATACGTACTATGGAACGAACACGTAAAAGATGGGAAGATATCCAGTTGTCCCATATCAATCGTAAAGCTGCAGTTGCTAGCTTTAGTCGGTACAAGTCGAAAGAGCAGGCTATGCTCATGGATGAACGCCACAGTATAGGTTATCAGAGCCTTGATGGATTGTGGAGATTTCATTATGTTGAAGCACCGGAACTGTCGCCGGACGGTTTTTGGCATACAGGCTTTGATGTAAGCGGATGGGATGAGATTTCCGTTCCGTCTTGCTGGCAGATGAAGGGTTACGGAAAAATGAGCTATACCGATCTGTACTATCAATTCCCTATTAACCCGCCTTACGTTCCGACAGACAATCCGACAGGGATATATCGAAGAACATTCCAACTCGATGAAGTGATTTCAGGCAACCGTATGATATTAAAATTTAACGGAGTCGATAGTGCTTTTGATGTGTGGGTTAATGGAAAGCATGTCGGTTACAGCAAGGTAAGTCGTCTTCCTTCCGAATTCGACATTACCAATTATGTGCTATCAGGTGAGAATCAGCTTACAGTTCGCGTCTATCAATGGTCCGATGGCACGTATCTGGAAGATCAGGATATGTGGTGGCTTAGCGGTATATTTCGCAGTGTAGAAATGTACCAAATCCCGCAAAGCGCAATCGAAGATTGTTATGTTGTGACGGATTTCGATCAGATGTATCAAGACAGTGAACTGCAGGTGAGGTTAAAGCTAGCCAATTATACGGAGGCGGATCAAGATGTAGTTGTGACCTGTGAATTGCTGGACGATCAGGGCATGACAACGAATCATTTTCGTCAGACGGTCACGATTGCAGCACAATCGCAATTCGGTGTGGAGCTAACAGAGATGATCCGCTCGCCAAAGCAATGGACAGCGGAAACTCCTAATCTCTATCAACTACTCATTACTTTGTATGATGGAGAACAAGTTGTTGAAGTTATCCCTGTTCGTATTGGATTCCGCAAGATCGAAATCATAAATGGAAACATAACCGTTAACGGAAGAGTGATTATGCTTAATGGTGTCAATCGTCATGATCATGATCCTGTGGAAGGGCGTACCGTTACTGAAGAAAATATGCTGAAAGACATTCTGCTGATGAAGCAGCACAATATAAATGCCGTTCGCACTGCACATTATCCGAACAACGAAGTGTTCTATGATTTGTGCGATCAATATGGCTTATACGTTATTGGCGAGGCTGATCTGGAATGCCATGGATTTGAGTTGACCGGAAACTATGACTGGATTACCAATAATCAGTTGTGGGAGCAATCGTTCGTCGATCGGGCAGAACGTATGGTGCTGCGCGATCGGAACCATGCTTCTATTATCATGTGGTCACTCGGCAACGAGTCAAGCTTCGGCTGTAACTTTGCGGCGATGTATCGTGCATGCAAGCGGCTTGATGATACGCGACTCGTTCATTACGAAGGGGACAGACAAGCCGTTGTTAGTGACGTCTATTCCACCATGTACACGAGACTTGAGGCATTGAAGGTGGTCGGACAGAATGACGAGGGTAAAAAGCCTCATATCCTCTGCGAATACGGACACGCGATGGGCAATGGACCTGGCGGTTTGAAGGAGTATCAGGATGTGTTCCGACAATATAAACGGCTGCAGGGCGGCTTTATCTGGGAATGGTGCGATCATGGCATTGTGCAGAAGGATGACGAAGGCAATACCTATTATGCCTACGGCGGAGATTTCGGTGAGGAACCGACCAATGGTAACTTCTGCATTGATGGCTTAGTATATCCCGATCGGACGCCATCTCCAGGATTGCTGGAATACAAAAAAGTAATCGAGCCTATAAAGAGCTATGCGCTAGACTTAGCGAATGGCTTAATTGAAATCGAGAACCTCTATGATTTTCTTGATCTGCACCATCTGAATATGGAATGGAAAGTGGTATACGATGATCAAGTGATTGCACAAGGGAACAAGGATCTTTGTGGTATCCAGCCAGGAGAGAAAAGACAGGTACAACTGTCCTATACAATCGATGAGATCAGACCAAATACGGACTACTATTTAATTGTAGAGCATGTATTAAAGGAAGATGCACCGTACGCTCAGAGGGGCTTTATCGTAGCCTATGAGCAATTTAAGCTTCCGTATTATCGGACAGAATTGTCACCACGCCTAGGTACAGACAAGTTGAACATTGTGAGAGACCAGATCTACACGACCATCTCTAATGAACAGGTTGAAGTCGTATTCCATCATGTATTCGGGTATTTGCACAGTCATCGAAGCAGTGGGATTACTTTGATTGAACGTGGACCGCGAATGACGATGTGGCGTGCACCGATTGATAATGATATGTACAAGTTAGAAGATTGGAAGAAGAAATATTTTCTGCATTTATCTAGTGAGCAGTTAACAGGCTTTGAAGTAACTGACCATGAAGCTTATGTGGAAGTGAATATTAACACTTATTTTAGCGCTTTGAACCAAGGATTTGGCTTTGATATCGATTACCGTTATACCATATATAATGATGGAACCGTTCGCCTGTGCTTGTCCGGTACTCCTGTCATACGCTGTAAAGAAGTTCCGTCGATGCTGCCGAGGCTCGGTATTGAGATGTTTGTTTGCAAGGCTTTTGAACAACTTACCTGGTATGGCAGAGGATTCGGTGAGAACTATGTCGACAGCAAAGAAGCGTCCATCATGGGCGTCTATAGTGCAAGCGTTGCGGACCTGCATACGCCGTATGTGTACCCACAGGAGAATGGGAACCGCACAGATGTGCAGTGGTTCAGTTTATCCAATCTAGAGAGTGCACTTATGATCAAGACCAAGCATGGCTGTGAAATGAGCGTTCACGATTATATGACAGAGGCACTGGAGCGGGCTAAGCACAGATATGCGATCGATTCGGCACCTTGTAACGTCGTTCATATCGATTACATGCAATCGGGACTAGGTAGCAATAGCTGTGGCCAAGAGCAGCTTCCTCAATACAAGCTGGGATTACAGCCATTTGAGCTCCATGTGGAGTGGTCCGCGATCGGTCACGGTACGGAAATAGCAGAAAGCAAGAAATGTTACGAGGAATAGGGGGAAAGCTTATGGTTTTGGACATTTCCAGTATACCGTTCAGCCGATACGGTTCGTTTTTTGCATTTTCCCTTGAGAAAGACACGAATCAATTGGTTTTGCGAGATTTACATGGTGGGGATGAAGCGCCAAGTACCATCTTTGTCTTGAAGCTTATGAAGGACGGAGAAGCTGTTCCCTATGATCTTGTTGTATCGGAAACGAGACTCCGCATCGTACACAGGTATAATCAAGCTGAATATGCCGAGCTGTGCATCAGTGATGAGTCTATTATTCACAGTCGATTAGCAGGTGTATCTTTACAGCTGACTGCTGTAAAATCACGCTATGATAGTTTGATGCCTTATGGTTCGAATCAATGGGAATACCATTTGTATTCTAAAGAGATCAAGCTGATGTTCACCCTGCTTCAAGGTGACGTTGATATCCGAGCTCCGTGGAAGGTTGTAGGGAACGAAGCGATTGAGATCGTAATGAACCCTAAAGATGAGGAGTGCAGGTTCGTTATTGAGAGCTATAAAACAATATGGCAGAAAAAGACGTATGAGGACTACGCGCAAGCATGCGAACGTGTCGACTTTCATTATGAACAGTGGCTGCAACATATGCCAACGGTTCTAGAGCAATATGAACCATCGCGCAAGTTAGCTGCTTACATTACATGGTCGTGCGTGATCCATCCTGAAGGCCAGCTCAAAGACTATGCTATGTACATGTCGAAGAATTGGATGTTCAACATATGGAGCTGGGACAACTGCTTCAATGCGATGATGCTCAGCAGCCATCATCCTGAGCTAGCTATGGCTCAGCTGGATATTTTCATAAAGCATCAGGATGAAAGCGGGATTTATGCAGATTTCATTAATGATAAATTTCTGTCCTTCAATTGCTGCAAACCGCCTATTCATGCATGGGCCTTCTCGCAAATGAGAAAACAAAACGAGTGGTTCAATGATCTAGCTATTGTTGCCCGTATGTACGACAGTTTGACGAGAGCGACGAACTATTGGCTTGAGCATCGTCGTGCTGATGCTTTCCGTCTGCCAGTCTATAATCATGGGAATGATTCAGGTTGGGACAACGCCTCTATCTTTCATGACGGCATCCCGGTAGAAGCTCCTGACCTGGCTGCTCACTTAATTCGTCAGCTGGATATATTGAGTGAAATGGCTGCGGAACTCCAGAGAGAAGACGAAGCGACGGCATGGAAGAAGGAGGCCGATAAACTGTACGAACTCTTGATGGAACGATTGGTTCAGGATGGCCGATTCGTAGCGAGGTACGCTCCAGAGGATCGGATCATTGAGCAACAAGACAGTTTGATCTTGATGATGCCGATCATTATCGGATACAGATTGCCTCGAGATATGGTTGAAACTCTAGTAAACACACTTGTCGATAGATTCGAAGCTACCTTTGGTCTATGCACAGAAAGTCATGCGAGCCCCTTGTATCGAGAAAACGGGTATTGGCTCGGCCCAATCTGGGCACCGGTCACCTATTTATTCATTGATGCTCTTCGCTTTAATGGTTATAATGAACTAGCAACTCGATTAGCTTGTAAATTTATGGATTTAACACTTGTCGGTGGCATGGCAGAGAATTTTGATCCTTTTAGCGGAGAAGGTTTGGTTGATCCAGCCTTCACTTGGACATCAAGTGTATTCCTGATGCTGGCTGAGCAATTTTCATTACCTCGGAGGTAACTTGAATGAGAAATTATGCTGGTGAAATCGGTCTGCTTCTAGTTGCCATCATCTGGGGGACCGGATTCGTCGCTAGTGCAGTCTCATTAGAATCACTAACTCCTTATCAAGTGATGGCTATTCGATTTTTTATTGCTGCATTGTTAATGTCAGTCATATTTATGAAGCATTTCCGATCATTGAAGAGATCCACTGTTGGAGCGGGCATCATTTTAGGCATATTTCTCTTTCTTGCCTTTACCCTGCAGACAGTAGGCTTGCAATACACGACACCGTCGAAGAATGCTTTCTTGACGGCTGTCAATGTTGTTATAGTCCCATTCATCGGGTTTGTATTATATAAGAGGAAGCTGGATAAGTATGGATTGATTGGTGCGTTGTTAGCTATAATCGGCGTTGGTATCTTATCTATCCAATTCAATTTTAGTCTGAATGTCGGCGATATGCTGACTATACTTTGCGCCGTATTCTTTGCATTTCATATCTTTTTCACAGGTGAATTCGTGAAGAAGCATCATCCAGTCGAATTAACGATTATCCAGATGATCATAGCATTCCTGTTATCTTTGCTTGTAGTTGTGTTCCGTGGGGAAGCAGCGCTTCCAGTCAACATGGACAACAAGGGGCTTATGGCTGCAGTTTATCTAGGCATCTTCAGTACAACGATAGCCTTCTTGCTGCAAACGATAGCGCAAAAATATACAAGCGAAACCAAAGCTGCTATTATTCTTTCAACAGAAGCATTGTTTGGTACCATTTTTTCCATTATTATACTAAGTGAAGTGGTTACGATACGTATGGTAGTAGGCAGCATCCTGATTCTTGCTGCGATCATAACGGCAGAGACGAAGCTGAGTTTTATCCCAAATAAGATGAGTAGGCGGTATTATGGCGACAATTAAAGATATTGCCGATAAAGCCAATGTTTCCATTGCAACTGTTTCCAGAGTGCTCAATTATGATGAAACATTGAACGTGACCGATGAAACAAGACAACGGATTTTTGAGGCTGCAGAGCAATTGTCTTATCAGAAATCAAACAAGAAGTGGCGGAAACGGAAGTTCAAGATCGGCCTTTATTATTCATACTCACTTGAAGAAGAATTGATCGATACCTACTATCTTTCGATTCGTGTTGCATTGGAGAAGAAGCTGAAGTCGGAAGGGCTGAAGGTGCACCGCATTCGAAGCAGTGATACGCTTGAAAATATGAAATCAATAGATGGGATCATATGTCTGGGAATCTTCTTTCCAGAAGATATCGAGAGGATCTCAAGCTTTCAAAAGCCAGTCCTTTTTATGGATTCATCAGCGAATGAGGATCTGTTCGACTCTGTTGTTACTGATTTTACGAAGGCGACAAAGAAGGCATTGAACTATCTGCTTGAGCTCGGTCATACGAAAATCGGCTTTATTGGCGGTGTAGATACGGATAAGAACGGTAATCAGTACTCTGATTCACGTCAGGAAGTATTCGAGAATTATTTGAAGAGCAAAAATTTATACTGCGAGGACTATATCAAAATAGGGGGCTATAATCCGAAGGACGGCTACTTGTTATTAAAGCAGTTGCTTAAGCTGGAGGATAAGCCAACGGCTGTATTCGTAGCGAATGATACGATTGCGATCGGCCTGTATAAAGCATGCTCTGAGCTTGGATACCGCATTCCAGAGGATTTAAGCATTATCGGCTTCAACGATATTTCTGCTGCCCAGTTCATGGTTCCGCCACTTACGACCATTCGCTTGAACACTGAATTCATGGGGGAGACTGCAGTTACACTTATGCAGCAGCGCCTGATGTCCGAACGGGAGATCTGTATGAAGATTACGATTCCGACGAAGCTAATTATTAGGGAGAGCACCAGAGAAATAAAGTGAATACCTATCTTGATATTGTGTAAGAACAGCCACTGTCGACATTAATGACAGTGGCTGCATTTTTATTATTGATTTGCCTTACCGATACTCAACCTCAAGATTATGACTAATATTACTTTTTGTTTCTATAATAGTAAGATTTTGGACATATTCGTTATTGCTTGTTACAATGAAGCTTGGAGGGATTCTGATGAAATCTAATTTTGAACTCATTACAACGAGTGATTATATCCCATTTCGTCTTCTTTTACATAGTCCGAATTATGTTCAAATGCATTGGCATGAAGATATGGAGATCCTTTTTGTGCTTAGAGGGAGCGTTGAGCTGTATCGCAAGCAAGAGAGATTTCTATTGAAAGAGTCCGATATTACGGTAATCAACTCGAAGGAAGTGCATTCCATAAGCGGAGATGAACAATGCTTGTTGCTTGTACTCCAGGTGTCTCAATCTTATATGGAGCAGCAATATGGCTCGTTTAAGGACCTTCATTACATCTGCAATTCCTCTCAATATGATCAGATGCATCAGACAGAGTTTGATCCGATCAGGCAAATGCTTGCTCTCATGATGTTTATTTATACGAAGCAGGAAAATGGATACGAATTGGAGATTAAGGGGCTGCTTTTTCGCTTGATTGCTCATCTCATTAAGCATTTTGTGAAAGAATCGGAAGCTGAGGATAGCTTGCCTGATATGAAATACATGAATCGTCTGATGGCGATTACGAAATATATTCAACAAAACTATGCTGAGCAGATTTCATTGACGAAAATAGCTGAGAAAGAGTATTTGTCGGTTCACTATCTTTCACGTTTTTTTCATAAGGTGCTGGGCATTACTTTTTCCAACTATCTGAATGGGGTCAGGCTGGAGCATGCGATGTTCGATCTTCTATATAGCGATGATACGATTACGCAACTTGCATTGAACAATGGATTTCCGAATCTCAAGTCCTTTAATAAAGTTTTTAATGAGGTCTATGGACAATCCGCCAAGCAATATCGTTCAAGTCATAAGAGACGTACTCATGTTCAATCTTTTCAGCAATCCACAGTGGTACCGAATTATCTTGAAATGAATCAGCAGGAAGCATTTAAAGAACTATTCAAATATCTACCGAAACCTAATGAAGATATATACTACCATTCACAAGACAAGATCATTCAAAAAAATGAGAGCGTTCAAATGAATGGTGGAAGATCATCGAAGCTTGTTCATACTTGGAAGCGATTAACCTCAATAGGCAAAGCCAAAGAAGGTTTGTACGCTAACTTGCAAAGGCAATTGACACAATTGCAAAAGGATATAGGCTTTACGCATATTCGATTTCACGGCATATTCGATGATGAAATGATGATCTACCAGGAAGATGAAGCTGGAAATCCATATTATCAGTTTGCTTATGTCGATCAATTGTTTGACTTTTTCCTGAGCATTGGATTGAAGCCATTTATAGAACTTGGATTTACGCCAGCAAAGCTTGCATCGAAAGATGCTACTGTATTCGTCAAGAAGAGCAATATCAGCGTCCCACGAGATTTAGATCGATGGGCCGATTTGGTTAAAGCTTTTGTTGAACACTGCATAGTCAGATATGGATATGATCATGTAGCTGAATGGTACTTTGAAGTGTGGAATGAACCTGACGTTGTTGCCTTCTGGGACGGAACCAAAGAGCAATATTTTGCACTCCATCATGCTACCTATAATGTAATCAAGCAGTATCCGCGGTTAAAGATTGGCGGTCCGAGCTTGTTGTCTCCAACTGTACTTCATGATCATTGGTTGCAGGATTATTTGCAGTATTGCAAGGAAAATAACTGTATTCCCGATTTCATTTCAATTCACAGCTACCCCTTTGATCAGATATTTCAGGATGAGCTGCAATCCCATGTTAACCATCATGAGAAATTTCAATGGAATGTAGAAGCACTGTCAAACTTATGGGTGATGTCGGAAGCAACTGATTATTTAGCACAGGTCATTGCAAAGACACATCAGATTATTGCAGATGCGAATATTGCGATCAAGGAGATTCATGTAACGGAATGGAACTCCAGCGGCAATCACCGGGACCTTATTCACGACACCTGTTATCAATCAGCTTATATCATCAAAAACATCGTCGATAATCTGGATGGAGTCGATAGTTTGTGTTATTGGACTTGTACGGATCTCATCGAGGAGTTCATCATATCTGACCATATGTTTCACGGAGGGCTAGGTCTGATTACCAATTCAGGTGTTCCCAAAGCTGCTTATCATGCCTATCGGCTTCTTGCTCAATTAGGTAATGAGTTGATCCAAAAGGGAGATAATTATTGCATTACAAGGTGTGGCCAAGAAATTCAGGTGCTGCTCTATCATTATGTACATACAGATCAGCTGTATCGTCATAATGAAGCTTCTCATATTAATCTGGTTGACCGATATCGTATCTTTGAGCATATGGACTCCCTCCAGCTGACATTGGAAATAACGTCCATGCCTACAGGCAAGTACCAGGTTCGTAAAATGACGCTGGGCCGTCAATGGGGAAGCTCATTTGACAGCTGGGTGGAAATGGGGCATCCTGAGTGTCTATTTCCTGAGGATTTGGCTTATTTGCAGGCTGTATCTCAGCCCAAACGTGAAGTATATGAGAAGTTCATTGACTCGCAATTTAATGTAAAGGCAGAGCTGTCCCCACATGAGGTTCAGCTTTACTGCATAAAACCCTTATTCCATTCTACTTCGAATTAGCATAGATTGGATTGTTAATAAGGTAATATTGACCTGTTGAACCGCTGATGATCGAATCAGTGGTCTTTTTTTGTCTTCTTGGTGGTAAATTTTAAACTGATTTCTGACCTCGTATTCATGTAAACGCTTCAAAGTGGTTAAATTGTTTAAGCAACTTAGATAAATAGGGGAAAGCCATAAATGATAGCGCTTACTATAATTTAAGTATATCCGATAAAGGAGGAATTAAAATGTCAGCTAAGCAAGTACCCTGGAAAGAGCGAATCAGTTATGCCTTGACTGATACAGCCTCTAACCTAGTATTTCAAGTCGTTACGACCTATTTGCTGTTCTACTATACGGATTCTGTGGGGCTTAGTGCTAGTGTAGTTGGAACGTTATTTTTGATTGCACGATTCGTTGATGCATGTGACAGTCCCATATTCGGGATCCTGATTGACAAAACCAACACAAGATGGGGGAAATCCAGGCCATGGTTTTTGTGGCTCGCAGTTCCGTTCTGTGTCGTAGCCGTTTTAACCTTTTCTGTTCCAGATATCAGTCCTACAGGGCAAATTGTGTATGCTTATGTGACGTATATTCTGCTCGGTATCTTATATGCAGGGATCAACTTGCCTATAACCTCGATTCTTCCAAGTCTTTCGAGCGACCCTCAGGAGCGGACGGTTATCGGTATTGTACGGATGCTGTTTGCTATGGTCGGAATGGTCTTGGTAACAACCATTACACTGCCAATGGTAGAGAAGCTTGGTGGCGGCAATGACGCCAAGGGTTTTTCGCTTACGATGACGATCTTTGCAGTAATTGCGTTCTTTTTGTTCATTAATGCCTTTTTCCAAGTGAAAGAACGGGTTGGATCACCGTCTGCCCAGAAATCTTTGGCTTTCCGTGAAGGCATCAAAGCAATTAAGGGCAATTGGCCGTGGGTTATCATGTTGTTCCTGAATTTCATCTTCTGGATTGCGAACATCATGAAGACGCAGACGACGATTTACTATTTTACTTACAAAATTCAAAAACCAGATCTCATACCAATTATGATGGGCTTGAATATGTTGTTAATTGTTACGTTGATTATGATTCCTTTCTTCACGAAAAAGATTGGCAAACGCAATACGATGTTGATGGGCTTAGGAATTTCCATTATCGGCCAACTGGTAATGTTCATGGGTGATCAGATGAGCAGTGTTGGATTGCTGATCGGCGGGAGCGTCATCGGAAGCTTGGGTGGAGGTTTTGCTGCTGGTTTGCTGTTTATTATGATCGTTGATACGGTCGATTACGGTGAATGGAAGTCAGGTGTTCGTGCACAAGGTCTATTAACCGCGTCTTCGGCCTTTGGAGTGAAATTCGGGATGGGGATCGGAGGAGCATTGTCCGCATGGTTGCTCGCCTTAGGCGGATATATACCAGGTGCGGAACAGTCAAGCTCAGCATTATTTGCAATTGATTTGAATTATATTTGGATACCAACTATATGCTACATTTTGGCATTTGTTGCCCTGTTATTCTATAAATTAGACAAACAAGAAAAACAAATGCTAGCTGATTTGGAAGAGCGCCATCGGATGTAGAAGAAATGAATTCAACCCTGAGAGGAGACAGTATACGATGCTGCATCAAGTCGATTTGTCCACAAAACCATTTAATTTGAAAGAGAAAGATATAGAATGGGTAAAAAGTACGCTGGAGACTATGACATTAGAGGAAAAAGTAGGTCAGTTGTTCTGTCCCGTTGGTATGGGCGACACGAATATGCTAATTGAAATGGTGAAAAAATATCAGCCTGGTGGATTAATGTATCGCCCAGGCCCTGCGAAGGAGATTCGCTCTGCACATGAGGCTATGCAGAATAGCAGTAAAGTGCCTATGCTTCTGGCCGCCAACTTGGAGAACGGCGGTGACGGGGTTGCCGCTGAAGGAACATACTTTGGGAAGCAGCTTCAGGTTGCAGCAACGAATGATCCTGAGATGGCCTATAAATTAGGAACTGTTGCGTGCCGTGAAGGCAAAGCAGTTGGTCTCAATTGGTCTTTCGGGCCAATCGTGGACATTAATATGAATTTCCGCAACCCGATCACAAATGTTCGTACGTTTGGCGATCGCCCTGAAACTGTACTTGAAATGGGCCGGGCGTATATGCGAGCCGCTCATGAGAATGGAATGGCCGTATCCATCAAGCATTTTCCGGGTGATGGGGTGGACGACCGGGACCAGCACTTGCTTACGAGTGTGAACTCGCTTTCGATGGAGAAGTGGGATGCGACCTTCGGCAAGGTCTATCAGGCATTGATTGACGAAGGAGCCAATACCGTTATGGTGGGGCATATTATGCAGCCTGCTTATCAGCGGCACTTTAATCCAGACCTGAAGGATGAAGACCTACTCCCAAGCTCACTATCACCAGAAATTCTGCAAGGACTATTGCGTAACAAGCTAAACTTCAACGGCGTCATTGTCAGCGATGCAACGCTTATGGCAGGATTTACAATTGCAGAGAGACGTGAAATTGCTGTGCCTAAGGCGATTGCGGCAGGCTGTGATATCTTCCTATTCAACCGTGGTCTTGATGAAGACCTTGAATACATGCTGCAAGGTATTCAGAACGGATTATTAACTGAAGAACGCGTGAACCAGGCGGTAACTCGAATTCTTGGCCTGAAAGCTTCTCTACGTTTGCATGAGCATATGGAAGCGGGAACTCTTGTGCCGGATGAAGCTGCGCTCAGCATTATCGGGTCGGAAGAGCATCAATCATGGGCTAGAGCGTGCGCTGACCAATCGGTTACCTTGGTTAAAGATACACAACAATTGCTGCCGATATCGCCAGAAACACATAAGCGTATCGTCTTATTCGTGCTAGGGGACGAAGAGGGTAGCTTCTCTGGAGGAGGATGCCACAAACCGTTCTTGGATAAATTGAGGGAATCTGGTTTTGATGTGCAGGTGAACGATCCGAAAAACTTTATGGCGATGTTTACATCAGTTCGTGAATTTGTGAGCAAATATGATCTGGCGATCTACTTCGCGAATTATGCGACAGCGAGCAACAAGACAGATCTGCGAATTAACTACACGCCTCCTTTCGGAGCAGAAATTCCATGGTTTATTAAGGAGCTGCCAACCCTGTTTATCTCTGTGGCCAATCCGTTCCATTTGCAGGATGTACCTCGGATTCAAACATTTATCAATGCTTATTCGGGCAACTCCTATTCAATTGATGCGATCGTAGAGAAGCTGCAAGGAAAGTCACCATTCACTGGTCTAAGCCCTGTTGATCCTTTTTGCGGATATTGGGAAGCTAAACTATAGCGCTTGATTGAAAGGAGTGAGTCAGTTTGCTAATAACTAAGAAAAGCTACGCAATTATGATGGCTGTTGCGGCGTTATTGTTACTAGTTTTTTCATTTACTGATTTACAAATATCCAAAGCTATCGCAACCAATCAGTCAGCGTTCGGTGAATTCTTCTATATATATGGGGAGATGGCTATAGTTATTATCATGTTTCTGGCAGGGAATGTGTTTCTCGCAGTCGCTGCCAAGGAAACCAGATGGGGGAAAAAGCTGTTCCTTTATGTATTAGGAGTCATCATGGTCATCTTGTCTATTGTTATGCATATCGTAATGCTGATGTTCCGTCTGGAACTCGAGAATTCAAAGACACTTTTTATCGTATTAAGCATGATTATCATGCTGTTAATAACGGTCATTATGCAAAGATATGCTTATGTTCGATTTTCAGCAGAGGACCGTAACTACTTGTTAAGGATGGCCTATACATCTATCATTTATATCATTGTTACTATGTTTGTAATTGAGGGGATTAAAGCAGGCTGGGGGCGTGTCAGATTTCGGGATTTATTACCCGATTACTCCAATTTCTCTCCTTGGTATCTGATACAAGGGGAGGGCGGAGCTTCGTTCCCTTCGGGACATAGTGCAAATTCGTTTGCAACCGTAGCGATCTCGCTGTTTGTATTACCACAATATAAGCGCTTGAAACAAGTTATCTTATATGGCGGATTTATATGGTGGCTTGTTACTGCATTCAGCCGAGTTTATTATTCAGCACACTACGCTTCCGATGTTACGGTCGGGTTAATGATTTCGTTAAGTTTATTGAGCTTGACCTATTATGTGTTTAATCGGAATTACCATTACAGTTTTGTACATCAGAGAGGAGCGAATATTAAATGACTAATCGAGAAGATTATGCCAAGCAGCTAAAATTAGTAGAGGAACGTACAATTATTCAGCAGTCCAATGGAATGGAATCAATGATTAAGCGAATTCCGGATTCTGATGCGGAAGGAGTTCTAGATCCTCGTGCACTGAGCGTGATGCAGCAGCAAGCGGAGGCGATGGCTGGCTTCGAGATGCCGGATTTATCCAAACTCAGTCCGTTTGAAGTCGCACTTATGATGCGCAAGCAGATGGGATGGGAGAATACAGACGTTACATGCACTGCCATTCAGGTAGATGCCAGAAACATATCAGGGCGTAATGGCGATATTCCTATCCGTATTTATACGCCAGAAGGGGCAAAAGCTGGTAAGCTGCTTCCTGTTGTCGTGTTCTTTCATGGAGGAGGCTTCTTCGGCGGAACGGTGGATGTCGTGGAGAATCCTTGTAAAGCGATTGCTGAGAAAGCACCAGCGGTCGTTGTATCAATCGATTACCGACTTGCTCCTGAGCATCCATATCCTGCGGGATTGCACGATTGCTTTGATGCGGTAAAATGGACCTATGAACATGCAAAGGAACTTGGTGCAGATAAGAGCAAGCTTGCAGTAGCAGGCGATAGCGCAGGCGGAAACTTATCGACGGTATGTGCGATGATGGACCGCGACCTCGGAACCGGCATGATTCAATTTCAGGCGCTCATCTATCCAACCGTCAATATGGCAGGAATTACAACGGATGACTTCGAATGGAAGCTGGAGGAATATACGATTAACGATCATCAGCCGTTTATTATGGCAGGTCTCCAGGGCATCAATCAACTTACCAGCTTGTTAGATGCGATCTATTTGCAAGGCCGTGAGAAGGCATCAGCTCCTTATTTATCCCCACTGCTTGTCGATTTGAAAGGAATGCCAGAGACTTTAATCATTACAGCGGAGTACGACTTTCTGCGATTGGAAAACGAGGCTTATGCCCGAAAACTGCAACGATCTGGAGTTCCAGTACGCATCATACGTTACAACGGGCTAGATCATGCGTTCATGGATAAGATCGGCTTGTATCCGCAAGCGGAAGAATGTATGGCTGAGATTGCCAAGTCCGTTGCAAAACTATAGAGGAACAGAATATCTCTACAAATCTCGAAGACGACCATGTCTTCGAGATTTTTTAGTGATATAGAATTTATAACATTCGTCTAATAAATTCTAAGTATCACCTTAAGAAACGCTCCGTCTTTTAAAGCCGGCGAAGCCGTTTCTTCTTGAGTAGGCAAATTTTGGACATTATCCATTTTGCTTGTTAAAATAAAGGAAGGAGAAAGAAAAGGCGGTTATTAAGAGGTGAGATGACTTGAAAGCGATAATAGTGGACGATGAGTGGCTTGCTTTGCAAAAAATGGAGAAAATGTTAGAAGAACATGCTGGAACAGGCATTAACCTTGAATTGATCGGCGCTTTTCAGGATCCTGATTCTGCGATAGAAGCAGCTCAGAGGGAAATGCTGCATTTGGCTTTTTTGGATATTGAGATGCCAGAGATTAATGGATTTGAATTAGCGGAGCGATTATTGCAAATTCAACCTCATCTGCAAATTATTTTTGTTACTGCTTATCAAGAATATGCGGTGAAAGCATTTGAAGTGAATGCGATTGACTATTTATTAAAGCCTGTACACCATGGCAGGTTGGCTAAGACACTTCAAAGAGTGATAGAATCGAATGACAAAACGGTTGCGAATACTAGTGAGACAACTCCAATCAATCAAGCCAAGCTCTGCTGTTTACAAAGTTTGCACTATCTCGACCAGAATGGGACTCAGCACTATTTTCCCTGGAAAACACTAAAAGCACCTGAGTTATTTGCATACCTGGCTTATTATCGTGATAAAACGGTGAATAAGCAATTGTTAATCGATTTGCTATGGCCAGAATATGATACAGAGAGAGCAACTACTCAATTACATACAGCAATCTATCAAATTCGGAAAATTATTAAAGCTGCCGGTTTAGATCTGGAGATCAAGTATAAGGACGAAGGCTACCGTTTGATATGGGGAGAGTTGAGGCTGGATGTTGAAGAATGGGAAACAAGTGTGCGCCATCAACAGACGGTGACTTCAGAGACGATTGATCAGCATAGATCCATTATGGCATTATATACTGGAGATTTTTTTGAAGAACATCGATATTTATGGGCGGAGCATGAACAGGAGCGGCTCGGTGTAATCTGGTTAAATCATGTGAAGCAAATAGCAGAATATTACGCTTCGCAGGAACAATATACGGAAGCTATATTACTGTATCAACAAATTAGGGAGAAGTTCCTTTATGTAGAAGATGGATATTTTGGGCTGATGAAAACTTATGAGACACTGAATCATCAAGGCGAAGTAAGGAAACAGTACCAGCTCATTTCGAACATTTTAAAAGAGGAATTTGATGGAGCGCCTAGTAAGGAACTAACTGATTGGTATCAAGAGTGGAACAGTAGAGTGTAATCTATAAATAGGAAATAGGGATCTAGATAATATGAAAATAAAAATTGTATCTGCACTGCTCATCTGTATAGGAATTACGATTTTATGCTACCCCAAATTTACTGAAGCGTATCAAGACTATCAGCAGCAAAAGCTGGTAAAAGAATGGCAGAGCAGCCTTCAAAATATTGATAACGGCGATGATTTCTCTGAGCAGAATGATAAAGCGGAGATTCCTGAGAGCACTTCAATCGATGTTGAATTATCTGATGAATTGCAAGCTGTAACAGATGATTCTGAAGCAAAGGAACAAGCAAAGCCGGACTTTAGCAGCTATAAGAACATGGAGGGCATTTTAACAATTGGTAAAATTGATTTGCTCTTGCCTATACTGCATGGTGCGACTGACAAGAATATGAAGACTACTGTTGCGAGTATCGAAAATACGGGTAAAGCCGGTGAAATTGGAAACTATGCAATAGCAGGACATCGTAATTTTACATATGGAAGGAATTTCAATAGACTCGATGAGATTGAAGAAGGAGATAAGATTAAAGTTGATAACGGAAATAGTCAGCTTGAGTACATCGTAACGGAAAAATTATATGTATTGCCTGAGGAAGTATGGGTTCTGGAGGGGAATGACAAAGATAAAGAGATCACATTAATCACTTGTCACCCTATGGTAGATCCTACTCATCGATTGATTATTAAGGGGAAAATTATCAAATAAATATTTTTTCGACTAATTTGACAATTAGGCTTACATAAATGGGACATGCTATGCTACTATATAGAAAAAACAAATAAATATCAGGTGCTTTCCACCGATAATGGCAAATCTAATGAAAATTAGAGACGCAAAGCTACAGGGCCTTCCTTATTTATTAAGATGGCAGCCAGCTACCGAAAGGGGAGTTTTTATGTTTAAACGTCCATTTGCAATTATTTTGCTTATTGTTTGTTTATTGTCTGCTCCAACTATTGCTTTAGCTAGTACTTCGAATTCCTATATAAATCTGGGAGAGTTAAGTGATGGAATCGTGATAGTTTCTTACCAATCTCCAAACGATGCGAAAGTAAAGGTCAAGATCAGCAAAGGAAATCAGCAATATGTATATAGCTTGACTTCAAACAACCGTTTTCCCTTGCAGCTAGGAGATGGTAAATATACGATATCCATCTTGGAGAACGTTACAGGAACCAAGTATAAGATGGTAGAAAACAAAGATGTCATTCTGAAAGCCTCAAGCAAAGATAAAGTATATTTGCAGCCGATTCAGATGATTTATTGGAATAAGGATATGAAAGCGATAGCCAAAGCTCGTGAATTGACGAAAGATCTAAAACAAGATAAAGACAAGGTTACCGCAATTTACAATTATATTATAAGCAACATTAGCTATGATTATAAGAAAGCGAATAATCTTCCTAACGAATATATCCCTTCTATAGACAAGACTTTGGAAGAAAAACAAGGAATATGTTATGATTACTCGGCTTTGTTCGCAGCTATGCTTCGAAGTGAAGGCATTCCAACTAAGCTGTTGATGGGGAGTAAGAATGATATCGAGCAATATCATGCCTGGAATGAGGTTTATCTCCAAGAAACGAATGAATGGGTAACAATCGATACAACATATGATTCTATTAAATCGTTGGGAAGCAAGAAACCAGTTATGATTAAAGATAAGCGCGATTATTCGATTGAAAAACAATATTGATTTGTGATATACTATGAAACCGTCTGATCTCCAGTTGACTGTAACCTTGTTTGTGGACAGTTAAAAAAAGTGCTAACTGAAAGTAGATGACCCCTGTATTCATCAGGAGTCATCTTTTTTTAATCCCAGTGATACAAAAACCCGAGAGATGGGCACTTTTTAAAAGTGTCTTTCTTTCGGGTTCAGTTCATGGATAGGAGTGGTTTTTTGTTGAATTGTAGGTTATTCAGAAAATATTCAGCATTAATTATTATAATTACTACAACAGAATCGACTTAGATTGACAAATTATTTTAATTAACTATTATAGGAGGACTTATGAAAAAGATTAGCATAGTTTCATTATTACTTATATTAATGGTTTTTAATGTTTTCCAACCATTGATTGCAAGAGCAGATGTGGATCAGACAAATGTGAATCCATCATTTACATTAACAAACGAACTGATTGAAGCAGATCCAAATGATGATTCTAAAGTTTCAGTTAAATATGATTGGAACTTGATTGCGGATAATAAAGACACAGAAACCAATTATTCGTTCAATCTTCCAACTGATTTAACAATTGAGAATGAACAAACAGTTGATTTGACGACTGGGGAAGAAAAAGTTGGATCCTATGTTGTGTCAACAGATGGTGTAATAACAGTAACCATTTTACCGAACCAAACTAATGACTCCTCAGGTAAAATAGAAATCCCTGCTGTAAAGAAAGTACAAGATGGTACAGTTGTTCCTTTACAGGAGAATAGCAATGAAATAAAAGAGAATATTTTAACGAAGGCTGAATTAAAGTTTGAAAACATTAACGGTGATCCCATAAATAGTGTTGATACGGAATCTATTATTACTGTGAATTATGATTGGGCACTTAAAAATGGCCATGGATATAAAGCTGGGGCAACGTTTAAATTTATCCTTCCAGAAGAATTTGAGGTTTATGAAGAAGTTAAAGATGAGAAAATGCTTTTTAAAGGTGATTTAGTAGGAACATTTTCAGTTGATATGAACAAATTAGTGACCATTGTGTTTACTGATTTTATCGAGAATCACTCCAATATTAGTGGTAATATTGAAGTTTTATCAAAGATTAGTAAAAAAGCTGTCTTAACAGAAGGAAATAAGGTTATTGTAACTCCAATTGAAGGCGGTATTAAGCAGGAGATTCCAATCGATTTTAAGCCGATTGGGAATTCTATCGATAAGGAAGGAAAGCCGAATAGACAGTACAACACACAGAATATAGAGTGGACTGTTGATTTTAACAAAGATTTGAAAGAGATCAAGAACGCAGTGATTACTGATAGCATGACAAAGGGACAGGAATTAGATCTAGCATCAGTTAAAGTGTTTAAGCTGATTACATTGGTAGATGGAAGCACATTACCAGGTGAGGAACTTAAGTCTGGGGATTTTAAAATTCCTGGAGAATACACGAATTCATCGAATGACACAGAGCTGAAGTTGAGTTTTGGAGATATTAGCTCAGCCTACCGGATCATTTATAAAACCAATCTGCCAGCAGATTCAGAAGAAACTTTATTTGAGAATAAGGTTACTCTATCAGGTGGCAATGTTTCAGAACTAACAGCTAGTGCGTCGGTAAACGTCACAAGAGGAAAAGCACTAGAGAAAACATCAAGAGGTTATGATCAGGCAACGCAAACAATTACTTGGGAGATCAAATACAACTATAACCAAAAACCAATCAAACAAGCAGAAGCTCTGTTGAAAGATCAATTTGATAACACTCAGAAGCTTGTAGCAGATTCTTTTAAAGTTTACAAAATAACGATTAATGAACAAAGTGGAAATGAAGAAAAAGAGGAGAAATTTGAAAATTATTCGGTTACTTCCAAAAAAATCGATGATACAAAAAACGGTTTTGATTTTCAATTCAATCAAGACATTGATTCCGCTTATAAAATAGTCTATAAAACTAAAGCAAGCAGTCGAGTATTTGATAATGCAACAATTACTAACGAAGTAACTGCTAATGGCAAGATCGAAACAGGAACAGGAAATATCTATCAACAAATTTTGAACAAATGGCATATAGACAACAGTACAGACTACAAAGCGAAAACAACAGAATGGACAATTAGTTTCAATAATGATAGTCACAAGATGAAATCGGTTAAGCTAACAGATACTTTTGCAAATAAAGGATTAACCTTGATTGTGGATGATACATTTAGAATCTGGGGTGAAGGCAAGGATTTAAAAGAAGGTACTGATTACACCTTAAAAGTAAATGCTGATGGTTTTGAAATTGAGTTTACGAATGAAATATCAACACCTCATGTAATTACGTACAAAACTAGTTTTGTTTACGAAGATAGAGCTGATTCTTCTAAAAATTATTTAGAAAATGGAGTTAAGCTTGTTTGGACCGATGAATCTGGCGCTACTAAAGAAAAAGAATCCTCTGCACAATTCAAACCAGATAACTATACACAAGCTAATGGATTTAAAAATGGTAAGTACAATGCGATAGATAAGACAATTAATTGGGAAATCGGGATTAATTACAATCTTAGAACACTTGCTAATGCTTCCGTTGAGGATAACATTATTGGTGATCAAACACTAAAGAAAGGAACGTTAAAAGTATATAAATTGGAACTATCCGGTTCAAATAATGGTACTGTAACGAAAGAAGAAGCAGATCCACAAGATTATGAAATTGTGTGGAATCAAGATGATAAAGGTTTTAAAGTGAATTTCTTGAAAGAAATTAACTCACCTTATTTAATATCATACTCGACCAGTCTTGAAGGTCAGATCACTAAAGGAACTTATTCCAACACAGCAACTTTGTATGATAATTCATCGAAAATCACTGATCTTCCTGCTAGTGTATCTGTTGCAAACGGAGGCACGCACGTCAAGAAATTTGGAGAACAAGCAGGCAAGGTGATGAACTGGAAGGTTGACATCAACTTTGGTCAATCCACATTATCGGATGTGAAACTGGTTGATACACCTTCTACGAATCAGATGCTGCTTGAGAACTCCTTTGCTTTATATGATACTTCTGTAACAGAGAAAGGTGAGGTATCCAAAGGCAAAAAATTAACTGAAGATGATTATACACTTACATTTATAAATCAAAATGATAAGGTCATCGGATTTGAACTCACCTTCAAAAAATCAATAGATAGACCATATATTTTGGAATATCAGTCGCTAATCCTTGATAAAGTCGGAGCCAAAGTTACTAATGAAATTACCTATTCCGGTGAAAATTCCAAAATAGAAAATACCAAGGATGTTATCACGCATACGATTAAAAAGACCAGTGGTATGGGAGAAGGGACAGGAGAAGTTGGGGCTCTTGAAGTGACTAAAGTAGATGCCGATAATTCTCAAGGATTGCTTGAAGGAGCCGTCTTTACTTTAATCGATAAAGATAGTGGTGCAGTCATTAAAACATTAATGACAGGTTCTGATGGGAAAGTAAAGTTTGCTAACTTGCTCTATGGGGAATATTTGTTAAGAGAGGATAAAGCACCTGAAGGATATGTAGTAGGTATTAATGATACTCAAATCGTAAATATTAAAAGTAATCTTGAAAAAGTAGATATCAAAAATGCAAAAATTCATCAAGCAGTTGAGTTATTAAAAGTAGATTCCAAGACTAACGCGTTATTGCCAGGTGCGGAATTTGAGCTTCAGAAAGAAAAACCAGATGGCACATGGGAAAAAATAAGTACTCATAAGACAACTGAGGTAATGAACCCAATCGTTGTTAATAACTTAGAGCCTGGGAATTATCAATTTGTTGAAACGAAAGCACCTGAACATTACTTGATCAATACTAAACCAGTAGCATTTGAAATTAAAGCAAACCAAACTAAAGTAGTAAAAGTAGAAATGAAAAACGAAAGAGGAACTGGTTCACTGACGATCACCAAAGTGGATGCAGCAGATTCAAACATCCGTTTAGCTGATGCAGAATTTGAACTATACAACAGTGAGAAGACATTAATAGCTACCAAGAAGACGGATGAAAAAGGAATAGCTACATTTATTGATTTGCCTTATGATCAGTATACTCTTAAAGAAATTACGACTCCAAAAGGCTACACCGTTGCAGGTAATACTGAAAATATTGTAGTATTGGATGCGGTGCAAAAGAACGTGGAGATAGCAAATAATAAAATTATCCGAGCGTTCAAATTGGTCAAGGTTGACGAACATAATGCGAAAATTTTACTCCAAAATGCTATGTTTAAACTGATGTATAGACCTGTTGAAACCGTTCCGTTTATTCTTGTTAATGATAAATTAACAACGGATAAGAATGGAGAAGTATTTGTAGACAATCTAACACCAGGTTTCTATCAACTGATTGAAACGCAAGCTCCTTTGGGTTATCTGCTGAACAGTAAGCCATTGGAATTTACAATTGATGAGCAGCAAATTGAAGTTAAAGATTTAGTGTTTAAGAACTCTCGAATCACAAGTAATGGCGGAGGCGGCGGAACTGATCCAAATCCACCAGTAAATCCAAGTCCGACACCGACACCGACACCGTCACCAAAACCAGTGGATCCGACTGATCCTACGAAACCAGTCGAGCCTACTGAACCTACAGAACCTACTGAACCTACTGATCCAGACTACGAGATTGATGGAGAAGGAGTACCGGCAGGAGGAACTAAACCTGAGACAGAAGTGCCAGGCAAAGTTCTACCGAAAACAGGAGAAGAAAGCCAACTGCTTCTACAACTGGCTGGCATAGGCTTCATTATTATGGGTGTTGCGTTGATGATTTTCAGAAAGAGACGCTCGCATAATAGCTAAAGATAAATATTAATTTTATTGAGACTGTACCCAAAGTAGATTATCTGCCTGGGGTACAGTTTTTTTCTACATCAGGCTCTTCGTATTGTATAATTCAAGGTATACAAGTTAAATGAGAAAGGAATTATTCTGTCTATGAAGCATAATCGATTAGGGTCATCTGATCTGATGGTAAGTGAAATTGGATTAGGGTGTATGTCACTTGGTACGGAGGAGAAGAAGGCAGTTTCTCTCATTCATGAAGCTTTGGATCATGGTGTAAACTTGCTGGATACCTCGGATCTATATGACAGTGGTCGCAATGAGGAGCTTGTTGGCAAAGCGATTAAAGGGCGGCGTGATCAAGTTGTACTAGCAACCAAAGTAGGTAATCGCCGAGTAGAGGGACAGGATGGTTGGATTTGGGATCCTTCCAAAACCTATATTAAATCTGCGGTTAAGGAAAGCTTGTGTAGACTCCAGACCGATTATATTGATTTGTATCAACTGCATGGTGGTACAATGGAAGACCCTATTGATGACACGATTGAGGCATTCGAAGAATTAAAGCAAGAGGGACTCATTCGATATTATGGTATCTCTTCGATTAGGCCGAGTGTGATTCGGGAATACGCTGCACGATCATCCATTGTAAGTGTTATGAATCAATACAGTATCCTAGATCGCCGTGCAGAAGAAGAGGTGCTGCCTCTATTAAATAATCAGGGGATTAGTGTGATCGCACGGGGACCGATTGCAAGTGGAGCTCTGGCAAGCAATCGATTGATCACTAAAGGCTACCTGAATTACAATCTAGAGGAGTTGCTAGAATTGCGAGAGCGACTTCAAACGCTGGGGAAAGAATCTCAAAGAAGTATGTCTCAGCTTGCAATTCGTTATTCGTTAAGTGAACCAACTGTAGCAACTGTTATTCCAGGTGCAAGCTCAAGTGAACAATTAAGGCATAATTTAGAAGCAGCGAGTACTACGAGATTATCTGCTGATGAAGTGGAACTGATTCGCAGCATTAGCAAAGCCAATCGTTATGAGCTTCATCGCTGAATTCGAATTAATAGTAACAAAGAAGAGCGCATAGCCAATAGGCTTGCGCTCTTTATTTAGGATTCTAAGCTTATAAATTATTCTTTAATCGATTTTCCTACCATAACCACAAGCCATATTAATGCGCCGCCTAGTATAGTGTGGCAAAGACCCGCAATATGAGGCAAGCCGGCAAAATCGGTTCCGTTAATTTGCATGATACCGCGAGCAGTTAGTGCGCCGACCGTACCAAGGACACCGATATGATAAACGACAAACCAACTTGAGAATCCTTTGTGCTTATGAATACCGAATTGCTTGGCTAGTATGAGCACGAGTAGGAAGACTATGAAACCAAGCACTAGAATGTGGGTGTGTGTAGCAACTAATATTGTTTTTCCTGTGAATTCATTGAGTTTCGTATATTCACGATAGAATATACCTGATAAGAGACCTAAAATGACATAAAATAAGGAAGAATAATATAGTTTTTTCATGATGACAGCTCCTTTGAAATTTGTTTAGTAGTAGTTTTATTGCCCAATAAGGTCATGATGGAAGGTAGCAATACGCCTCGCACGAGGAAAGTATCAATAATGATGCCCATCGCCATTGTGAGTCCGAAGAGAAATAATTCCTGCAATGGTTGTGTGATCAAGACACAGAACGTTGCTGCTAGAATTAGACCTGCAGAAGAAATAACTCCTCCAGTATGAGTGACACCTCGTTTAATGGCATCTTTCCATTCATAACTGCGAGCTTCTTCATTTATCCTAGAAACCAACATAATGTTATAATCTACTCCGAGTGCTACCATGAATACAAAGGTATATAACGGTAATCGATAACTAATGGCTTCATAACCAAGTACATAATGATAGATCATCCATCCAAGCCCTAGAGTAGCGGCATACGATAATAGGATCGTTAGGATCATTAATAAAGCGAGCTTAAATGAACGTGTTTGAAATACGAGCATGATTGTAATAAAGACTGTAATTAATGTGAACAACAGAATAGTATCCCGCGTGTTCATTTCCCGTACATCTAATTGTTCAGCTGTTTGCCCTGCATAATGGAGTGAATAATCAACTGCATTCAGATTAGTAGCGGCTAATGAGCTTTCTGCTGTATCTCGCAATGATTGAACTGTATTCAGTGCTGCTTGATCATATGGATTATCTCTTAATATGAGTTGAAATTTCAGTGATTTTTTACTCTCAGAGATAAAGTTTTGCGGGATCAAGGCTGGATTGCTTACCCATTCATCTGAAATAGAGGGCGAGATGGACATAATCCCTGGTTGCTTCTTCAATTCTTTGGTCAAGGCCGTTAATTGACTAACAGTTTCCTGATTAAGCTGAAATTCTTTATCGGATTGCAATAGAACAGTAACAGGTGCGAGATTTCCACTTGGATAATGTTGTTCTAATATCTCAAACCCTTTGCGTGAAGTGATATCCTCAGGAAAAGACTTCATTAAGTTAAACGAGAAATTTATCGAAAACAGATTAAGTGCAGCACTCATGAGAAGTATGATCAGAATACCTGATGTAATGATAGGCTTTCGAGTTACTAGCGACCCAATCTTGCTCCAGAATTTATGAGATGTCGCTTTCTTATCCTCCAACCTAGGTATGAATGGCCAGAACGCTTTGCGGCCAAGTAAGGTGAAAATACTAGGAACAAGTGTCAGTCCTGCAAGCAGAATGATGACGATTGCTACCGAGAATACAGGTGCAAAGTGGTTATAGGGCTTGAAGATTGCGGTTGCAAGTGTCAGCATAGCGATGAGCACGGTTCCCCCGCTAAAGGCAATTGGCTCTCCAAGATGTGTCATGGTCATACGCATTGCATGGTGCTTGGAGCCGATCTTCTGAAGCTCTTCACGATAGCGTGAAATAATGAAAAGACAGTAGTCTGTTAATACTGCGAATAGCATGACCATCATGATTGAAGTTGCTGCGCTATCCACGACGAACCATTCATTCTTAGCTCCGAATCCAAGCAGTCGGTCAACTACTTGATAAACCACGCCTGCGATAAGTAGTGGCATGATAGCAAGTAGTGGAGAACGGTAGATGAAGATAAGCATGACAAGAATTAAACCAACAGTTGCAAACATGAGAACGAAATCTGCATTTTTGAACAAGTTAATCGTGTCTGCGGATATTCCCGCTGGTCCTGTGATTTCAAATTGGAGATTATTCATGTTCAACTCTTCAAAATGCTCTTTAATTTGATTGAGAGTTTTATAATTTATGTCTGAACTTATGTCTTTCTGAAGTGCGACATTGATCAGCAATGATGTTCGATCTTCTGATAGCATACTGCTCTGTATGTTACTTGGAAGCTTATGAAATGGGAGGGCAGCAGCGATATTCTCGGGTTTCTGATCAGAAGCAAGCCACTCACTTAGAGCGATAATTTGGGCCTGATCCTCACTAGTAATTCCAGTTGGACGATGGAATACGAGTAATGCGGTTAATCCATCTTTTGATGGGTAATATTCATTTAACAGCTGTGATGCAATTGCGGAAGGAGTATTTTCGTGTATACTTCCTTCCTGACTATTTTGAGCATATTGTTTAGAGCCTGGTGCGATTGCACTTAATAGAACAATGATAACAAGCCATGCAGCAAGTGTGATTTTGGCTCCCTTAGGATTACTAGTCCATTCAGCTAATTTGCGGAAACCCCGCTTCATAGGTCATTCAACTCCCGTCTCTTCTTACATATACAAGTATGATAAGACCGGAATATGAACGCAGGATGAACAGTTGGTTACAAATGCGGTAATTGTATCGTAAAGGTCGTTCCAGACCCAACCTGACTTTGTACTTTGACTGCTCCTTGATGAAGTTGTATGATTTTATGCACAATTGATAAACCGAGTCCAGTTCCTGAATGTGAACGGTTCCGTGCTTTGTCAGCTTTGTAGAATCGATCAAAAATATGTGTGAGATCTTCCTCCGGTATACCAATTCCCTGATCATGGACGGTCACGAAAATATGATGCTCAATAAGAATTTCGATCTTAATGAGCGAGTTATTATTGGAGAATTTAATAGCATTCGATAATAAATTGACCCAGACGAGGTGAAGCAGCTGCTGATCAGCAAATACCTTTACTTCAGGTAAATCCATATCAATAGTGAGATTCTTTTCTGTCCAGAGCCACTCAGCTCCAATAACAACCCGCCGGATTTGCTCATCTAATCGATAAACGGACCGTTTAATGGCGCTGTTTTCTTTATCAAGAGAAGCAAGTGTTAAGAGTTGATTGCTTAAAGAAGACAAACGTCTGCTTTCTTCATCAATGATTCGTAAATAGCGTTCTTTATCTTTAGCATCTGTTTCCTCGTTTATTACTTCTTGTACGAAGCCTTGTATGGAGGTTAATGGAGATTGAATTTCATGAGATACATTAGCTACGAATTCTTGCCGCATTTCGTCGAGCTGCTTAAGTGATTGCGCCATTTGTGCAAAATGTCCAGCTAAGTTACCAATCTCATCCCGTCTATTTACATCGAGCTGAAGGTCATAATCACCATTAACTATATTTTTAGTTGCTTCGGTTAAGTTCTTAATAGGTTTAACGATAAACCGAGTGAAGATAATGATTAACACGATGCTAAATAGAAAGGTAAAGAATAGGAGTAACGCCATAATAATGCGGACTTCACCAATTTGCTGATTTAGATCAGGTTTAATAAACAGTGCATAATTCTTTCCCTGCACGTTAATTGGAATACCGACACTATTCCGTAAGCTATTCTCAAAATACCCCGTGATCGAGAGGCCACTGGTATCTCTTAGAGCACCGTAGTATATTTGACCATTCAAGACATTAATTACTTGATCCTCGGGAAGCTCGGTTTTTCCAAAGGCTCTTCCGTAAAAATCACCCTGTTTCCCATCTGTTAAATAAATTTGAAAACCCATACTAGCGATATGTGGAAAATATTCATCTTTACTAAGTTTGGGTGTTCGCTCATACAGGGTTTTAATTTCCTTTGAGATATGAATTAATTTCTCTTCGTAATATTTTTTTAAATTCGTTTGGTAATGAATACTGGTCGCTAGGAGTGCCATTGTACTGCTGATAAGAGCGATTAAGATAGCGATAAGGACTATTCGGACGTAGAGGGTTCTCATGCTTCTTGCACCTCAAGCTTATATCCGATTCCTCGAACTGTTGTGATGATAAAATCATTTGAATAATCGCTAAATCGCTCACGAAGTCGTTTGATATGAACATCAACGGTTCGATTGTCACCTTGGAAGTCTGCTCCCCAGATTAAATCTACTAGTTCCTCGCGGGTGAAAATACGCCCTGGAAAGCTAGCGAGCTGAGATAAAAGCTCAAACTCCTTGAGTGGTAGAACTTGAATGTTATCACCATGAATGACTTCATAGCTCTTACGATTAATAATGGTGTTATTTAATTTAATGACTTCAGATGAAACCATTCGGTAACGACGAAGTAGGGCTTTAATTCGAAAGAGTAGTTCCTTGGGTTCAAAGGGCTTGACCATATAATCATCTGTACCGGCTAGAAAGCCCGTTTCGATATCTTTGGCTTGTCCTTTGGCAGTGAGCATAATAACAGGAATATCATAGTGTGTGCGAATTTCTTCACATAGCTGCCAACCATTCTTGATCGGCATCATCACATCAACAACTGCTAGATGAATGTTCTCTTGTTCAAGTATTGCTGCAGCAGCACCGCCATCTTCAGCTTCATGTACCGTATAGCCTTCTCTTTTTAGTAGCAGGCCTACAAGCTCCCGAATATGTGGATCATCATCAGCGATGAGAATCTGTCTACTCATGTTATTCCCACCTATGGTTTAGACTTGGTTTCCCTTACAGATTATCTTTAAACATTATGATTTGCAAGTTCAATGTTAGAGACATGCTCGAATATGTGACTAAAATTATTCTTATTAATAGCACTTTGCTTATCAACTTCAATTATTTAATTTTGAATTGATGAGCTGTTTGCTGCAGAGTTTCAGCTAAATGGCTAATTGAGTCAGCAGATGCAACAATGTTCTCCATTGACGCAAGTTGTTCCTCCGTATAGCTTGATATGGATTCAGTCGTGTTAGCGGTGTTCTCAGACATTCGCTTCATTTCTTGCAAGGACGCTGCAACCTGCTGTGCTCCCGCGGATAGCTCCTGTGAAGCGGCGGATGCGTCTTGAATAAGAGTCACAGTATTCTTCGTCGCTTGATGAATCCGATTAAAGGCTTCTCCTGTTTTTATTACGGATTCAACTCCAATATTCACTTCTATTTCACTTCTATGCATTTCTGTTACAACAAATGTGATGTTGCCTTGAATACTGCTAATGAGCTCCGATACTTGCAGTGCAGAATGATTAGAGCGATCTGCAAGTTTCCGAACCTCGGAAGCAACTACAGCGAAGCCTTGACCCGCTTCCCCAGCTCGAGCCGATTCAATCGCAGCATTGAGTGATAATAATCTTGTCTGATTAGCGATTTCTGTAATGACTTGAACGATTGAACCAATCTGCTGTGAGCGATCATTAAGCTGCTCAATAACGATCGATAAATCACTGATCGTGGCATGTAGAGAAGTCATTTTCTCTGTAGTCTCAGCTATAAATAAACTACCTTGATCAGCTTCATTAGCCATACTTTCAGATACACCAAGTGTAATGGTAGATGTCTCTGAAATCCGCTGGATAGCTGCCGCCATCTCTTCCATTGCATTTGCATTCTCCTCAACACTTCTGGCTTGTGTGTGAGTGAGTAACGAAATTTGCTGGACGGAAGAAGAAATATGGTTGCTCGCTTCCGTTACTTCATGTGTTGATTGAGCTAAAGCCCCGAGCTTCTGTGATACTTGATCAGAGCTTGTGCTGATTTCTGTTACAAGCTTAAGAATGTTCTGACGCATGAGTGAGAACATTCTTCCGAGTTGTCCGAGCTCATCCTGATTCTTGATGAGTAGGAAGTCACCCGTAAGATCACCTTTTGCGATTTGCACCGTTTGTTCACTTACAATAGAGAGTGGCTTAGCTATATGCCTAGCGAATAAATAGGAAAATAGTAGACCTGCCAAGAAGCAACTCGCAAGTGTGATGAGAAGGGTCTTAAGGATATTGGTGAGTCCTTGGTTGTAATCCTGCATATAGGATCCAGCAGAGACAATCCAGCCCCAATTCTCGTAATACGCACTGTATACTACCTTGAGCGCCTCCTTTTCGGAATTCGGTAAAGGCCAGTTATATTTGGTTAATCCGCCACCGCTTTTCGCTTTAGCGATAACGTCTTGGATATAGTAGAAACCGTCACTTGTTTTTCTGTCCCATATGCTTTGACCTTCTAGCTTTGGATGTGCCAGCAGCATACCTTGATCATCAAGTACGTAATAGTACCCGTGCTCACCCAAATCAATATCTTTATTGATCGTTCTTATACCCCCCTGCTTAGAATCAAGTAAGGCTGTTTTCACTTTTTCTTGTGCTTCTTCTTTAGATAAAGTTCCATTCTTTACGGATTCATCAAATGAGGTAATCAGAGCAAGTGCCATGGCTACGTTATTTTGAATGTTTTTTTCAATAAGTGTGTTTGTTTCCTTGGATGACGATTGATAACTGATTGTTCCGATAATAATTATTGGAACGATTAACAGAATTAAACATGCAGTAAGGAGTTTGGTGCGAATCGTTATTGTAGGTTGTAATGATTTATCTTTGCTCATATAGTTCTCCTCCAGTTTATTCCAGTTTCTTCTTGCTATAGCAGTAACAATGCCATTTACACCCAGTATTTCGACAAATTCCTACAAAGACCTTTTGATAATGAATAATAATTTTCAGACATATGTTAATTTTGTGACTTAATAGAGTAATTATTTGATTATTTTAATAATCGCGTCAACTAGTTGAATACAACCATATCTACCATTAATTTGGGAATGAAAGAGTTGGTAGAGGATGTTACTATGGTTTAGTACCACAATCAAGTCGAAGCTCATTGAGCGCGGGGGAACCGTTGTTTTTGTGGGGTGAAACCATTTGATATGGTAGAGGATTGCTCTTTATCTCGAACCCGTCAGCTAACCTCGTAGGCTACCAAAGGAGAGTAAGATATGAAAAAGAGTTTTAAGAAAGTAGCAGTAACAAGTTCGCTAGCATTAGTTATGATGGTGTCGGCTGGAGCTGGAGCAGCATCCGCCGCTACAAATAATTCGTGTCAGTTGCCAGATAATGAGTCTGCTAATCAGATCATAAAGAAGATTAATAGTGATCTTCAGACGAAAATTAAAAATCCGGAATTCGGAAACATTCATATTGTATGGCCTCCGCAATGGAAGGATTCGGTTACAGGTAAGCCAGGTACCGGTACTAAGCCGGGCACAGGTACTAAACCAGGTACAGGTACTAAGCCGGACACAGGCACGAAGCCTGATACAGGCACTAAGCCAGGAACAGGTACTAAACCAGATACGGGCACTAAGCCGGATACAGGCACTTCTCAATTTACACAAGAGGTTGTTAAACTTGTTAATGATGAGCGGGCAAAAGTTGGTGCTAAGCCACTAACTATGGACACAGCTCTTTCAAATATGGCGCTAGATAAAGCAAAGGATATGTACACTAATAATTATTTTGATCATAATTCACCAAGATACGGTTCACCATTCGATATGATGAAGTCTTATAACATTTCTTATCGCACAGCGGGTGAGAACATTGCTAAAGGGCAGCGTTCTCCAGCGGATGTTATGAAAGCCTGGATGAACAGTGCGGGTCATAAGGAAAACATCCTAAACCCTAACTTTACGAAAATAGGTGTAGGATATTATCAAGGTGTATGGGTACAAGAGTTCATAGGTTAATTTCAATAGAGACTAACGTTAGGCATGAAATATGTCTTTCGTTAGTCTTTTTTTTGTGAATATATCAGCATATGTTTTGGCGGTTATCGATAAATTGATTAAATTTTTCGATTATCGTAGAATTACTATCTATATAAGATGTTAGATTATTATGCTGAATGATATGGGGGGGATTCAATGTTTCGGATCATAGAGGACAACGGTGAGAATATAGAAGCCAAAAAGCAAGTAAGAACTGGATTATCACAATTTAATCGAAACCATATTTCAGAGCGTCTGAGAGAGCAGCATCAAGAAGTGAACTTCTTCGTGCTTGACGAAGAGAGTGGTCAGGTATGTGGCGGAATGATAGGTCGTAATTTCTGGGATGTCTTAGCGATTGAAATTCTATGGCTAGATGAGAAACTGAGGAAGCGTGGCTATGGTGCTAAGCTGATTCAGATGGCAGAGGATAAAGCGAAGGAACTGAAATGCTCGATGATTAAATTGGACACTCTCAGCTTTCAAGCACTTGGTTTCTATCAAAAACAAGGGTTTGAAGTATATGGACAAATTGAGGGTGTTGCAGGCGAGCATACGCACTATTATCTAGTTAAAAAGTTATAAAATAACCGACTCCGTCTTGCATTAGTGGACGGAGTCGGTTCATTATGTATGTTCCGCTTACCCACCGCATATGGTGATATAAACGGGTAAAGCGGGTGTATTTAGTATGCAAATAATTCCAACAAAACAATTACGAGATGTATATATCATTGAACCTGCAAGCTATGAAGACCCACGTGGCTTCTTTATGGAGAGCTATAATTCACGAGAGTTTCAAGATGCAGGGATTAACATCGCATTCGTTCAGGACAACCATTCTTTATCCAAGGAAGCGGGTGTGCTAAGAGGTCTACATTATCAGCTCAAGCCCAAAGCACAGACTAAACTGGTGAGAGTCTTAACAGGCGCCATCTATGATGTAGCGGTAGATCTACGCAAAGACTCACCAACATTCGGTCATTGGACAGGTGTAGTTCTTAGTGAAGCGAATAAGAGACAATTGTTGATTCCCAAAGGATTTGCTCATGGCTTCTGTACACTTGTTCCCAATACACAAGTATTCTACAAGGTTGATGAATATTATTCACCGAATTGTGATAGGGGAATAGCTTGGAATGATGAGTTTATCGGGATTGATTGGCCAATCGCGAAGCCGATCCTATCCATTAAGGATCGAGATCTACCTATATTAGAGTTAGCAGAAATTAATTTTGTATGATCGTGAGCTTCTGCTCAGCAGGAATACGAGAGCTTGCTTGCGGAATCATTTCGGGATAGCCCATTTGGAGTAGTCCAACAACACGCTCGTTAGCTTCGATCTGAAGTGCTTCACGGAATTGTGCGGATTTCGTGTATCCACTTGTTTTCCATACCATACCGATACCTTGTTCCCATGCAGCGAGTTGGAAATTCTGAATAAGGCTAGCTGTAGCTGCATAATCTTCTTCTCTGCGTACAGGATTCTCGTCTTCTCTGACAACAACAACTAGATGAACAGGAACGTTATTAACCAAATTGTTATAGGTCTTCTCGCCAATTTTCTCCTTATTCTCCGCTGTGAAAGAATCGAGAACAGCGTTAGCTAATCGCTTCTTTCCTTCCCCTTGTACAAGAATGAATCTCCAAGGCTCTGAAAGCTTATGATTTGGGGCCCAGATAGCCACATTTAATAATTCTATAATCATATCGGTTGAGAAGGGAAGGTCTTTAAATTTGCTCACCGAACGTCTTTCTTTAATAATGCTTTGTATTGTTTTCAAAAGGAAAATCCTCCATTTCAATATGTGCTTAGATTAGTGATAATAATTCTCAATACATACTCAATAATATATGATTGTGTATGTTGGATGTCAAGTATTATGATTAAATCACTACCTTGCATTGTTCACTACTGTGTGATATATTTATTTTACAGTAGTGAGTATAGTTCAGTACTATGAATTCTAAACAACGTAAGATAAAGTGGAGGATGTCATGAATGTTATTGTACAATTTAAAAAAGGTGTATTGGAACTCTGTGTACTTGTTCTAATTAGCAAGAAGGATCAATATGGTTACGAACTTGCTCAGCAGCTCTCTAAATATATTGAAGTGGCTGAAGGAGCCTTATATCCGCTACTGCGTAGGCTAGTTAAGGAAGGCTATTGTACGACTTATTTACAAGAGTCTAATGAGGGACCACCACGTAAGTATTATAAGTTAACTGAGTTAGGCGAAGGGTATTTAAGCTTAATGGTTGCAGAATGGAAACAATTTGTGACTGGGATAAACAACTTGTTAGAGGATGGGGAGAGAGATGAATAAAGCGCAATATATGGGGATACTTGAACAGCAATTAGCAAGACTTCCCATCTCGGAGAGAAATGAATTATTGTATGAATATGAAGCTCATTTTACCTTTGGGTTACAAAATGGCAAGTCTGAGGCAGAAATTTCATATGAACTTGGCAATCCCTATGAAATAGTGAAAGAGGTCCTTCAAGATCGAAATGATTTACATGCTGCTAGCTTCGAACATGTAACTAGCTATCCTAGAGCTGCTCATGTTCAATCGTCTACAAGCGGCGTGAGAACAATATTACTTTCGATTGGACTAGGTTTTCTTACACTTGCGATTGTATTCCCAATAGGAGTTTCTTTATGGGCAGCCTGGTTTGCTTTTAGTGTCTCTTCGATTGCATTCTTCCTTAGCCCAATTGCTGCATTGCTAGATTATATTCTCTATAACGAGTTCGTCCCTGCAAAGTGGTATACAGCAATCGGGCTTGTCGGTGTAGGTCTAATATTTACAACAACCATTAAGCCTGTTTACAGCTGGTTATTACAGGCAACAGTAGGCTATTGGAATTGGATGCGATCACTTGTAAAGGAGAGTAATTACGAATGAGGAAAATATTATTAACGTTAGGTATCGTTTGTATGCTAATCGGAGTGATAGGAGTGGTTTCTACGAATTTCAACTTCGGTAGTAAAGGAACTGCATATGTGAAGGAATGGAAATTCACAAACGATGAATTGAAAAATCTTCATTTAGTGGGTAGCAGCTATTCGATAGAACTTGAGGTTGTCCCGAGCTCAGATGATCAGAACTCAATCAAGATAACAGGAAATGCATCCGATACAGTCATTCAGCAGATTGAAGAAGCAGCTATTACAGACCATACCTTAAATTTATCGTTACGAGAAGATACTCGGTTCTTTAGCTTTATGGATTTCACAGGATTCGAGAAACAGCAAATTGTGATCACGATGTCTAAGCAAGCTTCATTCGATTTAGTTACTACTGATATGAGTTCGTCGAGCATTAGTCTAACGAATTTAAAGACGAAAACCGCAAATATTGATAGCTCTTCGGGTAGCATCAAAATAACGAATCTGCAAGCAGATCAAGCAGAAGTATCAAGCTCTTCTGGTAGTATAAGAGTTGATGGTGCAACAGCTAGTCAATTAACGTTGAAATCGACTTCAGGTAGTATCAAAGGAGCAGATATTACAGGCAATACGAATGCTACTGCAAGTTCTGGCAGTATTAAAATAGATCAGTTAACAGGCGATAAGGTGAATGTGAAAACGAGCTCTGGATCGATTAACATTGATGATTTATTGACCAAAGCAGCAGATATTAAAGCATCTTCAGGTAGTGTTAATCTTGCCGTTTCTAAGGAATTTGGTGGTTTATATGATCTAAGCGCGTCTTCCGGCTCGATATCTGCCCCTGAATCCAAGGGATTAACGAATGACCTCATTAAGGTAAAAACTAGCTCAGGCAGTATTTCAATTCGTGAACAATAAAATTCACAAACAATAGAGCTCACAAGCAATACAAGAAAAGACTAATTCCTATTTAAAAGGATTGGTCTTTTTAAGTGATATAGAGTGAATGAAGAATAATAATGTGAGCTGTACGACACAATAAACTCCAAAATTACTTTGCATGACTATAATATTAAGAAATGGAGTAGATACATATGAAATCAAAGAAAATTAACCGAGTGGCGCTTATAGGCGCTGGATTTGTTGGATCGAGCTACGCATTTGCTTTACTTAATCAAGGAATTGTAAGTGAACTCGTCATTATCGACAAGAACGTGCGTAAAGCAGAAGGTGACGCAATGGATCTTAATCATGGCTTACCATTTGCTCCGCCTATGAATATTTGGGCAGGTGATTATTCGGATTGTAAGGATGCCGATGTTGTTGTCATTACAGCGGGTGCGAATCAAGCACCAGGTGAAACGAGACTTGATCTTATTGGTAAAAATTCGCGGATTTTCAAACAGATTGTAACATCCATTATGGAGTCTGGATTTAATGGTATTTTTATCGTTGCAACCAATCCAGTGGATGTATTGACCTATGCTACATGGAAATACGCAGGAGTTGCTCCTGAGAGAGTTATCGGTTCTGGAACTATTCTAGATACAGCGAGATTACGTTATACATTAGGTGACGCATTCCAAGTGGATTCTCATAATATACATGCCTATATCATGGGGGAACATGGCGATACTGAATTGCCAATTTGGAGTAATACTTATGTTGGGGCTCGTCCATTACTGGAATATGTAACTGATAAAGTTGGCCTTACACAAACAGATTTGGATAATTATTTTACGAATGTGCGGGATGCCGCTTACCATATCATTGATCGTAAGGGCGCAACCTATTATGGAATTGCAATGGGACTTGCACGTCTGACGAAAGCGATCGTTCGCAATGAAAATTCCATTCTAAGTGTATCGGCACTTTTGACAGGGCAATATGGATTAGAAGATGTATATATTGGTGTTCCTGCTGTTGTTAATCATGGCGGTATACGCGAAATCATGGAACTTACCTTAAGTGAGGATGAAATGAGCAAGCTCCATCATTCTGCCAAGGTACTTAAAGAAGCAATACAATCAATTCATCTGTAAAATCAAGTATAATGAGGAGGGAAGTGTGATAACGCACCGTATAGAAATGAGAGATGTCCATGAAACTCGATCGGTTACTGTCGATCGTTATATTACTAATAAATCGAAGAATGGTACAAGCGAAAGAACTCGCAGATTTATTTGAAGTGTCTGTTCGTACAATCTACCGAGATATTGAAGTGATTAACCAAGCGGGGATACCGATTACGACCTTTCAGGGAGCGGGCGGGGGCATTGGTCTTGTAGAAGGCTATCGGTTAGATCGCAATCTACTAACGAATAATGACTTAGCGGCGATCATGACAGCGCTACAGAGTATCTCCACCTCCTACAATAGCCATAATAATCAGATGCTTATGGAGAAAATAAGTAGCATTATTCCCAAGGCTCAGACAGAGCAGTTTCATAACCAAACGAAGCAATTTATCGTTGATTTCTCCTCGTGGGGCAATAATGGGCAGCTTGAAGATAAGCTGAATCAAATCAAACTAGCAATTGAGCAGCTTAGAATGATATCCTTCACCTATTGTGATGCTCAGGGAGAAGTTACAGAACGTAGCGTTGAACCTTATACACTCGTATTAAAACAGCATAAATGGTACCTCTATGGTTATTGCAAGGTTCGAAGTGGCTTTCGGTTGTTTAAGCTGTTTCGGATGAAGGATATTAGGGTTCAAGAGCATTCTTTTATCAGACAAGATATTTCGATTGAGTCTTTGCCTTGGAAACAAGGATGGCATGAAACAGTAACATCCACTCCAAATGTTCAGCTGATTCTCCGCTTTCGTCAAAAAGTTAAACATTTGGCTGAAGAATGGTTTGGAGTGGAGGAACTACATGAGGATGGCTATGGAAACTACGAAGTATCACTAGATTATCCTGAAGACAATTGGCTGTATGGCTTTATCCTTAGTTTTGGGCAAGATGTTGAAGTGTTACAGCCATTACATATTCGTCAAAGAATTAAAGAGATTGCTGCTAATATTTCACAAATCTATGATGGAGATCAATAAACATGACATAGGGTTGTCAGGTTCACTCTCTTATACTTGATCTATAACGATGTAGGAGGGTAATATGATGAGCCAGAATGTATGTCAGAGCTGTGGAATGCCACTTGAGCATGAAGAGCAGTATGGGAACGATAAGCAAAATAATAAGGTGCAGGATTATTGTAAGTACTGTTATGAGAAAGGTGAGTTTACAAATCCTAATTCCAGCTTAGAAGAAATGATCGAAATCTGTGTGCCATTTATGGTGCAGGATGGAATGGAAGAGCAGGCAGCGCGAACGATGATGACGAATTATTTACCGAATTTAAAGCGGTGGTCATCTCAGGAGAACAATAATAATAAGATAATTAAGCCATTTACAATCATAGAGAAACCTGAATTTCATTTAGTAGGAATTGCAACGAGGACCTCAAATGGGCAAGAAATGACGGAGAGTGGTGTCATTCCTAAACTGTGGGATCGTTTCTCAGAACAGTCGATCCTACAGCATATTCCGAATCAATCCGAGCCGAATACAATATATGGCTGTTATACCGATTATGAGAATGAGGCATTCGGACAGTATACATTGCTTCTAGGTACTAGTGTTAATGCTATAGACGTCCTACCTGAGGGAATGACAGTAATTAAGGTGCCAGCTGCCAAATATGCTGTGTTCACAACTAGAAGAGGACCTTTCTCAGAGGTAGTAGTAGAAGCTTGGCAGGCGATCTGGAGTATGGCAGCGAGTTCGGTTCTGGAGCGTATATACACGGGGGATTTTGAGTTGTATGATGAGCGTAGCTTAAATCCTGAAGAGGCTGAGGTCGATATTTATATTGCAATAAAATAAGAGCTCTGAATCATAACTGATTTTGATGTTGAGCCAAAATAAGGCTATAGAAAAGAGGTGGTATGCAGAAGTTTTTCTAGCGTACCGCCTCTTTATGTGTGATGACAATTAGGAACTTCTCTTAGGTATGGGAAGCCAAGCTACAATATCTTTAATTTTAGCATTGCTATACGTCCAGTCATGACCAGCCTTTGGAAGCTCGTTATAAGTAAGCTGGAAGCTGGTTTGTTCACATGCATGACGAAAAGTTAGATTATTCGTGTACAAGAAATCTGCTGTGCCACAGCATTGATAGAGTATTGGCTTAGGCATATCACTTTTATTAACTTCGTCGAGCAGATAAAGCAGGTCATTGTCAGTTCCTTTAATCTCTTGATCACCAAATATCAGTTCATATTGAGAATCCATCGTTTCACGCGCTATAGGAGCTGTAATATCTAGAACACCTGATATGCTTGCTGCTGCTGCAAATTGATCAGGATGGCGAAGTGCCCATTTCATAGCTCCATAACCCCCCATAGAGAAGCCTGCTACGAAATTATCCTCTCTAGCAGAGGATAGGGGAAAGAAAGAACGAGCGATTCTGGGTAGCTCTTCCGTTAAGAATGTCCAATATTTGTTGCCATAAGCCATATCGGTATAGAAGCTGAGATCAAACTGTGGCATCACGACAGCTAAATCACGCTCAGCCGCAAAGCTTTCAATTAAAGTATTTCTTGACCAAGACGAATGATCGCCTGCCATGCCATGAAGTAAGTAGAGAGTCGGGTATAGCTCCTTCTTACTATTGCTCGGATCATTTATATGTGCAGAGTTTTGTTGCGGTAGAAAAACTGTCATCGTGGACTTCATTTTTAATGTATCTGAATAAAAGCTGCATTGAATAAGTGCCATGTTGTCTACTCCTTTAATCGTAAATCTAGTTCAAGATAGCATTATGCCATTTATTTCGAAATAAGGTATTCATCCTTGATCGCCATTCAAGGGAAGCCAATCAAGAATATCTTTGATTTTGGCATCACTATAGGTCCAATCGTGACCAGCACCAGCTTGTTCTACATAAGTATGAGGTAAGCTTGTTTGCTCGCATGCTACGCGGAAAGCTTGATTGTTTTGGTACAAGAAATCTTCTGTCCCACAGCACTGATAGAGTAGTGGTCTCTGTGTGTCAATTCGGTTCACTTGCTCTAGTAAATGGATGAGATCATTGTCTGTACCCTTAATATCCTGTTCACCAAAAATTGTTGTAAAATGATGCCCATATCGATCACGTAACAATGGATCTGCGATATCTAATACACCAGCAATACTCGCTGCTGCAGCGAAATGATCGGGATGACGAAGCGCCCATTTAAAAGCACCGTAACCCCCCATTGAAAATCCTGCAACGAAATTATCCTCTCTTGCCGAGGACAACCGGAAGAAGGAGCGGGCAATTCGGGGTACTTCTTCTGTTAAGAAAGTCCAATATTTATTCCCGTATGCCATATCTGTATAGAAGCTACGGTCAACCTGTGGCATAACCACAGCCAAATCCTTGGCTATGGCATAACGCTCAATTAATGAATATCGTGACCATGCAGAATGATCATCTGACAAGCCATGTAGGAGATAGAGTGTTTTGTACAGCCCATCTGTTGAACTCTTCTGGCTATTGTTTTGAGACGAGTAGTGTTCAGGGAGGATAACGGTCAATGTTGTCATAAGCCCTAATACTTCCGAGTAAAAGGTACATTCTATAAGTGCCATATCAAGTTGCTCCTCTTTATCGTATTCTAAGTCCATCTTATCATGGCAAAAAATAGGAAGGCAATAGATCAAAAAAAAATTAATAAGGACACTGTACAAATTAATAAATGGATAATATAATAAATTCATATTATTCTAAAAAAGGGGAGTTAGAATGGATAATACGGAACCAATTAGGGGATCTACACTAGTTAACTATGGTTCTCATTCTGGCACCTCTGAAATTGTCAATGTTTATTACAAGTCGAGCATCGGATCAAATGATTTCAAATGAAACGTTAGTCTCAAATCGATGCGCTTGGATGAATTAGACAAAATCCAAAATAAAGCTCTTGAAGCCAGCAAATTATTAATCAAATAATTCGTAATTCATAGAATGATAGAACTGGGGATTGCTTTGTTAGAAAACTTTGCCCAGGAGAAAGGACAGCCATGACACATATTAGAGGCAACATGTTTCTGATGAAAGAAATCAATCGGGCAACCATTTTAAGCTTGCTTCATAGAGAAAAGGCGATGTCACGAGCAGAGATTGCGAAAGTAACGAAGCTAAGTGCGACAACTATTTCTTCATTAGTGGATGAATTAATAGCGGAAGGCTTCATTGTAGAATCGGGTGAGAAATCATCTCCAGGAGCTGGTCGAAAGGCGATTTCCCTCGAAATTAGTAAAGATAAGGGGTTTGTAATCGCGGTTGGACTTGGGAATCAGAACTTTTATTGCACACTTTCGAATTTTCATAGTGAAGTTGTTGCAGACCTGAGTATTCCTACTGTGAAAGGTAACAATCATGTTCTTCAAGCGATTATTGAGTGCATTAACGGGGTGATTGAGCGTGCAGACATTTCTGATTTTTCAAAGATCAGGGGTGTGGGGATTGCCTCACCTGGCATTATTAATGAAATTGGGGACACGATTACGTATTCACGCTATTTAGAATTAAGTGATTTTAATGTTGTGAAGCTGCTCCAAAATCGTTATAATTTGCCTATGTTTGTGATGAATGATACGAGTGCAGCTGCCTTTCAACAATATTACAAAGAGACAAATTCAGATGTGAAGAATGTGCTCTATGTATGGATTCATGAAGGCGTTGGGGCCCGGATCATTCTGAATGGTCAAGTATTATCTGGTTATAAAGGTAGAGCAGGAGAGGTAATCCTGCTGCATGATGAATTATTTAATACGACGAATGTACTGGTGAAAGCTCGTCAAAAGGCAATCAAATTAGGGGCTTCAAGGATTCCTGAGGATATAGAAGATGTACTTGAAGCCTATAATAATGATGAAGCTTGGCTTGAACCGACCATGAATCGTATTCTCATGTTCTTAAGCAGAGCAGTCGCGATCATGATGAATTTGATTGGTCCCGAACAACTTATTTTAGATGGTTGGTTTATCAAGTCAGATAAGTGCATGGGTAAAATTCATCAGTATTTAAGTCAGTTTACAGCTCAAGAATTGTATGAACCAGAGCTTGTCGTTAGAGCAAGTTCGGGTAAGAAGAATCATGTGAAGGGTGCGACGACAATGACCTTATATCAACTTTTTAAAGGAAAGGTATCGGTCGTCTAGCAACCTTAAATATGAAAACAACTATGAGGATAAGAGGGAGAGGAATCATCATGAAAATTGGGTTAAGCTCTTATAGTTTATTTAACGAGATCAAATCAGGGAATATGTCAATCTTAGATGTAGCTCAGTGGGTATCTAATCATGGTGGAACACACATGGAGGTCGTGCCTGTAGGCTTCAATATCCATCAAGATCCCGAACTGCCTGAGAAAATCCGTGAAGAAGCTAAGCGTGTTGGCATTGATCTATCCAACTATGCAATTGGTGCTAACTTTATCGTAGAGAACGAACAGAAACTAAGAGATGAAGTGGATCGGGTCAAGAGAGAAGTCGATATCGCAGGCAGACTAGGTGTGAAATTAATGCGACATGATGTTGCTTCTCGTCCAATTCCAGAAGCAACTCTAGCAAATTATATGCAAGACTTAGGTTTGTTAGTTGAAGTATGTCAGGAGATTGCTGACTATGCGGCTCAGTACGAGATCGTAACATCAATTGAGAATCATGGCTTCTATATTCAGGGAAGCGACCGAGTGCTTACTTTAGTAGAGAAGGTTAATCGCGACAATTTCCGAACAACACTAGATGTTGGTAATTTCTTATGCCTTGATGAGAATCCACTAGATGCGATTAAGAGAAGCCTGCCATATGCCTCTATCGTACATTTGAAGGATTTCTACTATCGACCTTCACATCAGAATCCAGGGGATGGCTTTTTCCGTACTGCGAATGGCAATTATTTAAGAGGTGCTATTGTCGGTCAAGGCGACATTGACATGTACGAAGTACTTCGTACGATTAAAGAGTTTGGTTATTCGGGGTATTTCTCAGTTGAGTTTGAAGGACTCGAAGATTGTAAATGGGGTTCGAAGACTGGGATGGATAATGCAGTTAGAATGTGGAATCAACTATAACGTTAGTGGAGTGTGAGAATGATATGAAACGCGTAAATGTTGGTGTGATCGGAGCGGGTTCGATTTCGAGTGTTCATTTTGAAGCTTATCGTAACAATCCCAATGTAGAAATTTATGCTGTTTGTGATTTGAACGAGGAGCGGGCAGCAGAGAATGTGGCTAGATATGGGGCAACTAAGATCTATACGGATTACCATGAATTATTAGCTGACCCTGCTATCGATGCGGTTAGCATATGTACTTGGAATAACTCACATGCGGCTATATCCATTGCGGCATTAGAAGCAGGTAAGCATGTGCTTTGTGAGAAGCCGCTTTGTAAAACAGTAGAAGAAGCAATACAAGTACAAGAAGCCGTCAATAAAACCAATCTTATCTATCAAGTGGGCTTCGTTCGTAGAAGTGCTTCGAATACCGGCATTTTGAAGCAATTTATTGATGCAGGTGAGTTAGGTGAAATTTATTATGCTAAAGCCTCTTGTTTACGTAGACTTGGGAATCCGGGTGGCTGGTTTGCTGATGTAGAGCGTTCAGGTGGTGGACCGTTAATTGATCTTGGAGTTCATATTATCGATATCAGTTGGTATCTAATGGGTAGACCAAAGGTGAAGTCGATTACTGGTAATGTGTATCATAAGCTTGGTAATCGCTCGAATATCAAAAATCTACAATTCTATAAAGCTGCTGATTATGATGCAAACCGCAATACAGTTGAAGATAGTGCGAATGCCCTTATTCGTTTTGAGAACGGAGCTTCGCTAATGGTTGATGTCTCCTTCACTCTTCATGCGAAGAAGGATGAGCTATCCGTTAAACTGTATGGTACTAAGGGTGGTGCTGAACTCGAACCTGAAATATCAATAGTGCTTGAGAAGCATGACACGATTCTGAATGTTAATCCTCAGGTGGATCATCTTTCATTTGATTTTGCCCATGCATTTCAGAATGAGATTGATAACTTTATTAACAGCTGCTTAACTGGTTCCCAATCGATTGCACCAGTTGAAGATGGCGTCGAGCTTATGAAAATATTATGTGGCATTTATGAAGCAGCTGACAAAGGCTGTGAAATTACTTTTGCATAATTAAGCAAGTAAATCAATTTAATGGTTTCAATGAGTTATGAAATTGATTCAAGTATATGGTTTATATCGATACTAGCTTTCCTAAGGAAAGCATATAGGAGAGTAAGGATAATGAAACTATTGAATAAAGTTGGCGTAATCGTAGACAGCTTTGGCGTACCCTTACGTGAAGGACTTCAAAAGGCTAAATTAGTCGGTGCTGACGGTGTGCAAATCTATGCCGTTCACGGGGAAATGGACCCAGATAACCTATCTAGTGCTTCCAGAAAAGAATTGAAAAATTACATCGCATCACTTGGTCTTGAAATATCCGCATTATGTGGTGATTTAGCTGGGCATGGCTTTCAAGATGCTGAGGTCAATAAGCAGAAAATCGAGAAATCTAAGCGGATTCTTGATCTTGCTGTTGAACTAGGTACGAGAGTAGTAACTACTCATATCGGGATTGTTCCTCAGGATGAGAATGATCCTATATATGAAGTCATGCAGAAGGCATGTGATGAACTATCCATGTATGCCAAAAGCATGAATGCGTTCTTCGCAATAGAAACAGGGCCAGAAACTGCGGCAACCCTAAAGAAATTTCTTGATTCCTTAAGTGCGAACGGTGTATCGGTCAATTTTGATCCTGCGAATATGGTCATGGTTACAGGAGATGATCCGGTAGCTGGGGTAAAGCTACTACGTGATTACATTGTACATACGCATGTGAAGGATGGTATCCGTTATATGCCTGTTGATCCGAGAGATGTATACGGATCGCTTGGATATGCAGATATGGATCATGGCAAAATTGCTCAAATGGTCGCATCAGGAGAGTACTTCCGTGAAGTACCGCTTGGTGAAGGAAATGTTAATTTTGATACTTATTTTGCTGCATTACAGGAAATTGGATATGAGGGTTATTTAACGATTGAACGTGAAGTGGACCAGAATCCTGAAGAAGATATTTCGAAGGCAGTTCAATTTATCCGTCAATATCAATAAACAGAAGAGAGGCCGAAGGCCTCTCTTTTTATCGTTATAAGAATAAATTCGAAATTGTACTTTAGGATAAGATGAGTTTTAATTATAGAAGGAGTCTTTAGTGATCAGGAGGAATAATAGATGAAATTACAGCCTAAAGAAACTGCAGTAGGATTTATTGGTATTGGGGTAATGGGCAAGAGTATGGCAGGTCATATCATGAAAGCGGGCTATCCTTTACATATTTATACGCGTTCAGCAAACAAAGCGGCTGAGTTAATAGATCAGGGTGCAGTCTGGCATGATTCGCCGAGTAGTCTTGCAGCGGTATGTGATGTCATTATTACAATGGTAGGTTATCCGAAGGATGTAGAAGAGGTGTATCTTGGTGAGCAGGGTTTACTGAAACATGCGCAAGCAGGTACCTATTTCATTGATATGACAACATCGAGTCCACTACTTGCAGAGAGAATCTATCAGCAGGCTGCCAAACAGCAAATGCATGTATTAGATGCACCGGTTTCCGGTGGCGATGTAGGTGCACGTGAAGCTAAGCTATCCATTATGGTCGGTGGCGACCGTGATACTTATGAAGCTATACTGCCGATCTTGGAACTTATGGGATCGAATATCGTGCTACAAGGCAAAGCAGGTGCTGGTCAGCATACGAAGATGTGCAATCAAATAGCGATTGCTTCCAATATGATTGGGGTATGTGAGGCGTTAGCTTATGCTAAATCGTCGGGACTCGACCCTGAAAGCGTACTGAAGAGCATTGCAACTGGAGCGGCAGGAAGCTGGTCTCTTAGCAATCTTGCACCTAGAATTATTGCCGGCAATTTTGAACCTGGCTTCTATATTAAGCATTTTATCAAAGATATGGGCATTGCCCTTGAGGTTGCTAAGGAAATGAAGCTAGAGACACCAGGTCTAGCACTTGCTGCTTCTCTCTATGGGCAGCTTGCTGATCTCGGATATGAGGATAAAGGGACACAGGCTCTGTACAAAATTTGGGCGGAGTAAATTCGGATGGGATAATAGATTGTAATAAAGCCAAGCCCTCATTACTCGGGTTTGGCTTTTGTTTGTGGTAGTTGATTTTGCAGCTCATTTGCAAGCCGTTCTGCATCTTCGAGGCGATAGGTAAGCATTACGTAGACATAGTCGTGCTTCTTGTCTGCATCTGGTTCAGGTTGGCCTGTACTTGGTTTGGTTGTATCTGATTTAGCTATATCTGATTCTAGCTCGTCTGAATTTGATAAGGCTTCATCTTTGAGTTCGGATTCTGCTTGATCATCCTGATCTGATTTAGTTGAAAGTGCTTGATTAATTTTCTCCAGGGAAAGCTTCCATTCAGCTTCTGTTATAGATTCAAAGGCAATGTTAGCACTTGCATTGTGCTCTTTGGAACCTGTTTCCATACCATGCTGAATTAGACTTAATCCCGAATTAATAAGCGACATGAACCTTTGCATCAAATAAGCTGAGTTCTCAGAAGCCATCTTATCGTCTAAGTGATATGTGGTATTCATTTTTTTATTCGACATATAATACTTCTCGATCAAATTACCTTGCTGCTTCGTCTCGACAAGCTCGAGAAAGCCAGCCTCTTCAAGCTTCTTGACGTGATAGTATAACCGTGAAGGTAACTCATCCATCTTCTCCGCCATTTGTTTAACCGTTACTGGTTCCGAAGCTGCGATCGTTAGGATTTGATTACGCTTAGGATCTAGCATTAGCTTGGCTATTTCAAAATCCGATATCGTTGGTATATTTGCCATAAGTGGTCATCCTTTTCTGAGCAACAATTCAGGTAGCACTCCTGTACCCGTTAAGTGTTGATGTCAGCTTAGGCAGATGTTGCGTCTTGCTCCTTAGCTTTCATGTCCTGTTCGATGCTTTTGAGTGCTCGATAATATTTTAACATAGGAAAGAGCAATGTGGCGACTATTAGCAAAAAACCAGCTGCAGCCAAAGAGTTAAGGATACCTAATGTAGATGCAAACCACCCGCCTAGTAGCAAGCCGATGACTATCATCGTATTAGCAAGTGAGTTGAAAATAGCCATTCCTCTACCTCTTGCATGATCTGGTGTAAGGATGACGAATAGACTCCCAAGCGGAACATTAATGAAAGCAACGGCAATGCCAAGTAAGACGATCCAGCCATAAATAGGTGGTAATCCGAATAGGTTGTGGAGAGGTTCAAGTGGAAGGATCAGGATACAATTGATACCAATCGCTATAAGTGACCCTAGCATAAGCGTATGGGGTAAGAGACGTTTAATCAAATAGGAAGCTCCGATTACACCGAATAAACTGCCAATTCCAAGTGCTGTTTCGAGGAATCCATAGTGCACGGGTGGTACTTTAAATGTATACAGTAGCGCAGCATCTATATTGGTATTAATAATACCAATTACGAGCATGGTAGGGATGAGCAGGATCAGGATAGCTAACAAGCCTTGGTTGCGGAATACAATACGAAAGCCTTCTTGGAAAGATTGTTTGTAGGATAGATGAACGGCTGGATCTTTGGCCTTACTTAGAGTTTGGACATTCGGAATAAATAGGATGAATACGGCTGAAATCAGGAATGTAACAACCGTTATGACGAATATAGCCGTAAAGTTATGGAAGCCGATCAGAACACCACCGATCGCAGGACCAATCATTCTCATAGCCGTCGCTGTTGCTTGGGATAAGGAAACGGATTGCGTGATATTCTCTTCTCCTACGATTCTGGGGATAATGGAAGTCCGAGCAGGCTCGAAGAATAAAGCACCAATCCCTTCAAAGAATACAAGCACAAGTAATAAAGCAAGCGAGTGCTGAGAAGGGATCATAAGCAGAACGATGATGGCTCGATAGAGATCGGAACTAATCATGATTCTTTTTTTGGAGAAACGATCTACTAGCGGTCCAATGAAAGAACCAAATAACGTGCTTGGAATGATTTGGGCCAGAATGACAAAGCTGATCACAATCGGATTGTCGGATAAATTGGCTGCAAGATAAACAATGAGAAGCTTAGTTATTCCATCACCTAGTTGGGAAACAATTTGAGCAAGCCACAGATTTAAGTAAGAACGATTGCGCAGTAATGTTAGCATGATAATCACCTCATAAGTTATTAAGTTTCAGACTCAATTAATAAAAATTTATCGTTAAAATTTATTTTAACGGTAAAAAACAATTTAATCAATACTATTTTTTAGTTTTTTTTGAAAAATATGAAGTCTCACTCCTATGCAAAAAAGACTAGTCGGTGATCTACACCGTCTAGTCTTTTATGTTTTTATGGCATTATGAAACAGTGTTATGCTCTTAAAGCTCAGGTATGCTCTTTATCACCTTGTCAACAATCCCATATCCCAATGCTTCATCCGCGGACATGAAATAATCACGTTCCATGTCGCTATTGATACGTTCAATGGCCTGACCAGTATGTTCGCTAGTAATTCGATTGATCGTTTCTCGTGTCTGTAGGATGCGTTTAGCAGAAATGGCGATGTCGGTAGCTTGACCTTGTGCCCCGCCGCTTGGCTGATGAATCATCACTTCACTGTTCGGCAGAGCATAACGCTTGCCTTTGGCTCCAGCAAGGAGTAGGGTCGACGCCATGGAAAAGGCTGCTCCCGTACAGATCGTTGATACCTGAGGCTTAATGAACTGCATGGTGTCATAAATAGCAAGTCCTGCTGTAACCGATCCACCCGGGCTATTAATGTACAAGGAGATATCCTTATCAGGATCTTCAGCAGTCAGATAAAGTAGCTGTGCAACAATCGAATTCGCGACTTGATCATCAATCGCTGATCCTAGGAAAATAATTCGATCTTTTAACAAACGGGAATAAATATCGTAAGATCTTTCTCCGCGATTCGTTTGATCGATGACATATGGAATAAAAGTACTCATGCTATATCCCTCCACGTATAAGCCTTGTGAGTGAATTAGGCCGCCAATTGGTCAAGAGGGTGTAAATGACTGAAATGATTGGTGTAATTGTTGGTTGCGTTATATTTGCTGCTGCTTGGAATAGTTCTGCTTTGTGCGGTTACAGTTGGAACAAGATCCAGAGGTGCACCATCATTGAGTAATAGGATGAGTGCTTGAGGATCACCCGATCTGAATGCGGCAAGATAGGCGTATACGACCTTATCGTCAGTTCTATCACAACCTAGCTGAGATGCTTTATTAGAGTTGCTCCAATCATCTGCTAAGAGCTCTTTGCTATTAAGCTGTTGAAGTTTGGTTCTTGCACGATTAAGTGCAGCCTTAATGGCTCCTTCAGTTGTTCGTAGTAGCTCGGCTACTTCAGAGGCAGTATAACGCAGGGCATCTATGAGCAGTAATATTACTCGCTGACGAGGTGGTAAATTCGCCACTAGCGTCTCCATGGCAGCCTCTAATTCGAATACATCGAAAGTCTCTTCAGTTGGAACTTGAAGTGGATCAAGGTTCGAGTCGATAAGCAACTTATCTTTTCGACAGCGATCAATCCAAGAGTTGGAGGCGATCCGGAATAGGTAGGCTTTGCTTATTTCTTGCTTATACGGATACCGTATAAACATAGAATAGGCCTTCATTATAGTCTCCTGCGCGAGATCCTCTGCTTCAAAGTGCGAACCAGTCACAGCACGACAATACCACTGTAGTGATACATGTAGGGGTTCTACATTATTCATGAATGTTCGCTGAACAACTTCAGTATTTAGGCTTTGGTCAGAAGCATAAAGAGACATGCTGAAAGCCTCCTTCATTGACTAGGGATGGTCGGTATTCACTCACAGTATATACGATAAAAATGAGCAAATCGATACGGTACCCATCTAGATTGAAAAATAAAGTGAATTAGAGTACGGTAAGAGATAAGAGTTATTACAAAAGATTGTATCGGAACAGGAGGATGTTAGTTGAATGAGACAGGAGTAGTGCTGGAAGGCGGCGGTATGCGCGGCGTATATACAGGCGGAGTGCTCGAGTATTGGCTGGAGAATGGACTGAAATTCCCTTATACCGTAGGTGTTTCTGCTGGAGCATGCAATGCAATATCCTATATATCTGGACAGCATGGTCGTAATAAGAAGGTTACTATAGACTATATTGGTGATAATCGTTACTTGAGTATAAAGAATTTATGGCGTGAAAAAAGCTTGTTTGGCATGAATTTTATTTTTGAACAAATGCCTAAAGAACTCGTTCCATTCGATTATGATACGTTCTACAATTCATCACAGCAGCTTATTGTTGGAACAACAGATGCGTATACGGGGGAAGCTGTGTTTTATCGAGATTTCGACTTACGGGAACAAACCTTGAAGTTAGTTCGTGCTTCTAGCAGTTTGCCGTTCTTATCTCCTCCAGTTCAACATGGTGGACGCACGCTATTCGATGGAGGAATTGCATCCCCTATTCCAGTTGAACAGTCGATGAAGGATGGCAATACTCGTCATATTGTTGTGCTGACACAGCCAGCCAATTACCTTAAGAAACCAACTCGACTTGGATGGTTAGCTAGACGATTTTACAGTGAATATACGGGGCTTATTCGTGCTCTAGAAGAGCGTGCTGCAGTATATAATGCAACTCTTGATCGTCTTGCAGAAATGGAGAAGGAAGGCAGCGCAGTCATTATTCGTCCATCTGTTGATTTACAGGTCGGCCGAATGGGGAAGAAAAAAGATAAATTAGAAGCACTATATGAGCTTGGAATGAGAGATGCCGAAGCAGCGATGGACAAGCTTAAGAAGTGGATATAAGTGAAAAAGGGGAGTGCCATATGATGACGGCACTCCCTTTATATTTAGAATGTGGGTAGATTATCTAGATTGTTACTCGGATCACCATCTGCATTACTGCGGATATGCTCATCTCCATCTCGACCTCGAAATACATTGACATTACTGATTTCTCCAGCTTTAGCCATCTGCTGCGCTTGCATATAATCAACTACTTGGCCTGACGACAGCTGCATTTCTACGATATCTCCATCCCCATTCTTACGAACGGCAACGATTTGCTCTTGGTTCAATTTATTCACCTCCAGTTCACCAGACATGTATATAGGGTGAATTCGCTATTAGGTTGATCGAAAGTTGTGTGGTTTATTCCTATAACCTATTCATCAACTACCTCGATTCATTTTACGATACTTAAGTGGCGACGATCCGATGGTTCCTTTAAATACTCTTCCAAAATGGGTTAGGTTCTCAAATCCTACACGATCGGCAATTTCAGATACGGATAATTGAGAATTCTTTAGAAGAGAGCGAGCTTCTTTCATACGAATGTTATTCAGATACTCGATACAGGTAAATCCGGTCACTTCTTTGAAGGTCCGGCTTAAATGAGAGGGACTAATAGAGAAGCTTTGAGATAAATCATCTAAGGTTATACGTTTATCATAATTGCTATTAATAAATTCTAAAACACGGGAAATTTTCTTATTGGCCCGATTCGATTCAATTAGACTGTGATTAAGACCCATATCAACTTTGCGTTTGAGGAAGACGAGTAGCTCCATCAGTAGGATTTTTTGGTAATAGTCGTATCCCGGCAATTGATTGGCTTCTTCCTGAATCATTTTATTAAAAAGATGCTCGATAAAGGTTTGGTCGTATCCGCCGAGCTTGATCGCATTCGATTTGGAATGAAAGTAGGAGAAGAGGTTAAACCCTTCATGGTCGACGAGAAAGTTACTTAGAAAGCCCTTCTTAAAAACCAAGGTTACTCGTTCATATGTAGTGCCGTTTAAATTAACGAGCTTATGTAAATCGTTCATGTTAATAAACAATAAGACACCGCTGACAATTTGGTAAGTTCTGTCTTCAATATAATAATAAATTTCACCTGAGATTAGATAGAGGATTTCATAGGCATCGTGATAATGAGTGGATGGCATGCTGGAGTGGATTTTCTTTTCACGACTAATGTAAAAAGGAAGAGATTCATAAAAATTGATTTCCATAGACATCAACTCCCGATCAAATGAGTGCATTATGCGTGGGAAATATGCTTTTTGGTACACGTTAGATTTATTTCTATTATTTGTATTATATCATTCATGACGATTTGCAGGAGATGAAGTGAAGAGAGGGTCAATAAATTCCCTCACATAGTTGAAATATAATAGCATTATACGTAGAGAATAAACATTTTAAGGAAAATAGGAAGAGAATGTTTGTGAGGTGTTGGGATATATTGAAGGTGGTAAAGCGCTTTAATTAACAATGGAAAAGAGGTAATGAAGGTGCAGATTTCAAAAAATCTTAAAAGAAGATTATATCAAATCCTATCATTTTTACTCATTCTAATTTTGCTGCCATTAAATGTTATAGGAGCTGCAAGCGCAGAGGAAGAGCCAGCCGAGATGGCAATCACATCGGGTACGGAAATTCTTGCCCAGTGGAATTTTACTAGCTCTGGAACGGGGGGGATTATTCCAGCATCGTCTGGCGTAAATCAACTTAGTTCCACCATTCAAGCTGTTGGTGGTCCATTCTTTGAGGCACTCGTATCAACTGATAATAGTATTAAATATCAAGGCTGGGATAACGGAGCGAACACCAAATACTGGCTAGTTACGCTATCGACGAAGGATTATGAGAATATTACTTTATCCTCGCAGCAGACATCAACAGGCTCTGGCCCTCGTGATTTTAAAGTTCAAATTAGCGGTGATAATCAAACTTGGTCGGATGTACCAAATGGCGGTCTAACATTAATAACGAGTAATTTTAGTTGTACGAACTGTAAATTACAGGATGCCCCACTGAACGCAAATAATCAAGATTTGTTGTACATACGCTGGGTCGTTACGACCACCAAAGCAACAAATTCAAGTAATTCTGCTGTTGGCGCCTTTGGTTCGAGCTTATTAAAGGACGTTATTGTAAAAGGCAATCGGATTGAAGAGGGCACGGAAATACCAACAAGTGAAGTAGCCAAAACCCCTGCAGCCAGTGCTACCGGACAGACAGAAAATGCACTCGTATCTGTTAAATTTAATAAAGGCATTAGCTTGAATTCGGGCTATAATCCTACAATTGTTGAAAATAACGCAAGTGCACTAACTGGCATAACAGCAACAGTTAATAATGATACTTTAATCATCGGTCATCCTAACTTTTTGAATGGAAAGACCTATACCGTAAACGTTCCTAAGGAGTTAGTATCAGGTACGGATGGCGTAGCTCTTGCTAACGATATTACATGGAGTTTTACAATAAAGAATGCTACGAGCCCTAGTGAACCTAAAGTTATAGCAGAATGGGTATTTACGAATGGAGGAAGTAACGGAAGCTTCCCTGCTACAAATGGTCTGAACAAAACATCCTCCACATTTACGAATGTAGGTGGTGTATTCGAGGCTTACGATAGTGGCACGAAAGCAATCAGCTATCAAGGCTGGAATGGCAGTGGGGCTAAATATTGGCTGGCAACCGTTCCTACGACGGGTTATGAGAATATAACGTTATCGTCGGTACAAAATTCCTCAGGAACGGGACCACGTGATTTCAAAGTGCAAACTAGCACAGATAATCAGGCCTGGCAGGATGTGCCGAACACAAGTCTCAAGATGGTTACTTCGAGCTTCGCTTGTGCAGGAGATACTTGTAAATTAAGCAACGTTCCTGTTCCGAATGCAGATAATAAGAGCTTGTTGTACATTCGCTGGCTCGTCAGTTCGAATGTTAATACCAAAGGTGAAGCGGGAGCAATAGGAAGCTATGGTTCAAGCAGAATCAAGGATATTCGTGTGTCAGGGAGCCCTAGCTCAGGAACAAATCCTGATGTTCCAACAATAGATGAGGTTTTGCTTCCTGCAAGTGGCGCAGTGAATGTTGCTGTGAGTGCACCAGTTACGGTTAAATTCAATAAGCCGATTAGCCTTGTTGCAGGGTATACTGCGACGATCAAGAGTAGTGACAACATTACATTAAGCAATGTAACAACTGAAGTCATCAATAATAATACCTTAAAGATCAATCACCCGAACTTTACAAGCGGAAAGTCCTATACGGTATCCTTACCTAAGGAACTGATCAAAGGTCAGGATAATTTACCGTTAATTCGGGATGTTTCTTGGAGCTTTACCGTTCAAAACTCAACTAGTGCACCTGTATTACCGAAGTTAATCAACATGACTTTTAATGGAGATCCAAAAACAAGTATAGCCCTTGCTTGGTATACCGATGTCATAACGAACACGGTGGTTCAAGTGGTGGAAGCTTCCGCAGTTCAGGGCGGTGTGTTTCCAGAGACTGGAGCAACTACTTATCAAGGAAGTTCTGAGAAAATAAGTACTTTCGTGATTCCAGGAGACAGAGCTAATCAGAGGGAAACGAATTACTACAGTCATAAAGCAATTGCGAATAACTTGACGCCAGGAACGGCTTACAAATATCGTGTCGGGAATGGTACTTCGAATAGCTGGAGCCAGATTGGTTCATTCACGACAGATGCAGCAGGAAATCAGCCGTATCATTTCATAGCTGGATCGGATTCACAGGCATCAAGTAGATCAGGCTTTGAACCTTGGGCAGATACTTTTGAGAAGGCAATCGGTCAAATAGGGAATCCTAAATTCCTTCTGAGTGCAGGGGATTTGGTAGACCATGGTGATCTAGAGGAGCAATGGCAATGGATGTTGGGTCTAGCGCAGAATGAGCTTACAACGGTTCCTTTTGTCCCTGTGCTTGGCGGTCATGAAGTTCAGGATTATGATGGAGATGAGACAACACCTAACAATAACTTCTACAATCATTTTAACTTGCCTAAACAGGTTGTTGCCGGTACACATGAAGGTTCTGTTTACTCGTTTGAATATGGAGACGCACTATACCTTGTATTCAATTCACAATTTGAAGGTAAGCTCGCTAGTAATGGAACTGTGCAGTCGGCAGATCAAGAATACTTGGATCAAGTAAAATGGATGAAGAATACGGTTGCAAAGAGTGATAAGAAATGGAAATTTGTTGCGTTCCACAAAGGTCCTTATGCGGCAGGCGATAATTCAGGAGAATGGGAAGATGATCGTGTACAATTTTATAAAAAGCACCTAGTTCCTGCGTTCGATGAGATGGGGATCGACATGGTGTTTGAGGCTCACGATCATATGTATATGAGATCTTTTCAAATGTACAATGATCTAGTTGTTCCAACCTCACAAATCACGCTAGATAGTGAAGGAAATGCGATCAATCCTAAAGGAACTGTTTATTTGATGTCGAACTCACTCGGAAATAAATTCTACACGAAATATCCAGGATATAACGATTATTTTGCAGCGAAGAACCTACAACCGAACAAAAAGATGTTTACTGATGTTTCTGTCGCGGATCAAGTGCTTCAATTTACAGCTTATACAGCAGCTATAGCGGACGAAGGATCTGGCAACAATGGTGTGAAAGTTTATGATCACTACGGAATCAGAAGAACAGATGTCAAGCCGGCAGTGGTCACGAATGCGAGTGTTGTTCTAAATGGCAACAAAGCAGTCATTTCATGGAGACCTCCAACAGGAAGCACAGAACCAGTAAGAGGTTACCGGATTTATGAGAAGAATGATAAGGTATCCACACACTGGAGTGAGTACATTCCTGCAGAGACAGGTAAGACGCAATATAGCTTTACTGTGAACAATATTAATGCGAGTACGAATTACGAATTTATCATCAAAGCAGTTGGTGCGAGATTCAATTCGGATCCCGTGCAAGTGAATACAATTGGAGGGCCAGTTCCGACTAATCCTCCGGCAGTACCTACCAATTTAACAGGTCAGGCGCACTCGTCTTCCCAAATTAATCTCACATGGACAGCTTCAGCGGGTAGCACAGCGCCTACTGGTTATTATGTATATCGCAATGGAAGCAAGGTTGGAACGACTGCGGTAACTTCCTTTAGTGATACAGGACTGAATCCGAATACAACATACAATTATGTGGTAAAGGCTTATAATGCACAGAATCTCGAATCACTCGCAAGTAATACGGTTAGCATTCAGACATTACAGGCGCAGGTAGGAAATGGTCCTCGCAAAGCATTTCCGCAGCATACGACCTATACTGGGAATACGATTAAGCCTAATCATGTGACGCAAACGCAAATGGATGCAACAGTAACTAGGCTATATGATGAATGGAAAGCGAAATACCTCAAGCAGAATCCATACACATCAAATCAATATTATGTCTGGTATAGTGATGGAGATTGGATTGAGCCAGACGATATTTCCATAACAGTATCAGAAGCACATGGTTATGGTATGTTGATTACTGCGATAATGGCTGGACATGATACGAATGCCAAAACTTACTTTGACGGAATGTATCGGTACTTTAGAGCGCATCCGAGTGAAATTAACCCTGATCTAATGGCTTGGCAACAAGGTGATAACGGTTCTGCAATCATAGATATTAACGGAGTTGATTCAGCTACTGACGGTGATATGGATATCGCATATGCGCTTCTGCTTGCTGACAGCCAGTGGGGAAGTAGCGGAGCAATCAACTATTTGGCAGAAGCGAGGAAGGTTATTGATGCCATCATGGAAAGTGATGTGAATCAATCCGAATCAATTTTGCGGATAGCAGATTGGGCGACGAGTGGAACTTGGGCAAATGTAACTCGCCCTTCCGATTTCATGCTTCAGCATATGAAAGATTTCCGAATTGCTTCTAATGATAGTCGATGGGATCAAGTTATTAATAAAACGTATGACATTGTGAATAGCCTGTATGCAAATTATAGCCCGAATGCAGGTCTACTTCCCGATTTCGTGATAAAGAGTGGTAGCAACTTCATTCCTGCGGATCCACAATTATTAGAATCCGATAATGATGGGGACTATTATTATAACTCAGCTCGTACACCTTGGCGTATTGGTACAGATTATCTGATGACAGGGGATATGAGGGGAAATAATCAGCTAAGCGCAATGAATAGCTGGATTCGTGCGAAGACGAATAATAATCCAAGCAATATTATGGCGGGTTATAAGCTGGATGGCTCGCTGGCGATAAGTAATTATGGAGATACGACATTCTCTGCTCCATTCATGGTGAGCGCAATGATCAATTCCTCCAACCAAGCATGGTTAAACAGTCTATGGGATCATAATGCGGCAGTCTCGACATCAGGAGATGTCTATTATGGTAACACCATTCGTTTACTAAGTATGCTAGTTGTATCCGGTAACTGGTGGGCACCGACGATTGTTGAACCCTAATGATGCATAGCTAACATTTACTTATGACGCCAAAAAGTCCAAAGCGCATTCGTTCAATCGAATGGGAGCTTTGGACTTTTGTATTATTCTGATTCACTTTGAGCAAAGCCTCTATGAATGTTTTCATATGGGGAACGTATCTTGTACAACCTCTTCCGCTGTTTGGCGATCCTTAACTAACAGGAATGCCGTTTTCAGCAGGTAGTCGCCGTATTGATTCATTAATGAAACGAGTGCTGCTTCGTCTTTCTCATGAAGACGCTGTATGATATTCAATTCGGGATCACCCTTTCCTATAATTAAGATGCAGCTACAGTGGATTTGGTTGCAATTGCGAAATAATTTTATAAGTATATAATTGATTGAGATTATTGTGTAAAATTTATTGATAGAATAATGAGTAAATAATATCATGTAATCCATTAGGGAAAACAATGAATTAATTCAAGAACAATAATATCCTATGTAAGATCGAAGGAGTAATTTAATTGCTGAACGTATTTGACGTCTCTGACGCGTTAATAAACCATATCAGGACCAATTTTTCAAATGATATTGCTATAATTGCTTACTATGGGTCGTATGCTTAAGGAACAGCGACCGAACGGTCGGACTTGGACTTTTTTTTTATTCCAGCAACATCTGATGGTTATCGTGCGAGCATTCAATTTATTGTGGATGATATAAGTTTTGACTTTTGGCCTATTAGCTGGGAACGGGCTGAAACAATGGCAAAACTGGAGGATTCAAAAACTACGATTATTGCTGACAGTCAAATACTGTACGTTAGATCGGATGAAGACCATGCTCGCTTTATGAAGCTACGAGATAAGATCAATGAGAAGCAAGATCCAAAGAATGGACAACATTTCACAGAGAGAGCTGAAGCGTTGTTACATGACGTCTATGTACATTTATATAAGATGAGACGGAATAATGAATCTGATAGTGTGACCTTATTCCGCATAGAATCATATGAAGTCTTGACGAAAGTACTGCAATGTCTTGCACTCTTAAACCAGACATTCTACACAAAGGGCTGGGGCAAGAACATGGATCAAATTATGCGGCTTCCATTGAAACCACCTCGTTTAGAAATGTTGATTGATGCAATCATGACAGCTGAGTTTGCTGTAGATATTCGTCAAGCTTGTGAAGAGCTAGTATCGGATACACTTGAATTAATTTTGAATAAGAAGGAAACATACACCACTTACCCTTCATATCCAGACAGAATGCTCGGCTATTACGAAGAGGTAAAAGGGGTGCTAGATAAGGTTGTAACAGCATGTGAAACTAACGATTATTCATCAGCCTTTTATGGAGCTGTTGGCGTACAAGATCAAATTGCCTATTTTCTTTATTTCGCTGAAAAGGGGCATTGGCCGAGCCCATTAGATCACTCTATGAGCTATCTGGAGTTATATAAACAGTTAGGGTTTCCGGATCTAATCGATTTTCTGAATCCTGCTGATTTAAGACCACTTCAGACAGCAATAGTGACTTTAGACAATCTCTTAGAAAACCATCTCAGAAACCATGAAGTCAAAGTAAATCGATTTGCCTCGCTTGAGGAGTTCACTGCATTTTTAAATACGAAAGCATAATCGACCAAAGATAACTGTTATTGAACTATTAGTTAAGAATTAGACTTATTTTCAACTGTAATTAATATCCAGTTTACAGGTTATTAAACCTATGGTAAATTTAATTCAACCGGTTGCACAGTACATTGTCAGCCGGTGAGATACAATAGTGCAAACGGTTGCGCAATTTGTTGAATAACCTTGTACTACATATAAGGGGGGCCTGTATGGAGCACAAAAATACGACTCTATCTACCATTGCTGAGCTTGCAGGTGTATCCAAATCTACGGTTTCAAGGGTACTATCGGACCATCCGAGGATAAGCCAGAAAACCAAAGATCGAGTGTATGAAATAATTGAAGAATTGGGATATCACCCCAATGAAGTTGCTAGGAGTTTAGCGAATAAATCGACGAAGACGATTGGAATTGTTATGCCAATTCACAATACAGAGGCATTCTATGCAAGTTCCTTCTTCCAAGAGTCATTAAGAGGGATATGTACTGTAGCGAGTGAAAGCGGTTACGACATTCTGATTTCTACGAATAAATCTTCAGAAGTGGATGTTATTCGAAGATTCATTAATGGTAAAAAGGTTGATGGAATCATCTTAATGAGGTCCCATGTCAAGGATGAAGGTATTGAATCTTTGCTGAAAGCTCAGTTTCCTTTTGTACTCATTGGTAGTTATGAGCCGGAAGTGGGTATATATAGTGTAGATAACGACAACTTTCAAGCTTCTTATGATTTAACGAGTTATTTGATCGCGCAAGGCAAACGTAAAATTTGTTTTATCGGTGGAACTCACGACTCTGTCGTAACGGTCAATCGAATTAACGGCTACAAGAAAGCGCTTAGTGATTTCAATCTATTAATAAATTGCGAATCACTAGTAATAACAGATAATTTATACAGCGAGTCTTCGACTGACATTGAAACAATCTTTACTGCAGAAGATAAGCCTGATGCCATTATTGTTATGGATGATCAAGTAGGCGGGGTTGTGATTGAGAAGCTCAACAAGCTAGGTCTTCGAATCCCCAAAGATGTTCGAGTAGCAGGCTTCAATTCGAGTTCTAATTTTGTGAATGCAAGCCTTTGTATAACGAATATCGATATCCATTCCGAGCAAATAGGGTCCAGGGCATGTCAGATGCTGATTGATTTAATGAACAACAAGAAAGTCGACCACAAAGTGATTGTGGAGCATGATTTAGTGAAAAGAGATAGTTTACTTTGATGAATACTGCTAAGCAGTGTTTATAGACATTTTTTTCATCTTAGAGGAGGTTTTTTTAGAATGAGCATGAAAAAAGGGATTATTGTAGCAACTGCAAGTGCGTTGGTATTGGGGGCTTTGGCAGGTTGTTCGAGTTCAAAAGAAGGAGATAAAGCAGCTGCAGACCAAACAGTAATTGATATTTATCAGTTTAAAGTTGAGTTTAAAGAACAATTCGAAGCGGTTGCCAAAAAGTACGAGAAAGAAAATCCGAATGTCAAAATTAACATTAGTACGGTTGGTGGCGGCGATGATTATGGTGCTTCACTTAAAGCTAAATTTGCATCTGGCGCAGAGCCTGCGATCTTTAATGTCGGAGGACCTCAAGATGTAGCAGATTGGACAGGTAAGCTCACGGATCTTGCTGATACAGAGGCTGCTAAGAAAGCATTACAAGGTACATTAACTGGTGTGACTGTAGATAATAAAATATATGGTCTTCCATTTGCACAAGAAGGTTATGGACTTATATATAATAAAGAAGTTTTCAAGAAAGCAGGAATTGATCCAGCTACGATCACTTCATATGATGCATTAGTCAATGCGGTTAAAACGCTTGATTCCAAAAAATCAGAGCTTGGATTAGAAGCGGTAATGGCATTCGCAGCTAAAGAAACTTGGATTACTGGCTTGCACTTATCCAATCCGTTCTTCGCAGCAGAGTTTGATAATGATATTAACAAAGTGTACGCAGCGAAGGAAATTGAGTTCAAGTATCAAGATGAATTCAAGAAAATGGTTGATCTACAGCAGGAATTTTCTGCACAGCCAACTGTAAGTTTGGACTATTCCAGACAGGTTGAGGAATTATTCTCTCAAAGTAAAGTAGCGATCACACAGCAAGGAAACTGGGTATATAATTCGATCGCTGATATTGATCCAGAATTTGCTGCGAATAATGTAGGCATGCTACCAATTCCAGTTGCTGGTGTTAAAGAAGATGTAATTCCTGTTGGTGTTCCGATGTACTGGGCTGTCAATGAAAATAAAGACGATGCAACTAAGAAAGCAAGTAAAGACTTCTTAGATTGGTTATATACTTCTGAAGAAGGTAAACGTACTGTATTGGAAGACTTCAAATTTGTGCCTGCATATGATGGCTATGATAATGATAAAATCTCAGATCCACTTTCAAAAACTGTTTATGAATATGCTCAAAAAGGTAAAACATCCAGCTGGGTATTCATGGGCTATCCGAGCGCATGGGGAATGGACAAGCTAGGTGCTGACATTCAGCAATATGTGAGTGGAAAGCTAGCTTGGGAACAACTCGTTCAGAATGCTAAGGATTCATGGAAAGCTGCTAGAAATAAGTAATCAACACATAGTTACAAATAAAGTGGCTGTGAAAGCCACTTTATTTGTAACAAAAGTTAAGTTCTGCTCCATCCATATGCTCGCAGTTTCTTGACTTCAAGAAGGAGGATGTTTTATGAAAAACAATAAAAATGGTCTTTCATTCTGGCTGTTTCTCGTGCCAGCACTCGTTGCTTTAATAATTGTAGTTGGTTTCCCTTTGTTATACGGTATTTATTATTCTTTTACAGACTGGAACGGAATTGGTTCTGCAACTCTAATTGGATTCGAAAATTACACCAAGCTGTTTAAGGATGAGGTTTTCCTAAACTCGCTTTGGTTTACAACTAAATTCGCTGTAGTTTCCATTATATTCATTAATATAATTGGACTTGGTTTAGCCTTAATCGTGACTTCTAAGATTAAATCTAAAAATGTTTTAAGAACTGTATTTTTCATGCCAAATCTAATCGGTGGATTAATTCTAGGTTTTATCTGGCAGTTTATTTTTATTAAAGCGTTCGCAGCAATTGGTCAAGCACTAGGTATTGAGTCATTACAGGCATGGCTATCGACCCCAACAACGAGCTTCTGGGGACTAGTTATTCTGATGAGCTGGCAAATGGCTGGTTATATCATGGTGATCTATGTTGCTTACTTAGAGAATGTACCACAGGATATGGTTGAGGCATCAGAGATTGATGGGGCGAGTGCATGGCAAAGATTTCGTCATATCGTTTTCCCGCTAGTTGCCCCAGCATTTACAGTCAGCTTGTTCCTTACGCTGTCGAATTCGTTTAAGTTATACGATCAGAACTTATCGCTAACAGGCGGCGGACCTTATAACTCAACACAGATGGTCGCTATGAACATTTTTAAAACGGCGTTTGGAGAGAACCAAATGGCTTATGCACAAGCCAAAGCAGTAATTTTCTTCATTATCGTTGCTGCCATCGCTTTGACTCAGGTTTATTTCAACAAGAAACGTGAGGTGGAGATGTAATGACTAAAAGAAGAAAGAAACTAGCTCTTGAAATTCTAGGGATTTTACTTGGAATCATCTGGATATCTCCATTTTACTTAATGATCGTTAACTCTTTAAAAACTAAGAAAGAAATTTTTGGAGATACGTTAGGTTTGCCAGCTAAGGTAACCTTTGATAACTATGTTAAAGCAGCGCAGCAATTAGATTTTGTGAACACATTCTTTAATTCATTATTGATTTCGGTTATTAGTGTTGTGGTGATAATTATATTTTCATCCATGGGAGCTTATGCTTTGTCTAGGACGAAGACGAAACTTAGTGAGGCTATGTTCTTAGTATTCGCAGCTGCGATGCTGATTCCGTTTCAGACCGTTATGATTCCACTTGTTGAGATATTCGGTAGTGTTGACATGTTGAATCGCGTGGGTTTAATTATTATGTATCTTGGTTTTGGTTCAAGTTTATCGATTTTCTTATTCCATGGCTCCCTTAAAGGTATTCCAGTAACGTTAGATGAAGCAGCTACCATTGATGGCTGTAATACATTCCAAACCTTCTGGCGTATTGTATTTCCAATGCTCAAGCCTATTACGGTTACAGTTGGTATTTTGAATATCATCTGGGTTTGGAACGATTACTTATTGCCATCGCTAGTTATTAATCAAGAAGGCATGCAGACCATTCCACTCAAAATGTTCTATTTCTTTGGTGAATATACGAAACAGTGGCATTTAGCCCTAGCGGGTCTGACGATTGCGATTATTCCGATCATTATTATTTATTTCATTGCACAAAAACAAATTATCGCTGGTATAACTCAAGGATCCGTGAAGTAGGGGGAATTATAAATGAGATTGTATGATGTTGATGGATTCAAATTAACAACAAGCAAGTTGCATAAGTCTGATATGCGACTTGCAGAAAGCCTTACCTCGATTGGCAATGGCTATATGGGAATGAGAGGGAATTTTGAAGAAACCTATTCCGGCGATTCTCATCTTGGTAGTTACATTGCGGGCGTATGGTTCCCTGATAAAACCAAAGTAGGCTGGTGGAAGAATGGCTACCCCGAATATTTTGGTAAAGTGATCAATGCTCTTAATTATATTGGGATACGAGTTCATTTGGACGGGGAAGAGGTAGATCTTTCAGTTGATCTAGTACGTGATTTCCATCACGAGCTCGATATGAAGAATGGCATCCTAAAGAGACAATTTATCGTTGACAAAGGTACTAAGCAGACGCGAGTTGAAGTTGAACGGTTCTTAAGCATTGATCGTAAAGAAATTTGCGCTATTTCATATAAGGCTACTCCGTTAAATTATGCGGGCAAGGTCGTGTTCACACCGTTCCTTGATGGCAATGTAAAGAATGAGGATTCAAATTACGAGGAGACTTTCTGGCTGGAGATTGAGCGTGGTGTTAAATCTTTAAATGGCTTCCTAGTGGCTCAAACAAAGCCGAATCCATTCGGTACTCCGCAGTTTACGGTAGGTGCAAGTATGCAAATCGCGCCAATGAAGGAAGCCTCGGTCGATGTGCTTGAGCGTGCAATGTATGTGGAGAATTCGGTAGCCTGTCATGCGAATGAGGGTGAAACGGTTGGCATTTATAAGTATATCGCTGTAACAACCTCTAGAGACTATTCAGATTCGGAAGTACGAACTAAAGCTCAAGAAATTGTGCATGATGCAGCTAGTACTGGATATGAGGCATTGAAACTCGCACATGAGACGAAGTGGCATGCTAGATGGGATATCTCCGATGTTGAAATTGTAGGAGATGAAGAAGCTCAGCAGGGAATTCGATTTAATCTATTCCAGCTCTTCTCGACTTACTATGGGCAAGATGCTCGTTTGAATATTGGTCCCAAAGGATTCACTGGTGAAAAATATGGTGGCGCAACTTATTGGGATACGGAAGCCTATGCAGTTCCATTGTATTTATCTGTAGCTGATAAGGAAGTAACACGCAACTTACTACTTTATCGTTATAACCAGCTTGAGGGTGCTTACCATAATGCAAGGCAGCAAGGCTTACAAGGTGCCTTATATCCGATGGTAACCTTTACAGGCGTTGAGTGTCACAATGAGTGGGAAATTACATTTGAAGAAATTCATCGGAACGCGTCGATGGTTTATGCGATCTATAATTATGTGAACTATACAGATGATAAAGCTTACCTAAGTGAATTCGGTATTGATGTTTTAGTCGGTGTCGCAAGATTCTGGGCGGATCGGGTGCATTTCTCTGAGCGTAAACAGGTATATATGATTCATGGAGTTACAGGGCCGAACGAGTACGAGAATAATGTGAATAACAATTGGTATACGAATTTAATGGCTAAATGGTGCCTAGAGTACACATTGGAAGTCATTGAATATTTACGTCAATCAGGAGCGACTGGGAACTTGGAGAAACTTCAGGTGGCTGACGAAGAACGTAAGCAGTGGCGTTCCATTGCGGAGCAAATGTATTTACCTTACGACAAAGAGCTAGATGTATTCGTACAACATGATACATTCCTGGATAAGGATTTGATGCCTGTTGATGAATTGAAGCCAGAAGAACGTCCAATTAATCAGAAATGGTCATGGGATCGCATCTTACGCTCTTGTTTCATTAAACAAGCAGATGTCTTGCAAGGCATTTACTTCTTAAATGATCAATTTACTTTGGAAGCGAAACGACGGAATTTCGAGTTCTACGAGCCGATGACAGTTCACGAATCAAGCTTATCGCCTTGCATTCACTCCATTCTTGCCGCTGAGATAGGCATGGAGGAGAAGGCTGTTGAGATGTACAAACGTACAGCTCGACTTGATCTCGATAACTACAACAATGATACAGAGGATGGCTTGCATATTACCTCAATGACAGGAAGTTGGTTATCTATTGTTCAAGGATTCGCAGGGATGAGAACAAGCGGTGGTATGCTGTCATTCAATCCTCTATTACCTAAGGACTGGGAGCAGTATTCCTTTAAGATTAACTATCGTGATCGATTAATTAAGGTAACAGTAAGTAAGGAGAATACCGTCCTTGAGTTACTGAAAGGTAACGATTTAAAGCTTCAGCTTAAAGGTGAAGCGGTTCTATTAGAAAACACGATTTCGCTATCGAATTAATAATGGAGAGGGAGGCTTATACAAATGAAAGATTGGTGGAAAAGCTCAGTTGTATATCAAATCTATCCGAGGAGTTTTAAAGACTCCAATGGGGATGGACTTGGTGATATCCAAGGAATCATTCAGAAACTCGATTATCTAGAGGAGCTGGGGATTGATGTTATCTGGCTAAGTCCCGTATTTGACTCTCCACAAGATGATAATGGATATGATATCCGTGACTATAAGAATGTGTATGACAAGTTTGGAACGAACGAGGATATGTATGAACTGATTGATGAAGCTCACAAGCGTGGCATCAAAATTGTCATGGATCTAGTTGTCAATCATACCTCGGATGAGCATCGCTGGTTTGTAGAGAGTCGCTCTAGTAAAGATAATCCATACCGTGATTACTATGTATGGAGAGATGGCAAAGAGGATGGTTCAGAGCCGAATAATTGGGGCTCGTATTTCAGTGGTTCTGCTTGGCAATATGATGAAGCAACGGGTCAATATTACCTGCATTATTTCTCTAAGAGACAGCCTGATGTCAATTGGGAGAATGATCAGCTTCGTAATGAAGTATGGGATCTCATGAACTTCTGGATGGAGAAAGGTGTGGATGGTTGGAGGCTAGATGTGATTAGCTCCATCTCCAAATATCAAGATTATCCAGATTACGACCTGATTGAAGGTCAGAAGCATGTGATTGGCAAGTACCATACGAATGGACCTCGTCTTCATGAATTTCTGAAGGAAATGAACCGACAGGTATTGTCCAAATATGATTGCATGACGGTCGGCGAAGCACCTGGTTCAACACCGCAAGAAGCCTTATTATTCACTGCTCCTGAGCGTAGTGAACTTAATATGATCTTCACCTTCGAACATATGGACCTAGATACACAGCAGGGCACACCGAATGGTAAGTGGGCGCTTCGTGATCTGAATCTGGTTGAGTTAAAGCGTAATTTAGCTAAATGGCAAACAGAGCTTGAGATCGGTGGCTGGAACAGCCTGTACTGGAACAATCATGATCAACCGAGAATTGTGTCCCGTTGGGGGAATGATGCGGAATATCGAGTGGTAAGTGCTAAGATGTTCGGAACGATACTTCATTTTATGAAGGGAACTCCTTATATTTATCAAGGCGAAGAAATAGGTATGGTGAATTGCGCATATGAGCTTGATGATTACAATGATATAGAGATTCGCAATGCGTATCGTGAGCTTGTAGAGGAGAATCGTACGCTGACATATGAGGAATTCATGAAGGCTGTTCACTATAAAGGCCGTGATAACGCTAGAACCCCTATGCAATGGGATAACAGCGAGCAAGCTGGCTTCACTGATGGTATACCTTGGCTTAAAGTGAATCCGAAGTATCAGGATATTAATGTAAGTGATGCACTCAAGGATCCGAATTCTATCTTCTATTATTATAAGAAGCTAATTGAGCTTCGTAAGCAATTGCCAATTGTCGTACATGGAAAGTTTGAGCTTGTGCTTGAGGAACATCCAGAAGTCTTCGCTTATACAAGGGAATATGAAGGTAAGAAGCTGTTCGTTGTCGCAAACTTCTATGGTAACAACTCAGGGGTTCAGTTGCCCGAACAGCTGCAAGGAACTAAATGGAGTAAGTTACTGAGTAACTACGAAGATTCTCCAATTAATCCTGAGCAATTGCAACTAAGACCATATGAAGCCATTGTCTATATTGGTTAAATTAATGATTTATAAGTGCTGCCTTGTAGTCTGATGACAATGGGGCGGCTTTTTGTTTTGGAGTGAAACTGAATCGGCTGAAGAAACATTTATCCAATTCAGAGTATAGCGGTTATTCTTGCTCAAAATAAGATGAAACCTTCAAGTATCCACAATTTGTGGTTTGACTGATGAGTGCATCTATATTATATTTTGCTATTATACTTAACCGCGTAAAAGCGTAAAATCATAAAATGAAATTCGTCTAAGAGTTTAAGGAGCCATTACATGATGTCTAAACAGCCTAGCTTTGGTCAAAGCCTTATTTTATTTGTGGGGATGTTTCTGTTATTGTTCATCGCCATGTTTATTCTCAAATCTGAACCACATATTCCTTTGTTAATGGGAACCGCTATTGTCGCAACCTTACTTTATTGCTTTGGATTCAGCTGGAACGAGCTGCAGGATGCGATGCTAAAAGGGATTCAGTCGGCGATTATGCCAATTATTATTCTTGGTCTTATTGGTGTTCTCATTGCAACTTGGATGATGAGTGGAACTGTACCAACGATTCTATATTACGGTTTAGAATATATTAATCCGCAATATTTTGCGTTAAGTGCACTATTTATTACGATTGTTGTATCGATGTTCACAGGCAGCTCTTTTACAACTGTTAGTACGGTGGGGGTTGCTCTCATGGGGATGGCGCTAGCTATGGGAATTAATCCGCTCATTGCTGCAGGAGCGATTATTAGTGGTTCATGCTTTGGAGATAAAATGTCGCCGCTGTCCGATACGACAAATTTTGCTCCAGCGGTAGCGGGTGTTCCATTATTCACTCATATTGGTAATTTATTGTACACAACTGTTCCTGCGTTAATTCTGACCGCCGGCTTCTTTCTTATTATGCCTCAAGCAGACGGAATTGATCTGTCTTCGATTATGAGTATGAAAGCAGCTCTCCAAGATAGCTTTAATATTCATTTACTCACAATATTATCACCAGTTGCAGTGCTTATCTGCTCGGTCTTAAGGAAGCCTATTTTGCCGACGCTTATGGTTGGGATTGTAACAGGACTTCTTGTCACCTGGTTAGTTCAAGATAATACGTCTTTATCGATGTGGCTGCAGGTCATGCAAAGTGGATATAAGGGTGAGGTAGCTAATGATATGGTTGCTTCCATCGTTCATCGAGGTGGATTACAATCTATGACATCTTCAATCTCACTGATTCTGATTGCTTTAGCACTAGGTGGGTTATTGCAGCATTGCGGGGTTATTCGGGCTTTGTTCGAACGCTTAGTGAAGCCATTACGTAATCCAAGCCATATGGTACTTGCTGCAGGCAGTTCATCGATCGCTGTTAATGCGTTGACTGGTGAGCAGTATTTATCGATTCTGTTGCCTGGGCAAATGTTCAAAGAAGAGTTCATGAAACGACATATTCCGATGAAAACATTATCACGCACATTGGAGGATTGTGGAACCCTAGTTAATCCCTTGATTCCGTGGGGGGTCAGCGGTGCTTTTTTTGCAGCAACATTAGGGGTTCCTGTTATTGAATATGTTCCATATGCGACGTTCTTATGGCTTTCACCGATTATAACCTTTATATATGCCTATATGCCAAAGCTTAAACGAATCAGCTTGGGAGATTCGGAGAAGTGAGCGTCAACTAAATCTACTATTATTCGTGCTGCAAACAGATGGCTCCTGAATTTCTCAGGAGCCATCTGTTTGTGTTGGAATCAGAAAGGATATAGGGATATCGCAGGCACGCACTTAGTTAGACGATAGGATGCATTATTGCAGTGTATAAAGGAGGATATAGTTATAGCATATTAAATACGATCTAATTTAATGGATCAGTCGTGTACGGATCTGAGGTGAAGAAGCATGACCATTCTGGAGGTCAAGGAAGTCAGCAAGCTGTTCGGTCACAATCTTGAACAAGGAGTAGCCCTTCTTAATCAAGGCTATACCAAAGAAAGGCTTGCCAAGGAAAAACAAATTACCGTCGGTGTTAATCGCGTCAGCCTCGATATTAAACAAGGTGAAATATTTGTGATTATGGGGCTTTCGGGAAGTGGTAAATCTACACTAGTACGTATGCTCAACCGCTTGATTGAACCAACAGCAGGCCAAATTCTTGTACATGGGCAGGACTTGGTTCAATTGAATAAGGAGCAATTGCGTCATGTCCGCCGTAAAACGATTAGCATGGTGTTTCAAAAATTTGCGTTATTTCCACATCGCACTGTACTTGAAAATGTGGAATATGGACTGGAAATACAAAACATAGATAAAGTTGAACGGCGGCAAAAAGCCCTTCAATCCCTTGAACTTGTAGGGCTTAAAGGCTGGGGTGACAAAAGTCCTGATGAGCTCAGCGGAGGTATGCAGCAGCGGGTCGGACTCGCAAGAGCACTAGCAAATGATCCGGAAGTACTGCTTATGGATGAGGCTTTTAGTGCACTTGATCCACTCATACGTAGAGATATGCAGGATGAACTGCTGGAACTGCAAGATCGTATGAAAAAAACGATCGTATTTATTACACATGACCTTGATGAAGCGCTGCGAATTGGAGATCGTATTGCGCTTATGAAGGATGGATCTGTTGTGCAAATTGGTACACCGGAGGAAATCATGATTCAACCTGCAAATCGTTATGTGGAGAGATTCGTCGAGGATGTGGATCTGTCCAAAGTGCTTACGGCTTCGCATGTAATGAGGCGACCAGAGACCATCACACTGGATCGCGGACCGCGGGTAGCGCTTGAATTGATGCGTGAACGAGGGATTTCGAATCTGTTCGTCATTGATCGATCGAAGCGGCTGCTTGGTGTCATTTCAGCTGAAGATGCCTCCGCTGCATACAAAAACAAGCAAACCTTGCAAGATATTTTAATTACAGATGGTCCTTGGGTCACCCCGGATAAATTCATTGGCGAGCTATTTGAAATAACAAGCTCTGCTAAACTGCCGCTGGCCGTAGTTGACAACAATCATCGCCTTGTTGGAGTCATTGTGCGTGGAGCGCTGCTCGGTGCGCTTGCTGGCGTAATTGACCTTAAGGGTGGGAATGATTAACCATGCCTAAGATACCTATAGCAGATTGGATTCAGCTCCTTGTGAATTGGATGGAAGATCATCTGTCCGGGCTATTCGATGCCATCGCCTTAATAATCGCCACTGTTGTGGATTTTATCTCGTGGCTCTTCTTATTGCCCCATCCTTATCTATTCGTGGTAATCTTGGGAATTATTGCGTATATAGTTGGACGACTATCGTTAGCTCTGTTCTCTATGATTGGTTTTTTGCTTATATATAACCTGGATTATTGGCCACAGACAATGGATAGCCTTGCACTTGTATTAACTTCAGGCCTTCTTTCCATTGCGATTGGTATTCCTTTAGGAATTCTGACTGCATATAGCCGCCTTGGTGCCCGAATCATCATACCTATTCTAGACTTCATGCAGACAATGCCTGCCTTTGTTTATTTGCTGCCAGCGGTCACCTTCTTCAGCCTAGGTGTTGTGCCGGGGGTCATTGCTTCGGTGATTTTTTCCATCCCGCCAACGATTCGTTTGACGAAGCTGGGGATCAACCAAGTGCCTGAGGAGCTTGTTGAGGCGTCCGATGCCTTTGGCTCCACTTCCATGCAAAAATTGTTCAAAGTGCAGCTTCCACTGGCTATTCCAACTCTCATGGCGGGTGTGAACCAGACGATTATGCTATCGTTGTCTATGGTTGTTATTGCTTCAATGATTGGGGCGCAGGGTATTGGTGCCGAAGTGTATCGCGCTGTAACTCAATTGCAGATCGGCAAGGGCTTTGAAGCAGGTCTGGTTGTTGTTATTCTAGCAATTGTCTTGGATCGCTTGAGCCAAAATATTTTCAAACCCAAAATCAGATAAAACATCCCCAATGCTTTACGGTATGAAAGGATAGTTCGAATATGAAAAAAAACAAGATCCTACTGCTCCTGTTTATCTTGGTTATTATCGCATCGCAAGCAGCGTGCAATCCAGATCGTCGTAAGCTCGGAGAAACGATACCTGGATATAACAATCCGTCTGGTTCAGCTTCAGGCTCCATCGCTCAGCAGGTGAATGGCCAAATTATCGGCATTGACCCTGGTGCAGGTATTATGAAAGCGGCAAAAAGAGCCATACAAGACTACGGCTTATCGGACTGGACCCTTGTGGAAGGCTCGGGTGCTGCCATGACAGCTATGCTGGATAAAGCCATTAAGAATCAAAGTCCGATCATCATTACAGGATGGACGCCCCACTGGATGTTTTCGAAGTACGATCTTAAATATTTGGATGATCCCAAAAAATCTTTCGGTGAAGCGGAAGAAATTCATACGTTTACTCGTATAGGGCTTCAAAAGGATCAGCCTATAGCCTACGAATTTCTTAGACGGTTTAAGTGGACTGCTGAGGATATGGGGCAAATTATGACGGCAATTCGGGAAGGACAGCAGCCTGAAGCAGCAGCTAAAGCTTGGGCAACAGCTCATGCAGATATAATCGCTCCTTGGATTAAAGACCTAAAGCCGGTAAATGGGGAAACTATGAGATTAAGCTATGTTGCTTGGGATTCAGAAATTGCCAGTACACATCTGGTGAAGGTGCTGCTCGAAAGTAAGCTCGGTTATCAAGTTACCGCACTTCAAGTCGAATCTGGCCCAATGTTCACAGGCGTTGCAAACGGCGATGTTGATGCATCGGTCTCTGCCTGGCTGCCGCTAACTCATGCAGACTATTGGGCGAAGTTCAAGGATAAAGTAGAAGACCTTGGCGCTAATATGACGGGAGTCAAAACAGGCCTGGTCGTACCTACTTATATGGTAATTAACTCCATTGAAGATCTGAAAAAATGAATAGCAGCAACGGTTTGGCTGCAGGTAATTGGAGATCAGTGACGTTTTATAAATTTAATGGTTGACAAATAAATTTATATTCACTATGATTGTCAATAATCTAATATTGGATAACGCGATGAAAGAGTTTAGTAGCAATTTGTCACTGTTCAGCAGAAAGCCAGGGGTTGATGCGACCTGGTACAAACAAACTTGTGAATTACGCTCAGGAGTACCTTAGGTAACGCTAAGCGGAGTGGCAATCGATATTATTGCCGAGAGTGGTATTAATAGTGGCTGCAGCACTATTAATGCAATCTGGGTGGTAACACGGTTAATAAATCGTCCCTAAGCCTATAATAGGCATAGGGACGATTTTTGTTTTTTTTAGAAGTACGTTTATCTTAATCATAAAACTATACACCAAGGAGCTGATTCAGATGATGAACATTATTGATGAACTAGAATGGCGGGATGCCATTAATCAACAAACCGATGCTGAAGGATTGCGTAAATTAGTAAGCGAGAAGTCGATTTCGTTATACTGTGGTGTGGATCCAACCGGTGATAGCATGCACATTGGACATTTAATTCCATTTATGATGCTGAAACGATTCCAGTTAGCTGGACACCGTCCGGTTATCTTGATTGGTGGAGCGACAGGCACGATTGGTGACCCAAGCGGTCGCCAAACGGAGCGTCAGTTGCAAACTTTAGAACAAGTCCAAAAGAACGTAGATGCGTTGACAGCACAAATGAAAAAGTTATTTGTTAATGACGGCGACAATGGGCTTAAAATGGTCAACAACTACGATTGGACACATAACGTAACGATATTGGATTTCTTGCGTGACTACGGTAAAAACTTTAGTGTCAATACAATGCTGGCTAAGGATATAGTAGCAAGTCGTCTCGATACGGGGATATCCTTTACAGAGTTCTCATACCAAATTCTTCAATCTATGGACTTCCATCATCTGTTTAAAGAAGAGGATGTTCAGATGCAAATCGGTGGTGCTGACCAATGGGGCAACATTACAAGCGGCCTGGACTTGATTCGTAAAAAAGAAGGTTCAGAAGCCAAAGCTTTCGGATTGACGATTCCATTGATGCTTAAAGCAGATGGTACGAAGTTCGGTAAAACAGCGGGTGGTGCGATCTGGCTGGATCCGAACAAAACGACTCCATTCGAGTTCTACCAGTTCTGGGCGAACACAGATGACCGAGATGTCATTAGATACTTGAAGTTCTTCACATTCTTGACGAAAGACGAAATTGATCAATTAGAAATCAAAGTGCAGACCGAACCTCATAAGCGTGAAGCACAACGAATGTTGGCAGAAGAAATGACCAAGTTCGTTCATAGTGAGGAAGCTTTGAATCAATCGAAGAAAATTTCAGAAGCATTGTTCAGCGGCGATATTAAATCGTTAACAGCTGATGAAATTGAGCAAGGATTCAAAGATATGCCTACATTCCATGCTTCTAAAGAAACAAAAAATATTGTGGACTGGCTGGTCGATCTAGGCATAGAACCTTCTAAGCGCCAAGCTCGAGAAGATATTGCGAATGGAGCCATCTCCATAAACAGCGACCGTGTGACAGATGAAAATATGGATGTCACAGTGAACAACGCTTTTGATGGACGATTTATCATCATTCGCAAAGGCAAAAAGAACTACAGCCTCGTGAAATTGGTATAAATCGACAACTGTAACCGAGTCTTAATCTATCTATAATCAATGATGTAGATTTATAGAATTGCTATGATTTACATCACAAAAAAGACGGGCTCCAAAGTCATGAAAAATGACTGAGGAACCGTCTTTTTTTTGCCAATTTAAGACAAATGACACAACTTCAGTGCATTCGAAATAAATAAATGTAATTTGAAGAAAAGAGAAAAAATGGATAAATCAACTAGATATGATGATCATGTCATATCCATACAATCGAATAAGCTGTACTTCATCTATGTATAAATATTCCTTGGATATCTGGTTATATTCCATTCCCCTGAACTTCTTCTTTAACATAACTCCAAACATCTATATCTAATGAGCAGAATAAAAAAAACCCCTTTAAGCCATTATAATTTTGAGCAGCATGAGTTGTAGTGAAATGTAGTTTCCAGACTTATTGTAACCAAGTATATCTAAAATATAGCAGGATAGGGAAGGATGTGTAATCGAAGAGAATTAAATTAATATTTATGCACATTTTTAAATTAATATACATTTATTTAGCCTGAAAATGCTTTTATCTACAAAAGCGTAAAACATTTAAAGCATTCATCAATAAAGTAATAAAAACATTAAAGTAAATAACTAAAATGTTTTGGAAAATATAAACAAACCCTTGTATATCAAGGTTAAAAGACGAATTGACAGAACAAAAAAAGCAGGCGTATACTGATGCTGCAAGTTAATCGATTAACTTAAAAATAGCAATAAATTCATATTGGGAAGGTGATATGTTAAACATTAACATTCATTAATTCCGATAGTCTCAATTCATACTTTATTCATAATTTCGTGATTTGAGGAAATTGAAAGATAGAAAGAAGGATGGATTTATGGCCAATACGAAAAAGTTGACACTGTTTGGACTAATCGGTATTACGATGGCATTCTTCGGTACGGTACGTAGTGTACCAACGCTTTCCATCACGGGTTGGACCCAGATCTTTTACATGCTTATTGCGGCGGTATTGTTTGCATTGCCTATTGCATTGATGTCAGCAGAACTTTCAACAGGATTTCCAGAAGAGGGTGGCCCCCAAGTGTGGGTCAAGAATGCATTAGGTGAGAAATGGGGATTTGTTACCTCGTGGTTATTATGGGTTCAAATGTTCTTCGGAATGGTTATGGTCTCTTCTACAGTAGGTATCTTACTAGGGTATGTCATTAATAAGCCTGAACTATCCTCTAACAATTACTTTATTTTTGCAATGATTCTTATTTCCTACTGGACCGTAACTTTATTGAATCTTAAGTTCGATATGGTTAAAATCGCAGGGAATTGGGGAGCAATTATCGGGGTATATATCCCATTTGTTATTCTTGTTGTTTTTGGTGTCATTTATATGATTAAACATGGCATTCAGCCAAATAGCTACTTAGGCAATTTTAAAGCCAGCGATTTGCTGCCTAATTTCAGGGATTTGGGAAGCATGGCTTACTTGTCGGGTATCATCTTTATTTTTGCAGGCGTCGAGATTTCGTCGGTCCATGCTAACAATATTGAGAATCCGAAACGCAACTATCCGATTGCTGTCATTACATCGGTTCTCTTACTTGTTGTTTTTAACTTAATCGCAGGTTTGACGGTATCCAATGCGGTACCAAAGGGTATGTTGGAACTGGCTAATATTACGCAACCATACTTGATTTTCTTTGAAGATTTAGGTATTCCTTTGATTTTCGTTAATATCGTTTCTGCCATGATTTTGATTGGCGTATTGGTGCAGCTGAGCGCATGGGTGCTCGGACCGAGCAAATCCATGATTAAAGTAGCTGAAGACGGCAACTTGCCTCCTTTTTTCCAAAAGAGAAATAAAAAAGGTGTTCCGATTACATTTGTCATGATTCAAGCGATTGTCATTTCGTTAGTCTCTGTCTTGTATATCGTTGTACCGAATGTCAACAGCGCATTTCTTATTATTACGATAACAACTACAATTCTATATTGTATTGTATATGCTTTAATCGCAATTTCAGCTATTCGATTGCGTTATAAAATGCCGAAAGTGGAAAGACCATTTAGACTCGGAAGTAAAGGGAACGGTTTAATGTGGTTCATTTCCCTGCTGTCTCTGTTGAGTGTAGGTATTACTTTAACAGTCAGCTTGATTCCGCCTTCCATTCTCGAACCAAGTCAATACATGGGATATGTGATATATCAAGTGGGAGCTACTATCGTTATGGTAGGTATCGCCTTAATTATTTATAAAGCCAAGAAACCGAGCTGGAAGAAAAGTGAATAAATTCACAAAATAAGCTCGCAAAATAAGCTCTGCATCATACAATTCATCAATAATTCATCATTAATTCATTATACAATTCATCATTAATTCATCATACAATTCATCATAACTGGAGGAAAAAAATATGAACTATCAACTTCCCGATCTTAACCTTAAAGCATTATTCCTTGGCAGCAAAGGCGAGAATGTCGATCTCTTTAAAGAAATACTACTTAAAGTTGTTGATGAGCATGTAGGCTGGCGTCAAAATTATCAACCACAAGATTTGCCGGTTATTACACCATTTGATAAAAGCTCGAAGAGCTTCCAAGATACTGCAGACCATGTGCGAAGTGTATTCAATGTGTTGTCATCCAAGCTTCGTACAGAATCGTTGCCATGGCACACAGCTGGCCGCTTCTGGGGGCATATGAACTCGGAAACATTGATGCCAGCGATTATTGCCTATACTGCAGCAATGCTCTGGAACGGTAATAACGTTGCCTATGAATCCTCTCCAGGTACATCGCAAATGGAAGAAGAAGTTGGGCATCAATTGGCCAAGATGATGAGTTACAGAGAAGGCGAAAGCTGGGGACATATCTGTGCAGACGGTTCGATTGCCAACTTGGAAGGACTGTGGTACGCAAGAAATATGAAATCACTTCCGCTTGCGATCAAGGAAGTAGCGCCTGAATATGTAGAAGGTAAATCCGAATGGGAATTGCTGAACATGTCTACAGAAGAAATTCTGAACATCATGGATCAAATTCCTGACAAGCTCGATGATGTGAAAGCACATTCTGCAAGAAGCGGCAAAAATCTCGATAAATTAGGAAAATGGTTAATTCCGCAAACGAAGCACTATTCATGGCTGAAAGCAGCCGACATTATCGGTATCGGCTTGGATAATGTAGAAGCCATCGATGTTGACAGCTGTTATCGGATGGATATTGGCAAGTTAGAAGCGAAAATTCGTGAATTGGTTGCACAAAACATTCCAGTTCTCGGTGTTGTTGGCGTTATCGGCAGTACGGAAGAAGGTCAAATCGATCACATTCATAAAATTGTTGAGCTGCGCGAAAAGCTAGCTAAAGAAGGAATTTACTATTATATTCATGTGGATGCGGCTTATGGCGGATATGCTCGTGCAATTTTCTTGGATGAAAATGATGAATTCATCGATTATGACAAAATTGATGAGGTTTATGCAAGAAACAGCATTTTCACCGATATGAAATTGAAAAATGAATGGCTTACAGAAGATATTTACAAATCATTCAAAGCAATGAGTCAAGCCGAAACGATTACGATTGACCCGCACAAAATGGGATACATCCCTTATTCTGCCGGTGCTATCACCGTAAGAGACACTAGAATGCGTGACGCAATTTCTTATTTCGCGACTTATGTATTTGAAAAAGGTGCCGATATTCCAGCTTTGCTTGGCGCTTATATCCTCGAAGGTTCCAAAGCAGGCGCAACTGCTGCATCTGTATGGACAGCACATAAAGTATTGCCGTTAAACGTAACAGGATACGGTAAATTGATGGGTGCAAGTATCGAAGGCGCATATCGCTTCTACAATTTCTTGAAGAATAAAAAATTCAATGTGAATGGCAAAGTTATTAACTTGTACCCATTGACGAAGCCTGACTTTAACATGGTCGATTATGTATTTAATGAAGAAGGCAATACAGACTTGGTAGTAATGAACAAGTTGAATCACGACTTCTTCGATCAGGCGTCGTACGTGAAAGGCGACTTGTACAGCAATGAATTTATTACTTCCCATACAGACTTTGCAATTCCTGACTATGGGAACAGCCCACTGCAATTCGTACAAAGCTTAGGATTCAGCAGAGAAGAGTGGGATCGTGCAGAAAAAGTAACTATACTGCGTGCTTGTGCATTGTCTCCATATGCGCATGACAAAGAAGTATTTGAAGAATATGCAGCAAAAATCGAAAAAGCGATACAAGAAAAACTTGAAAAAATCTATAGCTAAATAAAGAAAAACAATGAACTGGAATGCGTAACGATAGGATATTGTTACGCATTTCTCTTTATCTAAATAAGGGGTGCCTAAAATGTCCAACATAAATATCAAAAAAGTGTTAACGGTTGCAGGATCTGATTCAAGCGGAGGAGCTGGGCTGCAAGCAGATCTCAAAACGTTTGAGGAATATGGTACTTTTGGTTTCTCAGCTATCACCTCCATTGTAACGATGGATGCTGGTAACGATTGGCACCATCATGTGCATCCCATCAATTTAGAGCTTGTGCATGAACAATTAAAAACAATCTTATCCGGCGGTACATTAGATGCCATGAAGACGGGAATGCTAGGTTCCGTAGAAATCATCAAGCTCCTAAGCACCATCATAGACAAGCATGATATTACCAATATAGTCATCGATCCCGTGATGGTATGTAAAGGGGAAAATGAAGTAATTCAACCGGAAAATGGACATGCTATCCGTGATTTATTGTTGCCAAGAGCAACGATTACAACTCCTAATTTATTCGAAGCCGGACAACTGGCAGGTATGAAGAAAGTTAGTACGATAGCTGAGATGAAAGAAGCAGCACATCAAATCCACGAGCTTGGTGCGAAATACGTCGTAATCAAGGGCGGCAAAGCGCTACAGGATCATCAAGCGATCGACCTGTTATACGATGGAACCGAATTTACGCTATATGAAGCAGAGAAAATTGAGACAAACCACAACCACGGGGCAGGATGTACGTTCGCCGCAGCAATTACAGCAGGACTTGCAAAGGGACTATCCGTGAAAGAAGCCGTAGCGAAGGCTAAATTATTTACAGCTGAGGGAATTAAATATGGATTCGCATTTAATCAATTCGTTGGTCCTGTATGGCACGGTGCTTACAATAAGGCTGAACTACGCTAGAAAACGCTAAGGCAGCACGATTTACATGATAAGGAGTTCTGCGTATGAAAAAAGAAGTGACGCTAAAAGAAAGTTTGTTTCTTTTAGTTGTATTATTAGCAATTATAGGGGCTTGTATAATTGGCTTAGGCATGTCTCCTCAAATCCCCATTTTGATTTCCTTAGGAATCATTATTGTCTTCGCAAAGGTGAAAGGAGTATCTTGGGATCGTGTCCACAAAGGTATTCAAAACGGGATTATTCCTGGATTAATTCCAATCCTTATATTTATGCTTATCGGTGCTTTAATCAGCGTCTGGATTGCCGCTGGTACGATTCCAACGATTATGGTGTATGGATTCGGTATATTATCTGCGAAGTATTTTTTACCTTCTGTTTTTGTAATTTGTGCAGTTGTAGGTATAACAGTAGGTAGCTCATTTACGACGATATCGACAGTGGGCATTGCTTTCTTCGGTATGGGTCAAATCATGGGCTATGATCCAGCCATCATAACTGGGGCCATCATTTCAGGCGCCTTTCTAGGGAACAATGTCTCTCCTTTATCAGATACGACGAACCTGGCTTCAGCCATTGCTGAGGTTGAACTATTTGATCATATCCGCCATACGATGCGGGTTGTCATTCCATCCTTTATTATCTCGCTCGTATTTTATGGGGTTATGGGAAGTGCTAAGGTTCTGTCTACAGGGGATCAGATCAATGAGCTTGTTCAAACCTTAAATACCTCTTTTACCATTTCTATGGTCACTTTAATTCCGGTATTAGTGCTCTTTCTATGTGCATGGAGGAAAATACCGGCAATTCCTACATTATTGTTAAGTATTGCGTTTACGATTGGCGTTCTTTATATTTATCATCCACATACAAGTTTTCTTGATCTATCCAATCTTATGCAAGACGGATATGTATCGCATACAGGGGTTGATAGTGTAGACAAGCTACTTTCTCGTGGTGGCATTCAGAGCATGATGTGGTCTGTATCCTTGATTCTTCTGGCACTAGCGTTAGGCGGATTGCTAGTTGAACTGAACATCATCAAGACAATAATTTCGAGAGTAGCGGCTTTCGTGAGTACCAAAGGAAAACTCATCTTAATAACAGCGTTAAGTTCCATGGGTATTAACCTTCTTCTCGGCGAACAGTATTTGTCTATTATTTTACCAGGTGAAGCGTTCAAGTCCCAATATGATGAGATTCAGTTACCTCGCAAAGAAATGTCAAGAATATTGGCCAATGCAGGGGCAGCATTTAATGCACTAATTCCTTGGGGTGTCAGCGGCGTATTTATTACGGGGACATTAGGTGTATCTACATTAGAATATTTACCCTTCGCCATTTTTTGCATTGTTGCACCTGTTATAAATATTTTACTGGGATTCAGGAATAAGTCAGCGAAAGCATCTAAATCGGTTTGATTATCAAGTATATAAAAAAATATAAGTTTCACACTTAATACTTATATACACCTTAAGAAACGGCATCACCGTCTTATAAAGACGGTGATGCTCGTTTCTTCTTGTGATAGAAAAATAGCTGGTATGATTTTGGTGTTAAGCCGGTAACTAACCAGCTTTTTTGTAAATTTTTACATAAAATTATTAATATATAATTATAAATGTAAATAATGCTATAATATGTTATAAACCTCATTAACTCACAGAATAATATGAGAAAAAAATCACAAATAAGAGGTTTATTATTTGTAAAATGTCTTCTAATCATATACTAAGCTTGATGCAGGAATATGATGCGGTAATTACTCAAGGGGGTTGACATAATGCTAATAAATGAGCTGCAAGGAAAAGCTTTAGATGATTTTTTTGAGGGTATTTTAACGCTTAAAAGCAAAGAAGAATGCTATGCCTTCTTTGATGACCTATGTACGGTAAATGAAATCAGAACGTTGTGTCAACGATTTCATGTCGCTAATATGTTGTACAATCAAAATACCTACAGTGATATTGAAGCAGAAGCGAGCGCAAGCACTGCGACAATCTCGCGTGTGAAGCGATCTCTGTATCACGGGAATCATATGTATGATGTTATCTTCAAACGAATGGAGAAACAAAAATCTGAGAAGTGATAAGAAGATATTTAATCGGTCAATTCAAGCAATAAGTTGAATATGCTTGTCATGCTAGTCTGCATAAATGTCCAAGTCCCCTCATAGTATGTACAAATGCTGATTACTAATGAAGGTAGGGGATGATGGAATGCGCCGGATGACATGGATCACCACCATCGTGTTGATTTTTGCGGTGGTATTAGTAGGTTGTGGCAAGAAGGACGCTGGAGGAGTAGTAAAGGACCTCGGTAAAGTGGTATCCAGTATGGAGAGTTATCAAGGAACCGGTCGCATGGTGTTGCAATCGGGCCAGCAGCCGCAAGAGTATGCAGTTGAGGTTTGGTATCAAAGCCCTCATTTTTACCGTATACTGTTGAAGAATGTAGAGAAGGACATCACGCAAATTGTATTGCGCAATGAAGATGGCGTATTCGTACTCACACCGCATCTTAATAAGAGCTTCCGATTCCAAAGCGATTGGCCAGAGAATCAGCAGCAGGTGTATTTGTATCAGTCACTCGTCAAAAGTATAACAGATGATACAGCTCGTCATTTTACAACGGACAAGGAATCTTATGTATTTGAAGTTGCGGCAAATTATAGTACAGGTGCTTTAGCAAGGCAAAAAATTTGGATTGATCAAAAAAGCCTTAAGCCTCAAAAAGTTGAAGTATCAGATGCAAGTAATAATGTGATCGTGAAGGTTGACTTTACTGCATTTGAGTTCGATAAGAAGTTTGAGAAGGATTCTTTTGATATGCAGCGCAATATGACTAGCTTTAATCTTCAATCGATGCAGACAATGTCACCAAGTGAAACAGAAGAAGAGCAGTCGCAATCGGTTGAAATGGTGGAACTTATGATTCCAAATGGCGTTTCGATGCAAGATATTAGTGAAACGAAGTATGGCGAGAATAATGCTCTACTCATTCGTTACAAAGGTAAATATAATTATTCAGTACTGGAATCTAAGCCCCGTGAACAAGCAGCTTCATCGGTATTGTCAGGAGAAGTCGTTGACCTTGGATTTGCGTTCGGTGTTATGACAGGGGAAGAGACGCGTACACTCTCTTGGCTTAATGATGGAATGGAATTCCGTTTAACAACATCTGATTTACCAAAAGAAGAGATGATTCGAGTAGCACAGTCCTCGTATAATGCATCTGCAACTAAATAAGTCATTTGACAGTGCAGGGTTATCCGATTAACATAAGCTTATCATTGATAACCGGCTGAAATGAATAGCGTATGAGGGAAGGATCCGAATGTGATTCTTCCCTTGTCCCTATATAGAAAGCTGTTATAGATGATGGAAATGTGAATTGGAAAAGAAGGTGTAGTCAGATGGGAGAATATTACCGACCTACTTGGGTAGAAGTATCACTTGATGCGCTTGAATCGAATTGGAATGAATTAAAGCGATTTCTGCCTAATCAAATGCATATGATGGCTGTTGTAAAAGCTGACGCTTACGGGCATGGTGCTGCAGAGGTAGCGAGACAAGTACTAAAGCAGGGAGCAGCTTATCTGGGGGTTGCTTTTCTTGATGAAGCGCTAGAGCTTCGAACAGCAGGTATTACAGCCCCAATTCTTGTTCTAGGATATACGTCACCTGAAGGAATTCCTCTTGCAATTGAACATGATATTACGCTTGCTTTGTTCAGTGAGGAAGTACTTGCCACATTACAGAGTATGAACATGGCTCATGATGGCAAACGCTTGAAGGTTCATGTCAAAATAGACACAGGCATGGGGCGCGTGGGTTTACATCAGAAAGCAGATGCAATTGCCTTTGTCGAGCAGTTGACACAGCTCCCAAATGTTGTTGATTTAGAAGGTTTGTTTACGCATTATGCAATTGCTGATGAACTCGATAAAACATATACGTTACAGCAATATCATAAATTTGAAGAAATCGTGAGTCACTTTCAAAATCAGGGAATTAATATTCCTTATATACATGCAGGGAACAGTGCGACAGCGATCGATACACCGGAGTTATCATATAACATGATTCGGGTGGGGATTGCTATGTACGGCATGTATCCTTCTGATGTGGTTAAGATGGATCATGTGTTGCTGAAACCTGTATTAAGTATTAAAACGAAAGTTGTTATGCTTAAAACATTACCGGAAGGTTCAGGGATCAGCTATGGCCTTCGTTACCATACACAAGGTCAGGAGCTAATTGCAACACTTCCAATAGGTTATGCAGATGGTTTCTCAAGGATTCTAAATGGCAAAAGCGAAGCACTTATAAAAGGTCGCAGAGTCCCGGTAGTGGGTACTATATGTATGGATCAATGTATGATTCAGGTGAATGATGTACCTGACGCAGAGGTTGGTGACGAGGTCGTTATTCTTGGCTCACAGGGTCAAGCGAGTATAACAGCTGAAGAAATAGCGGCTAAGTTAGGTACGATTAATTATGAGGTTGTATGTATGCTATCGCATCGTATACCGCGGGTGTATGTAAAAGAAGGTAAAGTTGTGAAAGTTGTCAACGCACTTTGGAAAGGATAAGTGTATACTGGAATTGTATATTCGAATATATCATAGAATATATACGAACTACATATACTTGTTCTTGTATAAATTTGCATGATAAAAGCTAAAATGGTAATATTGTTTTGTACTGTTTCTGGGGGTGCAAGATGGTGAGTAATTTGCATAGCACAAAAAGAATAATGATTTCACTACCAGACCATTTACTACAAGAAGTTGATGGTATTGTAAGGAAAGAAAATTCAAATCGCAGTGAGTTTATTCGTCAAGCGATGAAGCTTTATCTAATCGAACGCAAAAAACGTTCCATTCGCGAATCCATGCAACGAGGCTATCTTGAAATGGCTAAGATTAATCTCAGCATGGCTTCAGAAGCATTTCTTGCGGAGGAAGAAGCGGACGGTACAGTTGATCGCTTAGTTAGTGGGGTGTAAATCTTGATTGTTAAACGTGGCGATGTTTTTTTTGCGGACCTATCACCCGTCGTTGGATCAGAACAGGGAGGAGTACGACCTGTTCTCGTGATCCAAAACGATATTGGAAATCGTTTTAGCCCAACCGTCATTGTTGCGGCTATTACTGCCCAAATTCAGAAAGCCAAGTTACCAACACATGTAGAAATTGATGCTGAAGTTCATGGATTTGATCGAGATTCCGTTATTTTGCTGGAACAAGTACGTACGATTGATAAACAGCGTCTGACGGATAAAATCACTCATTTGGACGAGGAAACAATGAACAAGGTTGATGATGCTTTGCAAGTAAGTTTGGGGTTAATTGAGTTCTAAAAGAGGAATGCTAAGTTCCCTTTGTGTATTGTTGATCGTGACAATGTCGAGGGGCTGCTGGAGTTCCTCTTTTTTGTGACTAAGAAAGCATAAACGAATTCGGCCCATGATAAAGAATGGTACTGGAAGGTGGAGATTTGAGTTGGAAACAGAAGGACAGATTGTTAAACAGATCGCTGCTGAGCTGAGCTTGCCAATCGGTAAAGTGAAGACAGCTACTGGACTACTTGATGAAGGAAATACCATTCCATTTATCGCGAGGTATCGTAAAGAAATGACTGGGGAGCTCGATGAGAATCAGCTTCGTGACATTGAAGACCGTTTGCGATATTTACGTGGTCTTGAAGAGCGTAAGCAGGAAGTTATCCGTCTTATTGATGAACAAGGCAAACTAACGGATGAACTAAGGACAGCTATCCTTGCTTCTGTTAAGCTCCAAGAGGTTGAGGACTTATATCGCCCTTATAAACAAAAACGTAAAACGCGTGCTTCGGTAGCGAAAGAGCGTGGGCTTGAACCACTAGCAGATTGGATTATGACACAGCCACGCAGCGGAGATGTAATGGCTGAGGCTGTTCAATATATAAATGAAGAGAAGGCTGTAACGACAGCAGAAGAGGCTGTTCAAGGAGCGATGGATATCATCGCTGAATCGATCGCTGATGATGCTAAGATTCGTTCATGGGTAAGACGTTATACAACTGAGCAAGGTGTTATACATACAGAAGCTAAAGATACAGAGCAGGAATCTGTCTATGAGATGTACTATGCGTATCAGGAGCCTGTCCGTAAGTTGCCTCCACATCGTATACTCGCAATTAATCGCGGGGAGCGGGAGGAAGTTCTGAAGGTAAAGCTTGTCGTACCTACTGAACGTGTTCATGATTGGATCAGTGGACAAGTGATTAAAGGTACTTCTATTGTAAGTGATTTACTTCGTACCGTAGTTGAAGATGCTTATAAGCGTTTAATTGAGCCTTCTATCGATCGAGAAGTTCGCGGCGAGCTGACAGAGAAAGCGGAGACACATGCGATTGCTATTTTTGCCGAAAATCTACGTAATCTCTTACTTCAACCCCCAGTTAAGGGGAAGGTTGTACTGGGAGTAGACCCCGCTTTTCGGACAGGCTGTAAGCTATCAGTAGTCGATGAGACAGGCAAAATGCTAGAAGTGGCCGTTACCTATCCAACGCCACCTGCCAATAAGGTTGCTGAAGCTAAGAAAGTGTTCCATTCGCTTGTCGAGCGATACGATGTTGAGTTAATCGTCATCGGGAATGGTACAGCTTCACGGGAGACGGAGCAATTCGTTGCCGAGTTTATTCGAGAGGAACAAGCGGCTAGTAAGCGTCACTTGCAGTATTTGATCGTGAACGAGGCTGGTGCGAGCGTGTATTCAGCTTCCAAACTAGCACAGGAAGAATTCCCCGACCTTGACGTTGCAGAGCGTAGTGCCGTGTCCATTGCCCGCAGATTGCAAGATCCGCTCGCGGAGCTAGTGAAGATCGAGCCGAAAGCGATCGGCGTAGGTCAATACCAGCATGATGTCTCGCAGAAACATCTGGAGGGCAGTCTTACAGCCGTCGTGGAGTCAGCGGTTAACCACGTCGGTGTCGACGTGAATACCGCATCTGCGGCGCTGCTCTCGTATGTAGCGGGCATTAACGCGACGATTGCCCGTAATATCGTTGCTTACCGTGAGGAGAACGGTAAGTTCAAGAAACGCGGCCAGCTGCAGAAGGTGCCGCGCTTAGGTGCCAAAACCTACGAGCAATGCGTAGGTTTCATGCGAATCAGCGAGGGTACAGACCCGCTGGATAACACCCCAATCCACCCCGAGTCCTACGAGGTGGTGGATCGCCTGCTGAGCGAGCTTGGCGCATCGCCCAAGGAGCTGGCATCCCAGCCGCTGCGCGAACGGCTGACAAACCTAGAGCCAGCTGAGCTGGCTAATCAGCTTGGCGTAGGCGTGCCGACGCTAAAAGACATCCTAGACGCGCTCAAGCGTCCAGGACGAGATCCGCGCGAGGAGCTATCCCCACCGATCTTCCGCACGGATGTGCTACAGATCGAGGATCTCACGCCAGGAATGGAGCTGCATGGAACGGTCCGCAACGTAATTGATTTCGGTGCTTTCGTAGACATTGGTATCAAGAACGATGGGCTAGTTCATATCTCGCAGCTTAGCAATTCTTACGTTAAGCATCCAATGGATGTTGTATCCATTGGTGATACGGTTAAAGTATGGGTTCTTAGTGTAGATCTAAAGAAGGGCCGAGTGTCACTTACGATGAAAGATCCTCAGGTTAGCTGAATTCATTTCACATACTAAAAAAGCAGATGAACCACGCGATTATCGCGGTTCATCTGCTTTTGGTTTCTTCATGATTTTTATTCGCTATTAATCTTGTTCGATAAAAAAACCAAGAATCATTCAATAATCGAATTTGCTTGCGATTCTTTGATAAAAATGCTCGCATGAGCTGATTACACAGCCACTGCGGCATATGCGGAATCGATGGTGAATGTGGCATACAGCCATCCCCTCCAGCCGTTTATACTTGATAAGTTAATCTGAGTTATAAGAACGAATCTGTCATAACCCGATTACTCATAAGTATATGAGGCAAAAGCGGAATCGGTGCCAGTCTACTCGGATTCCTCTTCGTACCATTGTTCTAATTGAGCTTGAAGCGCACGAATTTCTGTGAGCAGGGAAATAAGTGGATAGGATTTCTCATTAACAGCTGCGAATGAACGCTCTAATTCATTCATATAATCCAAACCTTGAATAACCGCATAACCGCTAGTAGTTAGTTCTAAATCATCACATTCGGCAATAACAACTGGAAGTGTTGGAATGCTGTCAGCTGTAAGCTTTTCGATTTCTTTATGTAATCTGCGATTCAAAGCGGTTAGTTGATACATATGGGTTGCTGGCATTTGTACGAATTCCAACTGATCCTGTGATTTAAGTACTGCGTATCTCATTTTCGACATTTGTAGATACTCCTCTCTGATTAAACCAAGACATCCTTTTACGTTAAGCTACTACTTGACAGTATAGTAGTTAAAGAGGTACAAATTCAAGTGAGAAGTTGCTCATTATGTGTTTAACAGAGGGACGAATTAGTGGGATGGGGGATACTACAATGAACGATGATCAGCTGCAGCAATGGGTCGAACAAATATCGAATCACTCTTTTGGTAGACCATTTCTCCATCGTGCTACCTTTAATTCCCGTCTGCGTTCAACAGGTGGACGGTATTTTACCAAAAGCCATAATATCGAAATTTCCTCCCTACAGTTAGAGCTGCATGGTTTAGAGGAAACGGAGAAAATTATCAAGCACGAGTTATGCCACTACCACCTTCATTTATTAAAAAAAGGATACAATCACCGAGACGCTGATTTCAAGCAGCTTCTTAGTAAGGTTGGCGGCACTCGCTATTGTAAATCATTGCCTGATTCAATGGGGAGACGCCGATTACCTTACCGATATCGACTTGTTTGCGTCAAGTGCTCCATGGAATATATGAGAAAACGTAAGGTTGATGTTAGGAAATATTTGTGTGGCAAATGTCATGGGAAATTAAAGCTCATTGAACTTGACTCGAGTGGTCATTCATGATAAATTAGTAAATGTTATTCCCTGATAGCTCAGTTGGTAGAGCACTCGACTGTTAATCGAGTTGTCACAGGTTCGAGTCCTGTTCGGGGAGCTTGTCATGGAGAGATACCCAAGTGGCTATAAGGGGACCCTCTGCTAAGGGGTTAGACTGCGTAAGCGGTGCGAGGGTTCGAATCCCTCTCTCTCCGCCATAACTTAGCATAAGTAAAGTCGCAAAGCGGCGGCTTTTTTTGTTGTTAATACAGTGATTTTTAAAGAAATACCAATAATTACAAACAAAATTATGTCTTGTATTTTCTCCAAATATCCCGTATAATAACGCTTGTCTTCCAAAAAGGTTGAATAAAATTTAGGATTGCTCGGCCCGTTGGTCAAGTGGTTAAGACACCTCCCTTTCACGGAGGTAACAGGGGTTCGAGTCCCCTACGGGTCACCATTAACTTTTCTCACATCATGAGAGCCATTAGCTCAGTTGGTAGAGCACCTGACTTTTAATCAGGGTGTCGAAGGTTCGAGTCCTTCATGGCTCACCAGTATTATAATTGTATAACATGCGGTCGTGGTGGAACGGCAGACACGCTATCTTGAGGGGGTAGTGCCCATAGGGTGTGCGGGTTCAAATCCCGCCGACCGCATAACGATGAGAGTCCCTGCAGAGCAAGGGCTTTTTTCTTTTTCTGCTACTTTAAAAGTTGCCGGGCACGTTTAATTTACAAAATACTCTGTATTCTTCACCAAATGATGTACAGCTAGTATAAAAGTCGACACATAGACGGTTCGAATTTCAATCTTTCTCGAATTCGCAGATTTTTCTCTTTCTTTTTACAAAATGTAATTCAAACTACAGAATGGAAGCCACAGAAATAATATGATAGCCGTAAGAAAAGTCTTAATATTAAAATAATGAGAGGAAGTTGGAAAATGAGCATGAAGAAGAAGATAGTATCTGTTAGTGGTGTATTTATTGTAGGTGTACTTGTCGGTTCGGCCCTTATGTACAACAATTCGTTCTACCATAAGGTCAATGATGTGCTAGGCAGAGGTGCGACGCAGAATTCGATCGCAAGTGCCGGAAATGTGAACGGAATGATGTCGGTTAACGTAAACAGCATGGATCTTGAGACGGCATTGATGGCGGTTCAACAGCAACGCTCGGGGCAGATGGATCAGCAGCTGAAGAATCAAATTACTGCAGTACAGGCTAGGAACGATCAGATAGCCAAATTAAATGCTTATCTGAACAAGCAGAGAGAGGTAGCGGCACAGTTTCCGAGCAATGCCCAATCCACAGATAAGACAAATGGCAATCAGCAAGAAGCCATAAGAGAAGAAATGAAAAAAGTTGGGATAAGTGAAGAGCCCCCGAAAACTAAAGGCGAACTCGATGCGTTGATATCGAAAACAAAAGGTCAAATCGACAGTTTATCGAATACGCAACAGATGGATATGCTTCGTTTGCAGAGTTTGAGCAATAAACGAAATGAAGCGTTCGACGTTATGAGTAACTTCGTGAAGAAGATGCAGGATTCCAGAAGCAGCATTATCGGCAATATGAGATAAAGGAAGTTGAATAGATGTCCTCCGAAGATGTTTTTTCTTTTTTGCACGAGCATTCTCTGCTACGCGGTATACCGGATGATGAGCTGCGAATTGCGGCCAGTTCTATTCAATCCATCGATTTCATGGACGGACAAACTCTCCTTGTTGAAGGAGAAGTCGGCACGGATTGTTATTTTATTCGTACGGGTAACGTACAGGTTTCATCACGTAATTTGGTCGGGAAGTCGATGCTGCTGGCCGAGCTCGGTCCAGGGGCGTTAGTCGGAGAAATCGGACTACTGCACAACGAACGCAGGACAGCTCGCGTAACAGCTATTGGCGACGTATCGGCGCTGTGTTTGGATCGTCAGTTATTCGAGTTATTGGCCAAAAGTAGCCCGCTGTTTCATGAGAGCATGCTGCTAACCGTCCGTATTCGTATGATTCATCGGAAGCTTCGCAACGCTACGATATGGTCGGTCATACCTGACGCCGAGCTTCGCGGTCTCGCGGAAGTCACCACAGTCCGAAAAGTTGCGAAGGGTGAAATCGTCGTAGCGGAGGGAGCGCTTGCCGATCAATTTTACATGGTTAGCAAGGGTAAATTAGAAGCCTGTGGGAGGAGAAGGAAAAGGACGGTTCTGCTCGAAGGTGATTTCTTCGGGGAAGCGATGCTATTGACCGATACTCCTTCCGAGGTTGCAATTACGGCATCGGAGGATAGTGAATTATTGGTGATGGGGAAGAGCGAGTTTCTGTATGTACTAAGTTATTACGTCCCGATCCAGAAGCAGTTTATGGAGATTCTTCACATCCGGACTCCGCACCTAGTTTCCAAAGTTAAATATGAGTTTGGAGGAGATCTAGGGCCTGTCTATGAGGAACGCAGCTCCATTCTGCCGAAAGCCAGGGAACGCTGGATTGACGTACTTCTTTGGCTGGGCGGGGGCTTCATCGCACTGTCTCTGCTGGCTTTGTTCCTGAACAACAGCTGGCTGAACATCGTAGTTATGATTGTAGGAGGACTTGTGGGTCCGGTTACGTTCGTTTCATATATTCGAGACCACCAGTTATTAGGTTTTCGACAGACACGGTTAAGCATGATTTTTGTGGCTTCCGCGATATTCGCGGTTCCTGTAGCGTGGTTCCTAGAGCGAGCATGGCTATTCGATATCGGTGACAGCAGCTTGGATTACGCGCAGTTTAGATTGCCGTTATTAGTATCATTGATTGAAGAAAGCGTTAAACTTCTCGTATGTATCGTGCTCGTTCGGAGGAAGCAAATGCATTTTCTGATGGATGCGGTCGTGTTCGGAGCGGCAGCGGGTATGGGATTTGCTGCGATAGAAAGCATGATCTACGGTTGGTCGCATATGGAAGAGGTATCTTCAGTCGGCATGTTATCCGTTCTCTGGATCAGGGCCTTGTTGTCACCTTTCGGCCATGGAGCATGGACGGCGATCGCGGTAGCAGCAATCTGGATCGGTGTGGTGTCAACGAAGTCGAAAGCCTTTGGTAACGCGCGAGTCGTGTACAAAGTTGGAGGCGCAATTCTCCTGCTTCTCATCGTCATTGGTTTACATGCAATATGGGATTATCGCTTTGACAATGGCCTTGCAAAAATTGGGATGATGGTTGTGATCGGTTGCATCGATATCATCTTGTTATATATCCTGATTCGTATCGGTAGAAGAGAGGAGCTTCAAACCCTATCGACAATGAATCCCTATGTGCAAGAGCAGCTTCGGCACCTCGATCCGGATGATACGAAGGGTGGCGAGCTGCATTGCAGCAGTTGCGGTACCTTATCGCCGAGGAGTACCAGATATTGTGCTCGTTGCGGACACGCTTTAAGAGTCAAATAAATGGCTCCTTTATAAACATGAATAAAGCCTGAAGCTGTAAGCTGCTGCCGCTACTTTACCAAAGACAGCATATTTAGCATTCGTTGTGGCTGATGTTGATTGAAAATTGAATATCCTCTTCAATTCTAGAGACAGTGTCCTATTTCTTAGGTGCTGTTTCTTTATTGTCTCCTCTTATTTAGGTGGAAATATACCTGAGAGTGTGATATGATATAATTTGTGTCTTATTAATTAATCATATGCATTAATATGAATATTATTGGCATGTTTGGTAACAAACTTAAAATAACTCACATGAACTAAACGGTATTAAGGGATAAATAAAAAGTCCTTGTGTAACAGGGGCTTTTTTTAGTGTCAATGTATACTGTTCTTGATCGGAGCACAACTGAACAAGGAGGACTTGAATAGATGTCTAAGATGCTAGCTAAATTGTATTTGTTCTGTGAAGAGAATAAAGAATGCTCCAAAATACTAAGAATCACAAGATATTCAGATATCAAAGAGGTGACAGAACATTCTTGTGATACAATTGAGTTAGAAATGACACAATATGAAAGTCTAAACATTGACGTTAATCATGGAGAAAATGTTTTATCATTTATGCTCCAGGGCTGTATGACTGATTATGAAGAGAAAATTGCTAAAGTTCATCATCATAATCAATTATACTTAGAATTGGAATTCATTGATTAAATACCCAAAGCAGCCTAAGGTCAAGTAGCTCATTCACACACCAAAATAATGAATTACAGAAAAGGGGTTATGTAAAATGAGAGTAAACTTGAATTTTACGAATAAAGGACGAGTCGCAATTGGTAACTTTAATAATGATGAATTGATTGAGATTTTCACTCGATATATCAAAACCTTATCCAAGCATTATGCGATTGATGTCTTTGTTCCAGCTGAGGATAATCAGAATATTATAAGCGATGGGGTTATAACGCTAAGAGTTGAAAATGCACAATGTGATGTTGAGACCTTCTTTAAGGAACTTGGTAGAGATATTAAAGTACCTTTAAAGAAACGACTTGGCGATAAAGTAGATACCGTTTATAAAATTGTTATTGAAAAATAATTAACGAATGATATTGGACTTGTAATTATTAATTTTTGGATCAATACAATGTTACTTCACTCCTTAGTAGTTTTCTGGTTGGATCATTTGACCATGGAAACTACTCTAATGAAGGGTGAAGTTTTTATATTTGAATCATTCTGTGGATCATCGGACTTGAATTAATGTAAAATTCTTAAAATTCTAATAATTAATCTAATTTAGTAATATAGTGGTAAATAAAATGTGATTTCATAAATACGATGCGTATTTATGATTTTTTTGATTATATATAGTCTAAATAAAATCGAAATTCTGCCGATAAATTAAGAGTGGAAGTTTGACAAAATATGAGGAGCCGTACCAACTACCTTGGGTATTTGACACTACGTGCATTACGGGGGATATGTATGATTGTGATTAATTATTTTAGACGGAGTTTAATTCGTAAGTTGATTTTGATGTTATCTGTGACATTTATGATTCTAGCGATTGCTTTAATCACTATTTCTTATCAACGAGAAAAAGCGCTTTATTTCGACAATGTTGAGAATGTTTCGCTCACTTTACAGAATCAAATTAGTCTAGAGATGCCAACGATTAAAAAACTAGCTACATTGTCGAAAGAAAAAGGTATTCCAAATGAAGAAGACCTTGTTGACATCGAGAGGTATTTATCGGCTGCAACGAAGAGTGGTTTTGTAACGAACGCTATTCTTTTTGATGCTAATCCTGTCTCTGCCGGAGATAAAATCTCGCTAAAAATTCTAGCTGTAAGTGATTCCTTACGAAAATCTGGACTGGAGCATTTCACAGATTACGAATTACCAGAAATACTCCAAAAAGGTATGGAAAAGCTCCGAACTTCAGATCTAGCTATATCGGATGCTTATGAAAATGGGGTTACTGGTAAAATTGTATCTTCATACGTAACATTAAAAAATGATCAAGGTGATGTTGTAGCTATTCTAGGTACTGAAATCGATTACGAAATTGTAAACGATGAATTGAATGGAGCTCTGCTATTTACAATATTAACCGGAATTGGTATCGGTCTTGTGATGCTCATTGTCTCCTTAATCATTTTACGTAGGCAATTAAGACCACTTCATGAAATAACAGCTATGACTAAGTTAGCGGCACAGGGTGACATGACGATTCAGATGAAGGAGACTCGGATCGACGAATTCGGCATGTTAAAGCGTAATTTTAATGAAATGATCCAGCAGATTGGCACACTCATATCTGGCATTAAAGTAACTACAGCAAGAATTGAAGAATCAGCTGTAAGTTTACGTGAAGGTGCTGAGCAGACGGCTACTTCTGCAGGGGAAGTTACAGAGAGCACGCAAGAACTTGCAACCAAAGCTGAAAACCAGCTGCAAAGTATAGAAGAGACCAAACGTGCTATTGAAGAAATCGCAATTGGTGTGGGGCGAATAGCAGAATCCTCCAACGATGTGGCTGACACGGTATCATCCGTTTCTGCTCAAGCCGAAATGGGAAATCAGGTTATTGATGAGGCGACCAATCAGATGTCAGTAATTAAAGACAGGGTTCATGATTCGAATGAGCAGTTACAGCGATTACTAGCACAATCACAGGAAATTGCTCAAATTGTAACAGCAATAAGTGAGATTGCTAATCAAACGAATCTGCTTTCCTTGAATGCTTCGATTGAAGCAGCTAGAGCAGGAGAACATGGCCTCGGATTTAATGTAGTTGCGATGGAAATAAGGAAACTTGCCGAGCGGTCTGGTAGCTCTGCTGAGGATATAACAAGAATTATTAAATCCGTACAAAGCAATGTGGAACAAACAGCTGATGTAATCTATAAGAGTGAGCAAGAGGTTATACAAGGATCAAATATAATGGCCGACGTTAGTAGCACATTCCATGCGATTTCGAGTGCTATGGCGGATATTAATACACAGGTACAAGAGACTTCTGCCTCTACAGAACAATTATCAGCTAGTATTGAGGAAGTTAATGCCACAATGGATGAACTTGCGAACTTATCAGAAACATCCTCAGCAAGTGCACAGAATGTTGCTGCAGTTACAGAGGAACAGCTTGCCACAATGGATGAAATTACGAATCAGTCTCGCTTGTTAGATGAAACAACACAAGAAGTAAGCGCTCAGATCGCGAAGTTCAAAATTAAGTAGGATGATTCAGATGCTCTAAAATACGATAGTATTGGTTAATGAAAGGAGCCTTGTTTACAAGGCTTTCTTTGTTATTCTATCTTATTTTATAGTTGTGATTGTAGTTAATGAGTAAGATTTTTGATACAATAATAATCTAGCCACATGACTAGCGTAATAAATAGCTATTTACTAGGCAATTCAATGATTGACGAGGTGCAAATGGATGAATTTCAGACAAATATTACAGAGTCAGGGTTTTAGGCGTTTTGCTATTCTGGTTCTAATCTGTATTCTATTTTACAGTGTTAGAAGCATGGCAAACGTTATTCTATTAACGCTTCTGTTTACTTTTCTAATGGGTAGCTTGCACAAGACAGTTCTGAAAGTCACCGATCGATTTTTCTCCATACATCCCAAAGTTATTCTTCCAATTCTGTATGTACTCCTGATTACGATTATCGTTCTCGGTATTTATAAATTATTCCCATTAATCGGCAAAGAAATTATGCAGCTATATGAACTTATCATGAAAGCTTATAATCAGCCTCACGATAGTGATATAGGAAGATATTTCAAGGAGTTTCTAGGTAATTTCGACATCAAAAGCTACATCCAGCCAGGTATGGATCTTATTATGAGGGTGTCAAACCTTGGTGTAAATGTTCTTATTGCCCTAATCTTAAGTCTGTTCTTCTTAATGGAGAAATCGAATATTGCAAAGTTTAGCCGCAAGTTCTTAACAAGCAGGCTTAGCTGGTTGTTCGTTGAAATCGATTATTTCGGTCATAAGTTTGCACAAACCTTTGGTAAAGTTATTGAGGCGCAGTTATTAATTTCTTTGACGAATACGATTTTAACATCTTTGACACTATGGGCTCTAGGCTTCCCGCATTTATTAGGTCTTGCCCTGATCGTGTTCATATTAGGTCTAATTCCAGTCGCTGGTGTGTTCATCTCATTATTCCCACTAAGCTTTATTGGCTTCAGTATTGGCGGAGTAGAGTATGTTGTTATCATCCTGGTTTTCGTGGCAATCTTACATGCTTTTGAGGCGTATGTATTGAATCCTAAGCTGATGTCATCCAAAACTCACCTGCCAATCTTTTACACGTTCATCATATTGATTTTCTCAGAGCATATTTTTGGCATATGGGGATTAATTGTCGGTATACCGATCTTTGTATTTATTCTCGATATTATTGATGTTAAGACACTTGACGTGAAGACAGTAGAGCCCAAAGAAGCAGAAGTGAAATCAACGGAAAAGTTAAACTAAATTATAAGAGAAATAGATAATAATATTAGAGTTAACAAGCTTAAAGCCTCCTACTGTTCATTCAATTGACAGTGGGAGGTTCTTTTATTGTGAGTAGTTTGAGAAGCTTTTGAGTAAGCTGAGGAATATTTGATAAAAACTCGGCGATTTCGTCTTTATTCGCATTGTCTAGATGTACCCCAGCTGTAATCACGACTGGTTTCTGTATTTGTTTACATAAGGTTTCAGCAATTGGAATCGCAATTGCATCATCTTTATGTCCTAGAAAATTATGAACGGATGTTGTACAGCTGTATGTACCATCATTTTTGAGACTTAGTCGTGGTTCGCAAATGACTACGGTGCCAATATGTGGTTCTTCGCCTCCACCAATATAAATATTAACGCCTTTGTCCACACTTATGAGTACAGCTTTAAGTGCACTACAATCATTACCAACCGTAATTTCATTAATCTGCCACATGGTATGTTGCAACTAGATTCCCCCCCCATACATTTCTTCTTGTTCGTTATTACTATAACATATTCACCTTTATAATATTTCCAGACAGGCAGTTGGCTCACATGATAGTTAAATAAAGAGCAGGCTTGAGTTTAAACTCAAGCCTGCTTATTTGGCAATCAGATGTTACGTTGATTAACCGCTAATTTGTTTAGTAAAGGATTTATATTCAGATGCTTTAAGCAAGGACTGATCTTTACTCATAAACCACGTGTACAGAAGCATGGATACTAATAGTCCAATAATCCAAGCATTATCCCAGACGAAGGTTAATCCAGGAATATATTTGCACACGACGGTTACGGCTATTCCAAAGAGCAGCGCCCAGATGGCTTTCTGGTTAAATCCGCCGCTATAGCTATATCTTCCGTTAACCTGGTAGAGTTCAGTTAGTTGAATTTGGCGTTTACGAACGAGCCAGTAGTCTGCAATTGCAATACCTTCGATCGGACCTAGTAGAGCACCATAAGTTCCGAGCCAACCAAAGATATAGTTGCCGAAATTCTCAAGAATAGCCCATGGCTGCAATATAAGTGAGAATAAACCAGTAATAATAACGCCGATACCATACGTAAACTTCCTTGGCCAGAGATTCTCAACTGCGCGAGCAGGTGCAATGACATTAGCTGCTACGTTAGTTGTTACTGTTGCTAGAATAATTCCGAGTGTACCGAGGAAAATGACGAATGGTGAGAATTTAGCTAATAGAGCCGCTGGATCCCAGATGGCTTCACCGAATACGACAACAGTTGCGGAAGCAACAGCAACTCCGATGAAGGCAAATAAGCCCATTGTGGTAGGTAAGGCTGTAGATTGACCGATAATCTGAGATTTTTGACTTTTCGCATAGCGACAAAAATCGGGAATATTGAGTGCGAGCGTTGCCCAGAAGGCAATTGCACCCGTTAAAGAAGGAAAGAAGACCTTGAAGAATTCTCCTGAATTGGTGAGAGTAGAGGGAGCAGATAACATTGGACCCCATCCGCCAGCTGAAGTAAATGCCCATGCTAATAATGCAAGACTCATAATGATTAGAGTTGGAGCAGCCCAGTTCTCCATTCGACGAACGGCTTCCGGACCTCTGTAAGCGATTACGACGTTAAGCGCCCACATGAATACGAAGGATATTCCGAGGTGCCCAGATACATTAGCCCAGCCGCTCATAGCTACAAGAAGTGTATCAAGTGCAGCGCCTGCGAACCAGCAGTTAATTCCAAACCAACCAGCTGCAATGACACCACGTGCTAAAGCGGGTATATGCGCACCCCTTGAACCAAACCAGAGACGTGCAAATACAGGGTAGGGAATCCCATACTTCGTTCCAGCATGTGAATTCAGTAGAATTGGAACTAATACAATCAGATTTCCTAACGTAATCGTTCCAACCGCTTGCCACCAGTTCATGCCAAGTGAGATCAATCCTGCTGCAAGTGAATAAGCAGGAAGACATATACACATACCGATCCATAAGCTTGCAAAATTATACGCAGTCCATTGATGCTCGTTCTTTCTAGTTGGACGCAATCCCTCGTTGTACATGGAGCTGTCTTTGATGAGATTCTCACCTTCCGGTGTCAGAGTAACAATACCATTCTCTTCAACCTGTAATTGCATATGATTCCTCCTCTACATAGTAGATGCTTACGCATGGAGTGAACGCTCTCTGAAATGAGTTTACTCTACTACCCATTAATTTGACAAGATGGAATTATTTTCATTTTATTCTAAAAGTATATTAGGTGATAGAATCCTGATTGGATGCAGATGAAAGCGTTTAACATAGTGTAACTAATCACTTGAGCATTATAAAACAATTTGTATAATGCAATGGGGAAAGCACATTCATATAATGGATTTTAATACAAGTAGAATTAGGCTCTGAACTGATGTGGAGGGGGTAATGAACTTTGAACACAGTGGAGAACAAAGCACTTAAGGAACAATTATTGGAGAAGGATCGCAAATATGTATGGCATCACATGTCGCCACATAATGATAACCCTATGATATTCGTGTCAGGTGAGGGTAGTTGGATTACGGATGCGGACGGTAATCGGTATTTGGACGGGATGTCCGGACTATGGTGTGTTAATGTCGGACATGGACGAACAGAAATTGCTGAGAGAGCATACGAGCAGATGAAGACACTCGCTTATTCGCCTATGTCACAATCTCACGAACCTGGCATTAGACTTGCCGAGAAAATCAGTGAATGGCTGGATGGCGATTACCGTATTTTCTTCTCAAACTCAGGTTCAGATGCAAATGAAGTCGCTTTTAAAATCATCAGACAGTATTTTCACCAGAAGGGTGAGTCAACTCGCTATAAATTTATTTCCAGATATCGTGCTTATCATGGTAACTCCATGGGGGCTCTTGGGGCCACCGGGCAAGGAAGTAGGAAGGTGAAATACGAGCCGCTTGGAACTGGCTTTGTGCATGTACCTCCACCTTATTGCTATCGTTGTCCGTTCGGTCAAACTTATGGAAGCTGTAAGCTAGAATGTGCCAAGGTGTATGAGGATGTTATTAATGCTGAAGGAGCAGAGACGGTTGCGGGAGTCATTCTTGAACCAACCATTACTGGTGGGGGAGTGATTGTACCGCCAGAGGAATATCTCTCAGAAGTGCGTGCTATATGCGATAAGTATGGCGTGATGCTGATTGTCGATGAAGTGATATGTGGGCTTGGTCGATCTGGCAAACGATTTGGGCATCAGAATTATGATGTGAAGCCAGACTTCGTTACGATGGCCAAAGGTTTAACGAGCGCATACTCACCACTATCTGCGACAGCTGTTCGAGCGGATATCTACGAAAGCTTTAGGGAGAAAGAAGCGACTTCTCATTTTAGGCATGTGAATACATTTGGTGGAAACCAGGTGTCCTGCGCAGTAGGACTTGAGAATATGAATATTCTAGAGCGAGAGAATTTGGTTCAGCGCTCAGCAGACCTAGGAGAAGAATTACGCAAACGAATTTCTGTACTCGCTGATCATCCGAATGTCGGAGATATTCGTTATTTTGGTTTCATGTGTGGGATCGAGATGGTGGAGGACAAGGAGAGCAAAATACCTGCATCGCCAGATAAAGTACTCCAAATTATTCAAAGCTGCAAAAAGCAGGGACTGATTATTGGCAAGAATGGGGATACAGTACCTGGATATGCGAATATAATAACACTTGCCCCGCCGTTTGTTACGACCGAAGAGGAGTTAGATTTTATTGCGGAGGTGCTTCAAGAAGCATTTGCTCAGCTGTAATTCAAGTGTTCATACCGGTAACCTATAGGGGTTATCGGTATTTTTATATAACATTTTCTATAATTACCTTTATTTTACGTTATGTAAAAATACTTCCTATTCTAATAAAACGTTGTGTATAATGGAATTGGTATATTTTAGATATATAATAGATCACAATTAGGCAAATTTTATTTAAACACTTACGAATTTCCTCTAAGGTTCATAGGAGACTGTTAGGAAAGGAGTTGCTCAAGATGTCATCGATTCAAGCTTTAACCATTAATAGTAACCGCTTACAAGACAGGATCGCAGCACTCTCACAGATCGGACGTATCGGAGAAACGGGCGTATGCCGTCTTGCACTCTCCAAAGAAGATTATGAGGGTGTCCAGCTAGTGAAATCATGGATGGAAGCTATTGGGATGCATGCAAGAGTAGACGATTTTGGTAATTTGATTGGCAGGATCGAAGGTATAGACCCGCAAGCTCCTATTTTGATGCTTGGTTCGCACATTGATTCTCAGCCTTATGGCGGTAGGTTCGATGGAGCGATCGGTGTACTTGGTGCAATAGAAGTCGTTCAAACGCTATTGGAACAGAAATTTACGCCAGCTATGCCGATTGAAGTCGTTGCTTTCTGCGATGAGGAAGGGTGCAGATTTAACAAAGGGCTGTTCGGTTCAAGAGGTATTATGGGCAAGCTTGAGGAAGGCGAACTAGAGCGGGTTGATAAGAATGGAACATCTCGCAAACAAGCATTACTCGAATTTGGTTGTGATCCAGAGAGATTCGAACATTCAACCTATCCTGAAGGCAGTGTGGGGACTTTTCTTGAACTACATATTGAACAAGGTCCTGTGCTTGAAGCCCAAGATTGTCCAATTGGTATTGTTACCGGAATTTCTGGACCCCTGTGGTTGACAGTAGAAATGTTAGGTGTTGCTGGACATACGGGTTCTGTTCCGATGCATATGCGCCAGGATGCCCTGCTCGGAGCTGCCAAGATCATTGTTGCACTTAATGAGCTGGCTAGAAGTGAGCCTGGAGCACCAACTGTGGGAACGGTGGGTTCACTATCGGTGTTTCCTGATTCACGCAATATTATCCCAGAACGAGTAACGTTTACAGTTGATTTACGCGATATTGATTTAGACCGTCGTCGTCGTCTGGAGGAGAGGTTCATGACCATTCTATCAGATGTTGCCACAGAACATGGTCTTACGTATACCGTGCGTGAAGATACGAACAGCGAACCTCGTTATTGTGCAGATTGGATCAAAGACACCATGAGAGAGCAAGCAACAAATCTCGGTGTATCTGCGCCAGAGCTTATGAGTGGGCCTTTTCATGATTCGTTAGTCATGTCTTATGCATGTGACTACGGAATGATTTTTGTTAGAAGTAAGGCTGGTATTAGTCACAATCCCCTAGAATACTCCTCTCCCGAAGATATTTCATTAGGTACTGAGCTTCTGTATCGAACTGTTAAGCAAATCACGAACTGATAAACAAATTGCAATCATACACAATGGATAGGTTTTACTCTTATTTATTTTAAATGATAAAGGAGTGAGTCTATGAGTAAGGTGATAATTGGTTTAATTCAAGCCTCCAATGATGTGCATGGTGATGAGTCTGTAGATGTCCACAAACGTGCAGCAATCGATAAACATATTCGCATGGTACGTGAAGCAGCGGGTAAAGGAGCACAAATTATCTGCTTACAGGAAATATTCTATGGCCCCTATTTTTGTTCTGAACAGAAAACCAAGTGGTATGAAGCAGCAGAGGAAATTCCGAATGGACCAACGACCAAGCTGTTTCAAGATCTTGCACAAGAGCTAGGTGTTGTTATTATACTTCCCATTTATGAAAAAGAAGGAATCGCTTCGTATTATAACACCGCTGCTGTTATTGATGCTGATGGACGTTATCTTGGTAAATATCGCAAGCATCATATCCCGCAGGTAGCAGCTGGCAGTGGAGGAACTGGCTTCTGGGAGAAGTATTATTTCAAACCGGGGAATTTCGGATATCCCGTATTTGATACAGCATTTGCCAAAGTTGGTGTCTATATTTGCTATGACAGGCATTTTCCAGAGGGTGCTAGATTATTAGGGCTTAATGGAGCGGAGATCGTATTCAATCCTTCAGCTACTGTAGCTGGAACGTCAGAATATTTATGGAAGCTGGAGCAGCCTGCGCACGCAGTGGCTAATGGATACTATGTTGCAGCCATTAATCGTGTAGGAATTGAGGCTCCTTGGAATATGGGTGAATTCTACGGTCAATCCTACTTGGTTGACCCACGTGGATCGTTTGTAGCGATTGGGAGCCGTGATCAGGATGAGGTCATTATTGGTGAGATGGACAAGGATGTCATTCGTGAGGTTCGTAATGTATGGCAGTTCTATCGAGACCGCAGACCAGAAACATATGATCAAATCATGAGTTTATAGAAGAAGATTTGCGACAACTCTAAGTAGAAAGGTGATGCCTAAGATGAGTAGCACTTTTATTCCCATTGAAGAGATGAAGCGTAATTTTTCGGAAATCAAGCTTGGAATGCGACCTAAGGAAGCACAGGAAGAATCGAATCGCTGTTTGTATTGTTATGATGCCCCATGTATTACCGCATGCCCAACAGGTATTAACATCCCATCATTTATTAAGAGTATTGCTATTGATAATGTTAGGGGTGCAGCAAGAACGATTATGGACGCGAATCCAGTAGGAGCAAGCTGCTCTCGTGTATGTCCAACCGTTGAATTATGTGAAGGCGCCTGCGTGTTGAATCATTCCTCGAAGCCAATCATGATAGGGGATTTACAGCGATATGCAACAGACTGGGCCATTCATAATGAACAGCAACTATTTAAAGCAGGTGTTAGTAATGGCAGGAGAGTGGCTGTTATTGGCGGTGGTCCTGCGGGTCTGTCAGCAGCGCGTGAACTTGCACGGTTCGGATTTGCCGTTACCATATATGAGGCGAAACCACTTGCAGGTGGGTTAAACACGTTTGGTATTGTTTCATTCCGGCTTCCACAGGAGATCTCCTTATGGGAAGTCGAACAGGTGCGTGGGCTTGGAGTGGATATTCAAACAGGTGTGAAGATTGGTGAAGATATTTCTGTTCAAGAGCTTATGCAGGATTATGATGCTGTTGTGATCGCAGTAGGCATGTCACGTGTTCCTATGTTAGGCATCGAAGGCGAAGAGTTACAGGATGTATATGATGCAATAGAGCTGGTTGAATCGACGAAGGACGGAACACCTGCACATCTTGCTGGAGCAAGAGTCGCAGTCATTGGTGCTGGCAATACAGCGGTGGATGCTGCAACCTGCTCCATCAGACTTGGTGCTGCGCAAGTGAAAATGCTATACCGCCGAACTAGAGAAGAAATGACAGCTTATGATTTTGAATATGAATTTGCTAAACAAGATGGAGTGGAATTCCGCTGGCTGACAGCACCCAAACGAATTATTGGCAATTCGGAGGGCAGGGTAATCGGTCTTGAATGTATTCGAATGAGACTTGAGGAAGCGAAGGATGGGGGACGTCCAAAACCAGTTGCCATCGAAGGCTCAGAATTTATGATGGAAGTCGATGCAGTTGTTAAAGCGATTGGGCAGACCCGTCATTTACCTTTAATTGAATCTCTACAGATTGAGCATAGACATGGTGTAGTCAAGGTAAACACGGAAACTTTACAAACCTCGAATTCTCGCATTTATGCTGCCGGTGATGTTATTTTCGGTGATGGTCAAGGAGAAGCAATGGTTGTATCGGCTGCCCAGCAAGGCAAGTTAGCTGCGTATGCCATCTATCAACAGCTAGTCCAGCAACAAAGCGAAACAGCCTAATATTCTTGATTAGTTCTTACGAACATTTATGAACAAGGGGGAACCTGTATGGCTGATTTAAGTATTAATTTAGCTGGTATTTCTGCGCCCAATCCGTTCTGGCTTGCTTCCGCACCGCCGACTAATACGGGCTATCAAGTACAACGCGCCTTCGAAGCTGGATGGGGTGGTGCTGTATGGAAGACACTGGGCGATCCGATCATTAATACCTCTTCACGGTTTGCAGCAGTTCATTTTAATGGACAGCGAGTTGCGGGATTTAACAATATTGAGCTTATTACGGATCGACCACTTGAGGTCAATCTGAAAGAAATATATGAAACGAAGAAACGATTCCCGAATCATGCACTAGTTATTTCGTTAATGGTAGAACCGAAGCGGGAGAAGTGGCATGAAATTGTTAAGCGAGTAGAAGCAGTTGGCGTAGATGGTCTGGAGCTTAATTTTGGATGTCCACATGGTATGGCAGAGCGAGGAATGGGTGCTGCTTCTGGGCAACAACCAGATTTGGTAGAGTGTCAGACAATGTGGGCTAAAGAAGCAGCGACAACACCTGTAATTGTTAAATTAACACCGAACATTACGGATATTACAGCTACAGCAAGAGCAGCCGTTAGAGGTGGAGCGGATGCAATATCGCTTATTAATACGATCAATTCACTTGCTGGAGTCGATATTGACACATGGAATACCATTCCGCATGTAGGTGGTAAAGGAGCTCACGGTGGTTATTGCGGTCCTGCCGTTAAACCGATTGCACTTAACATGTTGTCTGAATGTGCAAGAGATCCGCTTGTTGGCATACCGATTTCGGGAATTGGTGGTATTTCGAATTGGAAAGATACGGTTGAATTTATGTTAATGGGTGCGACGGGCGTTCAAATCTGTACAGCAGCTATGCATCACGGCTTTCGTATTGTCGATGAATTGATCTCAGGCCTAAACGATTACTTGGATGCCAAAGGGATTGCGAGTGTCACAGAACTCATTGGCAAATCGGTAGAGCGTTATAGTAACTGGGGGGATCTGGATCTGAATTATAAAGTAGTAGCTCGGATTAATACTGAAACATGTATTAATTGTAATAAGTGCCATATTGCTTGCGAGGATACATCACATCAATGTATTGAACGGCATACAGACGCAGATGGAAAGGCTTATTTGCAGGTGAGAGAAGAGGATTGTGTTGGATGTAATCTATGTTCAATCGTCTGCCCAGTCGATGGCGTTATAGACATGGTTGAGCTTCCTCAAACGCTCGCTCCAATGTCTTGGAATCAGAGGCAGCAGGCATTATCCGCAGTTGGGATGAGTTCTATCTCTATTAATAAGGAGGCGATTTCATGACAGCTAAGCTGATTCGCGGAGGAATAGTGGTAACAGCAACGGATACGTACCAGGCAGATCTATTAATACGTGATGGGATCATTGAATCCATTGGTTTGCAGCTTGAGGCCGAAGGTGCTGAAGTGGTAGATGCTTCAGGATGTTATGTATTCCCTGGTGGTGTTGATCCACATACACATCTGGATATGCCATTTGGTGGTACGGTAACATGTGATGATTTCGAGAGTGGAACAATTGCCGCAGCCTACGGAGGAACGACAACAATTGTTGATTTTTGCCTGACGAATAAAGGAGAAACCTTGCAGAGCGCGCTTAACACTTGGCATGAGAAGGCGGAAGGCAAAGCAGTTATTGATTATGGGTTCCATCTTATGATCTCTGAAATAAATGATGAGGTTCTTGCAGAGCTTCCGGCAGTGATTGATAACGAAGGTGTGACTTCTTTTAAGGTGTTTATGGCCTATAAGAATGTACTTCAAGCCGATGATGGAACATTGTATCGTACATTGCTCTCAGCCAAGGAGCTTGGTGCACTCGTCATGGTACATGCAGAGAATGGGGATGTAATTGATTACTTGGTGAAGGAAGCACTTAACCAAGGTCATACAGATCCAATCTATCATGCGCTGACTCGCCCACCTGAGCTTGAAGGAGAGGCAACTGGTAGAGCCGTTCGGTTAACTGCATTAGCAGATTCTCGGTTATATGTTGTCCATGTCACTTGTGCAGATGCAGTGAAGCAAATTGCTGAAGCACGTAATCAAGGGCTTGAGATTTGGGGAGAAACTTGTCCTCAATATCTAGTGCTAGATCAATCTTACTTAGAACTTCCTGATTTCGAGGGAGCTAAATACGTATGGTCACCACCTCTTCGTGAAGCTTGGAATCAAGAGGTATTGTGGAATGCACTAAAGAATGGGCAGCTACAGACGATTGGTTCAGACCAGTGTTCGTTTAATTTTAAAGGACAGAAGGATCTTGGGTACGGTGATTTTAGTAAAATTCCGAACGGGGGACCTGTGATCGAAGATCGATTCAGTCTCTTGTATTCAGAAGGTGTGGTCAAGAACAGGATTTCAATTAACCAATTCGTTGATATCATCTCAACACGCAGTGCGAAGTTATTTGGTCTGTTCCCACAAAAAGGAACAATCGCAGTAGGCAGTGATGCGGATGTCGTTATATTTGATCCGGCCGTGGAGCGGGTGATCTCAGCTGAAACACATCATATGAAGGTTGATTACAATGCTTTTGAAGGAATTAAGGTGACAGGAGAGCCACAATCTGTTCTCTCTCGTGGGGAATTTATTATTCGGAACAAGCAATTTGTTGGCACAATCGGATCTGGGCGTTATATCAAACGTCACAAATATCAAGCAACGGGCCTTGGGAATGTTGTGAAGGAAACTATTCGTTCTTAAGTTATAGCGACTTCATATCCCATTAGTCAGATATGAAGTCGCCTTATGAGGGAGGTATATATCCGATGTCTTTCTATCAGGAAGTGCTTGAAGAGATGCTTAAAATCGACCATTATATGCAGCAAGGTTATGTCATAAGTAATGTGAAGGAAGACTTAAGCGGGGCATGGCTAGAGCTTACGCCTCCTGATTCTTCAACTGATCAAGTTATCTTGCATATTCTAACGGCTGATGCAAGGATTCATCTTGGTAATCTGTTATTGAATAGAGTCCTTGGATAGAGTACTTGAATAGAGTGCTTGGAGTTTAGGTCAAGGGACCATGCAAGTATTCATAGGCATGAAGAGCTAACTCAATGGCGAGCCTCTTCTCGGGAAGAATGAAATCTTCCCCAAGCAGCGAAGCGATTTTATCCAAACGGTGATAGAGCGTCTGTCTGACAATGAATAGTTCCTTGGCTGTTTCCTGCTTGGAGCAGGACATGAGCAAATACACTTTAAGTGTGCGGATGAGCTGGCTATTTTTCTCAAGATCATACTGAACGACGGGGCCAATGTATTCTTCGATAAAAGAAGGGAGTTGGCCTGTTTTTTTAAGACTAGATATGATTCGGTAAATATGCAGCTCGCTGTAAAATGGTTTTTTGAGTGGACCGATATCCTTCTGAATCAGAATGGTTTCCTGAGCCGATTCGTAGCTCTTCTGAATTTGAGCGATATCAGAGACCTCTCTACCAACACCAATGCGATGAGAGAATAGGCGCAGTTTCTGATGCTCTTCACTTTTCTGTAAACGTTGCATGGTGCTCATAATGGTATCCATCGTTGAAGCGCGGTTCATTTGATCGAGCAGAATATAGACGATTTGTTTGTTGAATAGCGTAGACAGCAGATAATAACCTTGCTTCTCAAATAGAGAGCGAGCAATCATCGTTTTCTGAATATAGGCGGATTCGAACTCCTGAGTTTCAAAGTGAATTTGCTCTGGTTCGAATAGGCAAACTATCCCTTTATTCAGCTTGAGGGAGCTTTTGATTGAGTGTATGTAATCACGGACTTCTTTGGATGTATGCTGTCCACTCAGCCAATCAATAATCCATAAGTCTTCTTTAAAACGTCGTTTTTCTTCCATATAACTAGTTCGCATGATTTCTTGTGCTACAGCTGTCGAGCAGCGATCGAGTGCTAACACATCGAACTCAGTAAGTTCTTTGTCAGAATAAATAATTAAGTCGGCAAATAGATGATCGAGCGCAAGAATTGGTCTGTGAGCCATTCTTCTCTTGACTTCGGAAGTGGATGAGAGTTTATTCGCCATCCAGTTGTTGTATAAAGCTTCTGCTTTACTTTTATTTAGAGAAGGAATGAATTGCGCTTCTGTTTCCAGTGGAAATAAGGCGACTTGCGTGTGTGTTGCCTCTTGAAGTAGTTCGAGTAAGGAGGTTAATCCATTACCGGATAATAGGAGCTGATTGAACCTAGAGGAGAGACTTTCTAAATCAGATACCATCTGATGGTGGCGATTGATGAATATGGTATGTAAATCCTGAGTGATATCGATATAACGGACTTCTTTATGAAATAAAATGAGTGGAAAATTCTCTCGAAGTGCAAGTTCCTTCATCTGTTCTAATGGTTGCTTCATATAGGTTAACTCGATGCACAGTCCTGAAGCCCCACAATCTATAAGCTGCTCGAGAAAGGTAATGCTGAGTGTCTCATCTTTATTCCAGCCAATACCTGTTGATAGAATTAATTCTTTACCATTAAGTAGATGGCCAACTTGTGTTACTTCCATGATATGAACCCAGCGTACGACTCGTTTGAGAGCAGTTTCACTTGCTAAGACTTCGGCATCACGAAAGAGTGGTCGTTTGAGGATGTCTTTAATCGTTAATTGAAGGAGTGTTCGCGCCATAAGGTTCAGTCCTTTATTGATTATCTTTTCATCTTATAAATGAACATAACTGTAGATCGATTCGTAGCGTGATACAATAACCATTATACACTATGTTTAGCATATAACGGATAATTTTAGCGATTATGTCTAATGAATACGTCGTTTAGCTAAGGTATTATAGGGTCACAAGCTACCATTAAGTTAATCGCAAGCGAGCTGTTTGCCCATGCGGACAGGCTTATATACTTGCTCTCTATTGTAATCGGTTGCAAATAATAGCGCTTCATCGTCAAGCGGAGAGGATCAGGTGAGTGTAAATGGAAATAGGGGTACCTAAAGAGATTAAAGCTAACGAGTATAGGGTTGCCATAACACCTGCAGGTGTGCAAGAGATGATACGCAGAGGTCACCCTGTATTTATCGAAACAACAGCTGGTGAGGGATCAGGCTTTACAGATAAGGACTATAAGGATGCAGGCGCGCAGATTGTTCTTACACCTCAAGAAGCTTGGTGCCGAGAGATGGTAATGAAGGTGAAGGAGCCCTTACCTCAAGAATACAAGTTCTTCTATGAGGGATTAATCTTATTTACTTATTTACATTTAGCTGCTGATTTGGAATTAACTGAGGCTCTAGTCAAGCACAAGGTAACAGGCATTGCCTACGAAACCGTACAACTGGATAATGGTCAATTGCCTTTATTAACACCTATGAGTGAGATTGCAGGACGGATGGCATCTCAAATTGGTGCTCAATTTCTAGAGAAAACTAAGGGTGGCAAAGGAATCTTACTTGGCGGAGTACCTGGTGTGCGCCGAGGGAAGGTAGCGATTATTGGAGGAGGAATTGTCGGTACAAGTGCAGCCAAAATTGCAAGCGGTTTAGGGGCTGACGTGACGATTTTAGATACAGATTTAGCAAGACTTCGTGCATTAGAGGATCAATTCGGCAAAAGCGTGCAAACACTCGTATCGAATCCCTATCATGTAGCAGAGGCAGTAGCTGAGTCGGATCTCGTTATCGGTGCGGTGCTCATTCCTGGTGCTAAGGCACCGAAGCTAATCGATGAAGCTATGATTCGATCGATGACAAGAGGCGGAGTAGTCATTGATGTAGCGGTAGATCAAGGCGGGATTGTCGAAACAATTGATCGAATAACAACTCACGATAACCCTGTATTCGAGAAACATGGCGTATTGCATTATGCAGTTGCCAATATGCCTGGAGCAGTGCCACATACTTCTACATGGGCATTAACGAATGCGACACTTCCTTATGCCATACAGCTTGCACAGAAAGGTAAAGATCAACTGGATAGCATAAGCCATGTGCTGAAAAAAGGAATTAACACGATGGGTGGTTATGTCACTCATCAGGCTGTAGCAGAAGCGCATCAATTGGATGGCGCTCCATTAGAAACTGTTAGCTGGTCAAGGTAAGGTATAACTGGTTTCATTATGAAAGGGGAATGTACATGACAATTGGAACGATTCAGAAACTCCAAAATTTCGTGAATGGGCATTGGATTCCTGCTAGCTCAGATAAGTATGAACCCGTTTATAACCCTGCAACAGGTGAAATCATTGCTGAGGTACCTCTATCTTCTCGTGAAGACTTGGATCAAGCTGTACAAACTGCGGATGTTGCTTTCCAGTCATGGAGCAAAACACCTGTGCCTAATCGTACCCGTGTTCTGTATCGCTTCATTCACTTGTTAACCGAACATGCAGACGAATTGGCTGAAACAATTGTAAGAGAACATGGTAAGAATCTGAAAGATGCACGTGGAGAAGTTCAACGTGGAATTGAATCCGTAGAAGCGGCAACAGCAACACCAATGATGATGATGGGGCAAGCATTACCTGAAATTGCTAGTGAAATAGAGGGTACTACTTATCGTTATCCACTCGGTGTTGTAGCTGGAATTACACCTTTCAATTTCCCAATGATGGTTCCTCTGTGGATATTCCCTGTCGCGATTGCATGTGGAAATACATTCATTCTTAAGCCTTCTGAGCGTACACCATTATTAGCTCAGCGTTTAGTAGAATTAATGATGGAAGCAGGTCTGCCGAGTGGGGTGCTGAATCTCGTTCATGGGGCTAACGATGTCGTGAATGGAATTCTAGAGCATCCAGCGATTAAAGCTGTATCATTTGTTGGCTCTCAGCCAGTTGCGGAACATGTATATAAGACAGGAGCTGCTCATGGGAAGCGGGTGCAAGCATTAGCAGGCGCTAAGAACCATGCCATCGTAATGCCTGATTGTCATTTGGAGAAAACGGTACAGGGGATTATATTAGCAGCCTTCGGTAGCTCAGGCGAGCGTTGTATGGCAACTTCCGTTGTTGCAGTGGTGGAGGAAGTTGCAGATGAATTCATCGAGCTCTTGGTAAGCGAATCTGAGAAATTAGTCGTTGGTGATGGACTTGATCCGGCCACCTTCATTTCTCCACTTATTCGTGAATCCCATCGCAATAGAGTGCTTGGTCTTGTGGAGAGTGGAGAACAAGAGCAAGCCAAGCTACTATTAGATGGTCGAATAGCTATAGAGAAGCATCCCGATGGCTATTTCCTAGGAGCCACCATTTTCGATCATGTTACAAGTGATATGCGAATATGGAAGGAAGAAATATTTGCACCTGTACTGAGTATTGTCCGGATTAAAGATTTAGCTGAAGGTATTGCGTTAACCAATCAATCCAAGTTTGCTAATGGTGCCATTATCTATACATCCTCTGGGGAGCATATGCGGTATTTCCGTGAGAACATTGATGCGGGAATGATCGGAATTAATGTCAATGTACCAGCTCCAATGGCTCTATTCACTTTTGCAGGCAACAAAGATTCATTCTATGGCGATTTAGGAACGAACGGTATGGATGGTGTGTTATTCTTTACTCGTAAGAAAATGGTGACTTCTCGCTGGTTTTAACTGCGTGGATGTATCTCCTTCCGCTTGCTGTTGACATCGTGATATCTGAATAGGTAACTTCAAGTAAGGTAATTTCACAATTTCAAAGGCAAACGCTATCGCTCCTACAGGAGATACATTCCCCTTAGTATATATTTGGTAATAGGTGTGATCTAAAGCACCAATTGACCAAAATTGTAAAGCTGTGATACAGGAATAACCTTCCTGCACCACAGCTTTTTCGTTATCTAGTGATTTATGATGAAGTGAACTGTTACTAAGTGAACTAGTATCCGGTAGAAACAGCCTACTATACTGTAATAATTGACCGAATATTTTGATAAGTGCTATGATATTCATAATTAGATCAGCTGTGAAAGGGGATCTTTATGGAGTTACGGCATTTAAGGTATTTTGTAACCGTTGCTGAGGAACTACATTTTGGACGAGCAGCTGTAAGGCTGAATATTTCGCAGCCACCTCTTAGTCAACAAATTCGACAGCTCGAGGAAGAGCTTGGCTTCCCTTTGTTTTATCGCGATACACATCGTGTTGAGTTAACGGAGGCTGGAAGAGTTTATTTGGAAGAAACACGTCTTCTGCTCGCACATGTGGAACAAGCACGTGCTGCAGCTGAGAAGGCACATCAAGGAGCTAAAGGTAGACTTGTGATTGGATTTCTTGGTTCTACAACCTATAATATAGTCCCCATTCTTAGGCAATTTCGCACGCATTATCCGATGGTAGACTTGAATCTGCACCAAATGAAGACTGATCGTCAATTACAAGCCTTACACGATCGCAGTATTCATCTCGCTGTTGTTCGTAATCCAGTAGAGACTCCTATCTTAGCTTCAGATATTTACTTAATGGAGCCTTTTGTTGTTATTCTTCCCAAGGGGCATCCATTAGCAATCCAGGATCGAATACGCATGCAAGATTTATCGAATGAGAAGTTCATCTTGTCATCTGGTTACCATGGTACAACTTATCATGAAGCTGTCATCAGTCTATGCGACCAAGCGGGCTTCTCACCTCAAATAGCGCTTGAAGTACCTGAATTACATACGATTGTAGCATTTGTTTCGGAAGGAATGGGAATATCACTTGTGCCCTCATCCTTTAGGCATCAGCAGAATAATGCAATTGTCTATCGTGATTTGGAAGAAGTGAAGGCAGAGCTAAAGACAGTTTTCGTATGGCGCAGCGATGAGCAGTCCTCTGTATTACAGGAATTCTTAAAGCTGAGCCAAGAGTTTAAAGCGAGCTATCATGTGCCATGACATACAGGATTAACTGTCTTATTAAATTTGAAAGCAGGTCGTAAATAGGTGAAATATTTCACAAAAGATTGGTATAACGAATATCAAATAGCATGCTTTTTGATTTTCCCTGAAACGGAAAAAGAATGGGAAGAATATGTGGATTCGTATCAAAGGGCGGGGAAAAACTTCAATAAAAGTTGTAGGGAAAGACTAGAGTATCATAAAAATGACCTACTAAAATTTCTTCCTGAATCCTTTCACTCCTATATTCATGATGGAACGATAATCTCACAGTATCCTTCGGAAGAGCTTAGAACCATGGCTAAGCAGTGGGGAAAAGAGTATGAAAAACGAATGGATATGATCAGTAAAGAATACCATAAACACTATCTTTCGGTTAAAGGCGTACTTCGAGAGAATGTTGTTCAGTGGTACGAAAAATCACTGCATGATGCAGTTATAACTTCAATTGAAATACCTTCACAGGATACATTCATAATGACCTTAGATTGTAGGGGAGGCTTTAGTTATTTCACCGATGTGAAGTTCACATTCGAAGGCGTGAAGAAGCTCGTAATGCCTGATACCCTCGTCGGTAGCTGGTGGTTATATAATGAAATATACGTAGCTGAAGCTGGATTTGAGCTTCGTGTATTACTTAGTCCTTTATCGGAGATGCTTCTCGTTGCAGAGAATGTGTTAATTGAGGTGCTGAATTAATTATTAGATGAACCCATGCTTATCTATCTCAACAGTAGAAGGATTATCAACACGATCCATGAGCATGCAAAAGAGTTTGTCGTCTTGGATCAACAACAAACTCCTTCGTTCACTGCGACAGCTATTTAGGCAAAACTGTCTTAGCAATCGTGCCATCAAGCTTCTCATAATCATCATATCGAATCGTGTCATACAATTCCTTGCGGGTTTGCATGTTTGGAAGGGAATTAACTTGTGTCCCTGTACTGCTAATTTCGGCAAAAACTTGTTCATATGCTTTGGCAGCAACACGGATAGTTGTTACAGGATAAATGACCATATTATAGCCCCAAGATTCAAACTGATCTGCAGTATAGTAGGGTGTTCGTCCGAATTCTGTCATGTTGGCAAGCAGAGGCACATCGACAGCACTTCGAAATGCTTTGAACTCGTCTTCATTCTCCAGTGCTTCTGGAAATATACCATCCGCACCAGCTGCAATATACAACTTAGCTCTTGCGATAGCTGAATCGATTCCCTCCACATCCTTGGCATCTGTGCGAGCAATGACGATGAGTGAAGGACTTGTTTCCTTAATCGCTCGGATTTTCTGCATCATTTCTTCAGCAGGAATCAGCTTCTTGCCGTTCAAATGACCGCATTTCTTCGGCATGTCTTGATCCTCGATCTGCACAGCGGCGACACCAGCCTCTACCATTTCTTTGGCTGTCCGTGCAACGTTAAGTACGCCTCCGAATCCTGTATCGATATCCACTAGTAGTGGAAGTCCAGAAACGCGAACAAGCTCGCGTGCGCGTTCTGCTACCTCATTGGAATAGATGAGACCTAGATCAGGCAACCCACGGCTTGCTGTATAGGCAGCTCCAGATAGATAAAGCGCTCCGAACTCAAATTGTTTTGCAATTCTTGCAGCTAATCCATCGTGAGCACCCGGAATTTTTAAGATGGACCCGCTTGTTATAAGTTGTTTGAATTGAGCAGCTAATTGTCTTTGATCAGGTGTTTGTTCTACTAACCAGGACATGTTGATTCCTCCTATAAAGCTATCTTCATTAGTAATTGCGCTTATTAACTATGCTTAGATTACGTACAAGCTCATATACTCATTGACTGGTGTATTTGCAAATTTAGTGAAATCAGTAGAAAGCTCAAGGATTTGATTCGCTTTCTTTCTTGGGAATCTTGTTAATAGATTAGACTCGAACTTCTCAATAACCTTAGGTAAACCCTCTGTACGACGGCGACGATGGCCAATCGGATATTCGCATTCAACCTTCGCTGAATCAGTTCCATCATTGAAATGAATTTGAATGGCGTTAGCTATTGAACGTTTGTTGGGATCAAGATAATCCTGACTATAACGAATGTCTTCAACTACGATCATTTTGTCTCTCAGCTTGTCAACACGAGGATCAAGTGCAGTTTCTTGCTCGTAATGCTCCGCTTTTAGTTCACCGAATAGGAGACCAACTGCTACCATGTATTGCAGACAATGATCGCGATCAGCAGGATTATGAAGCGGACCCTTCTTATCTATAATACGAATAGCTGATTCATGTGTAGTGAGTGTTATATGGCTGATATCGTCCAATCGATCTCTAACAATAGGTGAGAGTTCGAAGGCACATTCGACTGCGGTCTGCGCATGGAACTCAGCAGGGAACGATATTTTGATCAAGACATTCTCCATGACGTAGGAATCGAGCTGACGGGCTAACGTTAGTTCTTTGCCTTTGAACAGCACATCTTGAAAGCCCCAGTTCTTCGCAGATAGTGCAGTTGCATATCCCATTTCGCCATTAACCGCCATAAGCGCTAAGCGAACAGCTCGGCTTGTAGCATCTCCAGCCGCCCAAGATTTACGCGATCCTGTATTTGGTGCATGTCTGTAAGTTCTTAATGCCCCGCCATCAAGCCATGCATTGGAGAGGGCGTTGACAACTTCCTCAAGTCCACCACCTAACATGGCAGTTATGACTGCAGTTGAAGCAATTTTGACCAGAAGAACATGATCTAATCCGACTCGATTTAAGCTATTTTCTAGTGCAAGTACACCTTGAATTTCATGCGCCTTGACCGCAGCGGTTAGAACGTCTTTCATCAGTAATGGAGCTTTGCCGACTGCTATATTGCAGCGACTTATATAGTCGGCTACTGCCAAGATGCCTCCCAGATTATCTGAAGGATGCCCCCATTCAGCAGCTAGCCATGTGTCGTTATAATCAAGCCAACGAATGATACAACCGATATTGAATGCGCCATGTACAGGGTCAAGCTCGAATTGTGTACCCGGTACTCGGCAGCCATTCGCAACAGTAATTCCAGGTACGATCGGTCCTAAGTGCTTCGTGCAATCTGGGAAGCGTAGAGCTAAGATTCCAGTTCCAAGTGAGTCCATTACGATATATTGAGCTATTTTGTAAGCTTCTTCGCTTTGAATTTCATGCTGAAGTGCGTATTCTGCTAGTTGAATAAGTAAGGTATCAGCTCCAGAAGCTATTGTTCCTTTATTCTCGATTATAGAGGTGCTCATTCTTAAAACCACTCCTGTTATTTGAATTATCAGATATTATATTTGAGATTAAACCTGTAATCCGCGAGGACCATTGTAAAGAACACGGGGACGGAATAGACGATTGTTCTCATGCTGCTCGATTACATGGGCACATACACCAACTGTTCGAGCGGCTAGAAAAACAGGAGTAAACAAATCTATGGGAATACCTAATAAGTAGTAGACAGGTGCGGCATAGTAATCCAAATTCGGGTACAAGCCTTTCTCGCGTTTCATGACCTCTTCTCCAATAACGCACATATGATATAGACTCATTTGATCCTTGGAGGCAGCGAGTGGAGCAAGTGCTTCTTTCATTAGCATGGCGCGTGGGTCAGGTTTATTCATATAGACACGATGACCAAAGCCCATAATTCTTTCTTTGCGAGCTAGCTTACCGAGAATTAGTGGTTCAATCTCGTCTTCTGACTGTACCTCAAGCAGCATACGCATAACAGCTTCATTCGCGCCGCCATGAAGTGTACCTTTGAGTGATGCCACAGCACCTGTCAGAGCACCGAATAAATCTGCTTGTGTTGAAGCGATGACCCGTGCAGCGAAGGTCGAATTCGGCATTTCATGCTCACTATAGACAATAAGTGACTGATCAAATACTCGTTCTTCAATGTCTGTTGGCACCTGACCCGTAATCATATACAGAAAGTTAGCGCTGTATGAAAGATGGCTACGTGGGTTAATTGGCTCCAAATTCATATTTGCACGGTAGCTATTAGCAACAATTTGTGGTACCTTGGCGAGCAAGCGAATTGCTTTGCGACGATTAGCAGCCCTTGTCCGATCCTCTAAATCTTCATCATAGCCAGCAAGTGCTGAAATACCTGTTCTAAGCGCATCCATCAAATGAGATTTTTTGGACAGCAGCTGTAGAATAGAAATAACCTCATCGGGCACGCCATAATTCGCTTTTAAATCTTGCTCGAGTCCATCTCGTTGTTCTTCAGAAGGTAGATAACCATCAAGCATTAATCCAATAATATCTAGATAGGTTACTGACTTAGCTAATTTGATAAGATCATAGCCTCTTAGCACAATTTCTTCATTCTCGACATCTAGATAAGAGATATTCGTCTCACTTGCGATAACGTTTTCAAGACCAGGTTGAAATTGTCCGCTCATCGACTTCGCGCTCCCTTGATAAGGTATTTAATTGAATAGCTTAAGTATAGTTATGAGGGGATCATGTCGTCTAATATCTATTGCGACCTTAATGAGAGGTTTTAAAGAATACAAATTCATTGGAGTCATTCTCTTACAAAAAAAGCGACAGTTCTAGAGATTCTAATTAGAAAACTCATGAAATGCCGCTAAATTTATGAAAATATACATGATCGTAAGGACAATCCGTCCGCGTAGCGGTCATCAATCAACACGAGAATTTTAGAATTAATGCATACCTACTTCAATATCTTTGGCTCTAATAGTTGACCAGTCTGATTTATAGAAGCGGTACATGAAGGATAATCCAATGACTGTTAAATAAGTGTACAGAGCAATCCAAGCACCAATACTGCCCATATCAAACACAAAAATAAGCACATAAGCTAATGGTACAAAAACGCACCAATTGATAATGAGCGACATCCGAAGCAAGAAGGTGGTTTCCCCAAGTCCGCGTAATGCGCCTGCATAGAAGTTAAGAAAGCCATCGAATATTTGCAAATAAGCGGATATCATAATTAATTGAGCAGCTGTTTCGTAAACGTACGGATCTGTGCTGTTATAAATCATAGCAATTTGTTTAGCAAAAATAATCTCTGCTGTACCAAGTAGGATGAGAAATATCGAGCCTAGGACGGCTACGTCAGTAGCAGCTCTTCGAGCTTTGAGAGGCTGCCCTCGCCCAATTTCTTGGCCAACTAGAATCGTCGCTGTTGTACCAAAGGCGAATGCAGGCATAAAGCCGAAAGACATTACATTAAGAGCTACTTCGTTTGCAGCAAGCGCTTCTGTCCCTAATCTAGCTACGAATATGGTAAAAATGAACATGGCAAAACTCATCGAGAATTCTTGCATGCCAAGTTTAAAGCTTTCGACAACGATTAATTTCATCTCACGCAGTCGAATTACAACCTTGACGAGCGTTTGGAATTTATTTTTGAATCGGATAAAAAATACATACAATGCGAGAATGAATCCGATAAACTCACCAATTAATATCGCATAGGCGCTACCATTAAGACCAAGCTCAGGAAATCCTAATCGACCGTATGTCAGAGAATAAGCGAAGAAAAGTATCGCGACATTACTAATAATCGATAAAATCATGGATGTACGGGTATCCCCAACTCCACGAAGAAATCCATGAAACATGAAGCTAATGATACCAAAGGAAAGTGCATAGAATCGAATTTGTAAATAATGTTCACCAGCTACGACTAGCTCTGATGATCCACCGGTCCAGCCTAAAATATTTCCTGCAAAGAAGAAGCCAACTATGAATAATAGTATCGCGACGAATATACTTAGGTATAGCGCTAAATAAGTTCGCCTAATACTAGACTTAATATCATTTGCTCCATAATCCTGTGCAACCAAATAGTTCACCGTATGACTGATGCCTGAGAAAATCGCAAATCCATTGTACATAATAATATTAGCAACACCGACGATTGCAATATTTAATGCACCAAGATGTCCTACTAAGATGAGGTTTACTGTACCGATCGCAGTCTGCGCAAAAAAAGACATAAACGAAGGTAATGCTAATACAAGAACGTTTTTCCAATTACTAAACATGTTATGAACTCCTAGATTAGATTAAAATGCATTGTTTCATTATAATGATATAAACTGATTATACACAATTAACCAGTAAAGGAGTTTTTTAATATGAGTATTTATCAATTTACCGCTACGACAAATAAAGGTGTTCAGCAATCACTGAGTGAATATGAAGGCAAGGTTTTACTAATCGTGAATACAGCTAGCAACTGTGGATTTACGCCACAATATAAAGGACTTCAAGAGATCTATGATACATATAAGGATCAAGGCTTCGAGGTGCTAGGGTTCCCGTGCAATCAATTTGGCAATCAAGAACCAGGAACAAGCGAAGAAATTCAAAGCTTCTGTGAGATCAATTATGGAGTAGCCTTTCCTATATTTGAAAAGATCGATGTCAAAGGTGCTAACATCCATCCTTTATTTCAATATCTTACGAAAGAAGCATCGGGATTTATGACGGATTCAATCAAGTGGAATTTCACTAAATTCCTTGTAGATCGTAGTGGTAACGTAATTGATAGATATGCGCCGACTACTTCACCAGCGAGTATCGAGGAAGAGATTAAGAAGCTATTAGGGTAAGTTTGGGGTTAGAATGCAGCGGCATACAGGATGCCGCTATTTTTGATGGCAGTTTATATAGCGCTGATCATAATGGTTGGCATTGGGTTTATCTATACAAGTATTCTTTATAAGAATACCTTGACGAAATTTAGAAAAACAATCTCGAGGAGTTCTTGAATATGTTAAGTCATAAGCAAAGCAGGAGGTTCCGTTGTAGCGTCGTTTGCTTCCGGAATTAATATAAAAAGAGAAGTCTGTAAAATTACGGACTTCTCTTTTTATCCATATGCAATTTAGGGGTTTGTGTAGCAATGGAACCAAATTATACCACAAGTATTAGTGGACATTAGGAATCTAGATAAATGATTTAGTTTGGAGTAGAATCCAACTAATTGCTACTAAAAATACCGTAGCTACTACATTAATTACAAGGGCAACAATATTTAAAAAGTCAGTTGTCGGACAAAATACAATAATCAATGATGTTACTGCGACTAATAATGGAATTACCTTATTTGTGTTTGTGACTAGTTGTTGCTTGTGAAAATGTCTTAGTATGAAATAAATACCTATTAAGATAGGTGCAGTAAGGAATACTCCCAAATATCCCCATGCATCTTCAATAAACCAAGGGAAAAAGCGCATACGTGAAGTAAAGATAAAAAGATTTAGTATGATAGTTCCTATTAATAGGCTATTTAATATAATGACTTTCTTGTTTTTCTCCATTTTAATTACTCCTTTAAAATTAAATTACTCATTAGTTAATTCGTGAAAACGATTCATGACATCTTCCTCTTCAAACGTGCTATACCAACGATACTCACTATCATCTAAAATACGAAAATGCTGACTAATCATATTTTGTTGTACTCGAAACTTTCCTTTTTTCGCAATCTCATTCCAAAACATTTTTCCACCTAATGTTTTTACTTTTGGAGTATTCATACCATCGTGAGCTAGTGTTTCAATTACTTCAAAAGGTTCTTCTCCTAAAATATGTTTTAAGATTTGACTATCCTTAAATAAAGCACAAACTACGACTGCATTCGTCCAACCAATGGATGTTCTTTCTTTTTCAACTTGAACCAGTGTCTTTTTAGAAATCCCTAGAACAGTAGCCATTTTTTCTTGAGAATATCCCCTGTCAAGACGAATCAGTCGAACATTCTTAGAAATCAAATCAATTACAGTTTCTTTATTCAATTAACATCACCTTCATGGGTTAGTGTTCATTTCTACTAATAGTGTAATATTACACTATTAGTTACCTTTTGTAAAGGGTAGGCATATTGGGGAAAACTACGCACATTATCCGGTTTCGGCATAATGCTGGTCGGGGATTCGAGTCCCACCGGGCTATACAGTTAAAGAAAATCCCTACTAGCTTTAGCTAATAGGGATTCTTGGTTTGTATTTATGAATGCAATTTAGTTTCTTATTTATATTCAGGTAACCAATCACCATGAGCAGCGATTAAATCATCACACATAGCTACAATGTCATCCATGGATAATTCTGCAGAAGTATGAGGGTCTAGCATAGCAGCGTGGTAGATATGTTCTTTCTTCTTTGTTATCGCAGCTTCAATTGTTAACAGCTGAGTATTGATGTTCGTGCGATTTAAGGCTGCAAGCTGTGGTGGAAGATCGCCTACATAGGTAGGTGTAACACCACTTTTGTCTACTAGACAAGGCACTTCTACACAGGCTTCTTTTGGAAGATTGGTAATTAATCCTGTATTCATCACATTGCCACCGATTTTATAAGGAGTGTCTGTCTCCATTGCTTCTATAATATAGGATGCATACTCACGAGAGCGGAAATGGTTGAGCTCGGAATTCTGAACAAGCTCATCTCTCATGAAATTCCACGCTTCAATCTGTTCAATACAGCGACGGGGGTACTCATCTAATGGAATATTGAATCTTTCGATGAGTTCAGGGTAATTCTTTTTGATGAAATAAGGATGGTATTCTGCATTATGCTCAGAGGATTCGGTAATGTAGTAACCGAATTTAAGCATCATTTCGAGACGAACCATATCGTCATGCTTTTCTTTTTGTTTCTCCACTGCCCGGCGTTTAATTTCAGGATAAAGATCTAAGCCATTTTTCTTGACTTCGAGTAACCAAGCCATATGATTAATTCCTGCTATTTTCCACTGTACACCTTCGGAGTCCATCCCTAATTCACCGAGTAGATGAGGCACACACACCTGGACACTATGACATAAGCCAACTGTGTTAACCCCACCGTATGTATTCATCACATTCGTAAGCACAGCCATCGGATTGGTATAGTTCATGAACAGAGCATCAGGGCAAACCTCACGAATGTCTGCTGCGAAGTCAAGCATAACAGGGATTGTTCTCAAATTTCTGAATACACCACCAATACCTACGGTATCAGCGATCGTTTGGCGAAGACCATATTTCTTCGGAATCCCAAAATCTGTAATTGTACATGGATCATAGCCACCAACTTGAATGGCATTAATAACGAACTTGGCTCCTCTTAGTGCCTCTTTACGATCTGAGAATGCCTGGATTGTACAATTGCTGTTTAATGTACGTTTGATATTATTCAACATTTTTTCAGAGTCTTGTAGGCGTTCGGGATTAATATCGAATAGAGCAATTTCAAAGCCATTGAGAGCTGGTGTTGCCATAATATCCCCTAACACATTCTTGGCAAAAACAGTGCTACCTGCCCCTAGAAAAGTAACTTTTGGCATATTTCATGACCTCCACGTATGATTGTTTTGTGATCCGGATTACCTTAACTATACCGTTTAAGAGTTCCTTAAGTATATGGAGGGAAACGATGAGTATATGGACGATTGTAGTTTTACCTTGCTTGCTAGGGTGAGATCATGCTAATCTGTCAGAAAATAGTGAATGCATACGAATCTGCTTTTCTCTGGAAAGCTAATAGGAGGTTAGATCATGATAGATGCTTATTATGAGGTAGCAATTAACCCAAGTCCCTCCAAAGGGGAGTATGTCTTATTGTTCAGCGGTGAATCTCAAACCGAAGTCAGTCATCTGGTTGGTCCTTCTGTACTTGATTATCATTTAATTCATGTCGTGATAGGCGGTAAAGGAAGCTTTCGTATTCACGGTCATCAATATGAGCTTAAGGCAGGGGATAGCTTTGTTATTTTTCCTGGTGAGCTATTTACTTATGAAGCAAATTCGGTAGATCCTTGGCAATATCGCTGGATAGCTCTTAAAGGGAATCTAGTGGATATAGCTTTCAGTCAGATGGGAGTTTCGGCTAATCAACCAATCATAAGTAGTACAGACAATCGAGTAATTCCAACATTATTCCATCAAATAAAGCAAACGCTTCAAGCTGGGAGTAACCATTGTGATATGCAGGCGAATGGTTATTTCAGATTGCTATTAGCGGAGTATATGCAGCATACGGATACGAATTTAACAGTTGAGAAAGAACCACAATCGGATATTGAACATCAAATTGAGTTAGGAATTCGTTTTTTGACGCTACAATATACACAGCCTATTTCAATCGAGCAATTGGCTCACACAGTGGGTTATCATCGAACCTATTATTCCAAAATGTTTAAGCAGCACACAGGCTTATCGCCTGTGAATTTCTTGTTGAAGATTCGTATGGAGCGAGCGAAGCTATTATTAAGCAGTCGTCTGACAATCGAACAGATCTCTTCATCAGTTGGTTTTACAGATCCATTATACTTTTCGAAGCAATATAAGAAGTGGTATGGTGTAAGTCCAAGTGAGTCTCGCAGCACTATGAGAGGAAATAAAGGATATAATTGTAAGAATGGATGAAATTACTAAGCAGAAAACGGATAAAAAGTGAAAAAAGTTACATACGATAAACAAGTTGCAGTGCATAGTTACTCAGGGAAGTATTTTGGAATAAGCCTGTTTGTAACATGAAAGGAGCTGCAACATGTCTGTCATAATCTCAAATGAAGAAATAGCAAAAGATATTTATCTTATGGTTGTTAAAGGCAAATATCAAGGTGTGATGGGCCAGTTCTATATGCTCCGTGCATGGGACCGCTATCCGATTCTTTCACGACCTATTAGTATTTATAACATTGATAATGAAACAATTCAGTTTGTATATAAAGTGTTTGGGGAAGGTACAGCCAATTTCTCCAAGCTGAAGTCTGGAGATTCGATTGGACTAGAAGGTCCATTCGGTAACGGATTTCCAAAGCCAGAAGGTAGGGTAGCTATGATTGGTGGAGGGATTGGTATAGCTCCACTCTATTATGCTGCAAGGCAATTACCAGGATCAGATCTTTTTCTAGGTTTTAGTCAAGAGGCCTTTCTAGTAGATGAGTTTACTCAGGTTGCTAATCAAGTGGTTACGAATGTTGGACGAGGGATTGTCGATTATTTGGACTTTGAGAAGTACGATACGATATTTGTATGTGGTCCTCATGGCATGATGCATGCAGTTGCTGATAAAGTTAAGAATTCCAAGACCAAAGTATACGTTTCGCTTGAGAAGCGAATGGCATGTGGGGTTGGAGCCTGTCTTGTCTGCAGCGTGATTTGTAACGGTGGAAACAAGAGAGCATGTGTTGAAGGCCCCGTATTTCTAGCACAGGAGGTAAACTTTGATGCAGAGAATGGCTTGTAATATTGCTGGCGTTTCTTTTAAGAATCCGATCGTTATGGCATCAGGTACATTTGGTTTTGGTAAAGAATATGCCAAAATTTACGATATTAATAAGCTTGGTGGTATTTCAGGCAAAGGCTTAACCTTAAATCCGAAAGCGGGTAATCGCGGTATACGTGTCTGGGAAACGCCATCCGGGATGATGAACAGTGTGGGGCTTGAGAATCCAGGGATTGAGGCATTTTTGAAGGAAGAGATGCCATTCTGGGAAACAATTGAACCTGCTAAGCTAGCGAATCTAGGTGGAGGATCCATTGAAGATTATGTGCAAGGTGCTGTGTTAATTACAGAGGATACGCATAAGCGTAGAGAGCAAGGTCTGCATGGAGTAGATATGATTGAGCTGAATATATCTTGTCCGAATGTCAAACAGGGTGGCATTGCTTATGGTATTCAGACCGAAACAGCCAGAGAAGTCGTTAGGGAAGTTCGTCAGGCGACATCTCTCCCTTTATCAGTTAAGCTATCACCCAATGCAGAGAATATTGTAGCAATGGCTGTCATGTGTGAAGAGGAAGGTGCAGAAGCAGTTTCACTCGTGAATACATTCTCAGCGATGAAGATTGATATTAAGCGAAGGAAAAGTGTGTTCGATAATGGTTATGCAGGATTATCTGGCCCAGCAATCAAGCCGATTGCACTTCGAATGGTCCATCAAGTTGCTCAGCATGTTGATATTCCAATTATGGGCATGGGCGGAATTGCAAGCAGCGACGATGTGATTGAATTTATTATGGCTGGTGCAACCGTTGTTCAGATTGGAACCTATAATTTCATGAACCTTCGTGCTGGTGAAGAGATTATGGATGGGCTTAAGGCTTTTATGGATCAAGAGAACATCAGTAGCTTAGATGAAATTCGAGGGATCATATAGATCAAACAGCAGTGACAACTTGTTGATTAGACGACTATGCTCTACAATAGAAGGAAATACTTTGTTAAGCGATAGGTGATGAAATGACAATCAACATTATGAGTGCAACTGTTTCCCACTCCAAAGAAGATGGATATATCGGACAAGTCATATTCGAGTATGCGAATCAATCCGCTCCATATGAAATTATGCTGCAAAGCAAGAATAAGTACGACTGGAACTACAGCTTGAATTTTGCAAATGAATCGGGCAAGGAAGAAGATATTCTTCTCGTAGATACGAAGCTTGAAGAGGATGATGAATTCTTTGATATCTTTGTAGAAGCTGTACTTACTAAGCTTGAAGACGCTTCTGAGTAGAATACAATACAAACTCCAAATGACTTGCTAATGCGATCGAGAAAATCTCGATCGTTTTTTTATTGACTGATTATTATCTGTAACCGCATACATTTATATAATTTCAAGTATTTACCTAATTTATCAAATAGTGTATTGTTGTGATAATATACCAATTTAGTTTAGTGAGAGGCGGGGGAAGTATGAAGAGAGTATGGAGCTTAGCGCTTATCATCTGTATGCTATTCGTATTTGCTGCATGCGGTAAAACAGCTGACACCAAAGGAGCAAGCGGAGAACCAGCCAAGAAATACAAATTTGGGACTGACGCCACTTGGGCACCCCAGGAGTTTATGGAGAATGGGAAAATTGTAGGCTTTGACGTCGATTTTCTGGATGCTGTGATGAAAGAAGCTAAGTTAGATTACGAGCTTAGCAATATTACTTGGGATCCATTCCTAATTGCAGTTAAAGAGGGTAAAGAATTGGATGGCGGGATTTCCTCCGTGACGATTAGTGATGAACGCAAACAATCTTATGATTTTTCCGCTCCTTATTTCGAATCTACGAATATGATCCTCACCAAGGACGATAAGATTACAAGTGCAACTGATCTAAAGGACAAGAGAATTGGCGTTCAGAATGCTACAACTGGTCAGTTAGTGATCGAGGAGCTTTTTGGCAAGGAGAAAAAAGATCTGAATAAGTACGAGAATATTACGATGGCGTTCATGGAGCTTGATAACAATGGAGTTGATGCTGTTGTCGCGGATAATATGATCGTTAACGAATACTTGAAGAATAATCCGAACAAGAAATTCAAGGCTATTTATGATAAAAAGAACTTTGCATCCGAGTTCTATGGCATCTTGCTTCCTAAGGGAAGTGAACTTAAAGCTAAGCTAGATCCAGCTGTCAAAGCCGTATTGGAAAATGGGAAATACGCTGAGATTTATAAGAAATGGTATGGTAGTGAGCCAGATGTGAAGACATTGTTAAAAATGAAATAGGGGATCATATGATAGATTTCAGGTGGGATATAATTGAAGCTTACGCACCCTTTTTTTTCACAGGGATGTTGATGACAATTGGAATTTCCTTAGCATCGATAATACTCGGTACGATTCTAGGATTAGGCATTGGTCTAGGAAAAATGTCATCAAACCGCGTTATCCGTGCACCATTCACAGCTTATATCGATTTTTTTAGGGGGACTCCTTTGCTTGTACAAATTATGTTAGTTCACTTCGGGGTTACTCCACTTTTACTAGGCTATTCCAATGGCATTTTCTCAGCAATTCTCGCTTTGTCACTTAATTCGGCTGCGTATTGTGCTGAAATTTTCCGAGCAGGAATTCAGTCCATTGACCGTGGTCAGATGGAAGCAGCCAGGTCACTAGGGCTTAGTCATTATAAATCAATGAAATTCATTATTCTTCCACAAGCGCTTAAACGAATGATTCCTCCGTTTGGAAATGAGTTTATTGTGCTGATTAAGGATTCTTCTCTAGCTTCCATAATTGCAGTGAAGGAACTCATGTATTGGGCAAAAGCAGCACAGGGACAGTATTACAGAGTATGGGAATCTTATTTGACAATTGCAATCATTTATCTGATCTTGACCCTTACTTTAAGCAAGCTTCTGAATCGTCTCGAAAGGAAGTATCGAACAGAATGATCCGAATGACGAATCTTAAGAAGTCTTACGATAAGACGGAAGTAATTAAGGGAATCAACCTTCATGTGAAGCATAAGGAAGTTGTAGTGATTATCGGTCCATCTGGCTCAGGGAAGTCTACATTATTGCGTTGCATGAATTTACTAGAATCCTTCAATGAAGGAGAAATCGAGATTGAAGGCGTTCGGTTAACGGATAAGAAAACGGATATCAACCTGGTTCGTACCGAAGTAGGCATGGTTTTCCAGCGGTTTAATCTATTCCCGCATTTATCTGTTACGCGCAATATTACTCTAGCTCCTATGCAGGTTCGCAAGTGGAAAGAGGATGTTGCGAAGCGTAAGGCGATAGAACTGCTAGAGAAGGTAGGACTTGCTGAAAAGGCTGACGCATATGCTCCTTCTTTATCCGGTGGTCAAGCTCAACGAGTAGCAATAGCTAGAGCACTCGCAATGGAGCCGAAGATTATGCTATTTGATGAGCCTACTGCTTCTCTTGATCCAGAGATGGTAGGAGAGGTTATTAGTGTCATGAAACAGCTTGCAACAGAAGGCATGACAATGGTTGTGGTGACACACGAGATTGGCTTTGCACGAGAGGTTGCAGATCGGGTTATTTTCATTGATGGTGGTTATATCGTTGAAGAGGGTAAGCCTGAGCAGATTTTCGACCATCCGAAGCAAGAACGAACCCAAGCTTTTTTATCTAAAGTACTATAAAAAATAAGCTTACGCTATTGCGGCGCAAGCTTATTTTTATTGAATATGTTATGACTAAATTCACGATTATCATAGAACTGGAAAAACGATTTTCTTGCATTTTTCAATTTATCCGACTAGCCGAAGGGAAATCATGCCAAGTAAGGTAAGAGTAATGCCGACTACCTCTTTACGGCTAAATTGTTCATGTAAAAACAGGCGGGCATATAAAAGAACAATAAGTACGTTCATAGCGATAACCGCAGAGACAAGCCCTGTGATGCCAAGACGGAAGGCGGGCAAGAGAAACGCCATACCTGAGATGTTAAAGATACCGACGAACATGCCCCACGTAATCGTTCGGGATATGGACCAGGGAGGAGGTGCATCAGATGTTGCAGCAGTTTCATCCTGGGCAAGATTAGATACAAGAACGGTGGTGTTTCTATTCTTGCGGATGATGCCATACATCCAGGACCCTAAAAACAATATGCTCCCGGTGATATACATATAAATGAGCGTAGGAAACGTTTCTCCTTCCCACAGAACTGCCTGCTTAGAGGCAACATCGGTTATTCCGAAGGAAATGAGCATCAGCAATCCCCACTGAGCACCCTGCATGTTCGACCAAGATAGGTCGCTTGAATAGCGGATGATTAGCAAGCCGCTCAGAATAACACCGAATGCAATTGCTTGTCCCCACGAAAGTGACTCTCCCCAGAGTAGATAGGCGAAGCAAACAACAATTATCGGGGGTAGGCCACTCAGAAGTGCGATAAGAGAGGCCCGTCCAACTGCAAAACCTTTGTACATGGCAGTATTGGCAATGAACGAGAATAATCCGATTAGAATACCGACGAGAGCTCCATTGGTCCAGTTCTGCTTCATGATCAAGTTGAGTGCGAGTGCAATGAATACTCCTGACAAATAAACACCGAATAGCATTAAATTTCTATCTAGCGGTTTGCGCGAGGTCCACTGATAGAGGATTCCCCTCATACCAAAGCAGAGTGCTGCGGCGCTCGCATAGACGAACCACATACGATCATTTCCTTTCATGATGTCAAGTTTAAGGAGATGATTCCTATTGAAGGGAATCATCTCCTTATATAAGATAAATACATTATTGCGTTAACAACAAGGAAGCTCCGGCTATTCCCGGCTTCGTCATTTCAAAGGGATCGAGGATTATATTGAGTTCCTCTTCGGAGAGTACATTATACAACAAGCACAATTCACGGAGTGATTTGCCAGTTACAATCGCTTCACGTGCAATTCTAGCTGAAACTTCATACCCTAGATGAGGATTAAGTGCAGTCATGATACCAACACTTTGCTCAACATACTGCTTACAGATTTCAATGTTAGCCTCGATGCCTTCGATACAATAAGTTCTGAATACCTTAAAGGCTTGATTCATGATACTTAAGGATTGGAGCAGGTTAAAAACAAGGACAGGTTCCATCACGTTTAGCTCTAACTGACCTGCTTCTGATGCAAGGCAAATCGTATGATCATTACCAATGACCTGGAAAGCCACTTGGTTAACGACCTCACACATAACTGGGTTTACCTTGCCCGGCATGATGGAGGAGCCTGGTTGTCTAGCAGGAAGTGATATTTCAGCTAGTCCAGCGCGTGGTCCAGATGCCATCAAACGAAGATCATTGGCAATTTTGGACATGTTAATCATACAAATTTTAAGTGCAGCAGATACTTCTGTATAGGAATCTGTATTTTGTGTTGCATCAATTAAGTTCTCAGCTGATACTAATGGGAATCCACTTATTTCGGCAAGAAGCTCGGCACATCTAGTAATATAGCGTGGATCAGCATTAATGCCTGTCCCAACGGCAGTTGCACCCATGTTAACTTCAAATAAATGCTCTTTGGTTTGGCTAATTCGTTTAATATCTCTTCCAAGGACCTTGCTATAAGCAGAGAATTCTTGGCCAAGACGAATAGGAACAGCATCTTGAAGATGCGTACGCCCCATTTTGATAACGCTGTCAAATTCAGTCGATTTGGTTTCAAAAGTTTCTTTCAATTGCTCCATGGTGGTAAGTAATTGATTGATCATAGATAAGGTTGCGATATGTATAGCTGTAGGGAAAGCATCATTCGTTGATTGAGCCATATTGACATGCGTATTAGGGCTTAATTTAAAATAATCACCTTTCTTCTCACCTAGAATCTCTAGTGCACGATTCGCAATTACTTCATTCGTGTTCATATTGATTGAGGTACCAGCGCCACCTTGAATGGGATCTACGATAAACTGATCATGCCACTTACCTGATAGGATCTCATCAGCAGCGGTAACGATAGCTTCACCTAGCCTTGCGTTCAGTTGTTTGATTTCCATATTTGCAAGTGCGGCAGATTTCTTCACAATTGCCATTGCTTTAATAAGTTCTTCATGAATTCGATAACCTGTGATTGGAAAATTGTCTACAGCACGTAAAGTTTGGATTCCATAATAAACCTCAGCGGGAACTTCTCGTGAACCTAGGAAATCTTTCTCGATCCGAACTTGTTCTTGTGACATTGTAATAGCCTCCTGTTCCTATAAAGAAACATAATTTTGTGAATTCAACAATTTTAATTATATTCTTCTTTTCTATGAAGTAAACCTTCTTTTATTAAAATTATGCAGGGCTATGATCACTTGCTTGCGTCTATTAAAGGTGGAAATTAGAAATAAAAGAAACTATTTAGAAATAGGTAACGTTTATACTTGTGATGGAGAATTTTGTATGATGATTATGCTGATGTAATTGGAGAGGAGATTAAATTGTGTTAGTAGATGAAAACAGTTATTTCAAGAGACGAGGAAGAAATCCATTCTTTGCAATTATGGTTAGTTTAATGGTGTGCTTGATGTTATTCATAACTATAATGCCACAAGAAGTAAAGGCAGATGTAGAGCCTAAACTTGATATTAAGACAGAAATCGGACTTACATCCTCTACTAATTATATGAAAGAAAAAAGGATGAATCCTGTTAAACTCATACTTACGAGTACGGATGTTGATTTGATGGGAGATGTTGTCATCCAAATCGCTAACCCTAATGGTGGCAAAGACATCAGTTATGTTCAGCATGTAGAGCTGCCGAAGGGTGTCAGCAAGGAAGTCTGGTTTACTCTACCAGGTGGTCAATATTCAAAGGATAATAACGTCATTCGTTTTTATAGAGATTCACTGTCCAAAGGGAACAACGTTCCGTTTACGAGTGGTGAGGACTACTTGTATGCTACCTCTTCGAATAGCGCTAGTGTAGGCGTTCTATCAGAGGATAGTGATACATTCAATTTTTTAACGCTCCTTAGGGGGCAGAACTTGGATCTTCAGGTGAATCCACTTAAGGCAGAGAAGTTTCCAGCGAATTCTCTTATGTATGATTCACTAGATATTCTTGCGATTAATCAATTTCCATCCGAAACCCTATCACAAGGACAAGTAGAAGCGATTACGAGCTGGGTTAATAGTGGAGGTACGCTTATTTTGTCAGGCGGTGCAGGAATTGCCAAAACAACGCAAGCCTTCGAGAAATTACTACCCGTTCAATTAGAAGGCACAATCGCCGTTCAAGATTTATCCGTTCTTGCTAATATGACAGGTAGGGAGCTTCAGTTGACGGAGCCATTTACATTATCAAAGGCTAAGCCTCTTCCTGATAGTGAAGTTGTAATGGAACAGAATGGTATTCCACTAATCGTGTCCAAGTCTTATGGCAATGGAAAGGTGCTGTATGCCGCATTTGACGTAGCTCTACAACCGTTAGCTAATTGGAATGGGCATCATATTCTTTGGGGTGATTTACTCAAGGAGGAGTTTGCTGAGTATAATCAACAATCCAACATACGATACGGAGGCGGTGGCGTATACTGGCAGATTGATAATGCGCTCGATTATTTTCCATCGATACAGTCGCCTCCATTTAGCTTGCTTGTCGTACTATTGATTATTTATGCCATTATAGTCGCGCCAATCTTATATTTAATACTTAAGTATTTTGATAAGCGTGAATGGTCTTGGGTGATCATCCCATCCATAGCGATTGTCTCAAGTATAGGTATCTTCTTTGCGGGGGCTTCCAATAAAGCTTCCATGATTGGTCATACACTAACCTCGATTGAATTAAATGGTGATGGACAAGGAAACCGTAGTGGCGGTGTTGCATTGTTCGTTCCTAATAGTGGAGATTATACGTTGTCCTTGAATAATAAGACATTCCCAACAGCATTCGATACCATTAGCCGTGGACAACAAGGGTTACATGGTGAATCTGATCTTCAGATTCGGTCTGTTGAAGATGCTACAGAGTTGGAATTTAAGAAGGTACCTTTCTGGTCAGTACGTAAAGCCATGCTACAAGAAAACGGGATTCAACAGCTTGGTGCGATAGAAAGCGAGTTGTTTGTCAATGCTTCAGGGCAAATGGAAGGTAAGGTAACGAATAACACACTTTCAGATTTAAAAGATGCTTTCATATTATTTGATGGTCAAACCGTTAAGTTAGGCGACATCAGGCGCAAGGATACAGTCTCATATACTTTAGCGACTAGTATATCAAATACGATGTATTACGGCGATTTAGGCTATATGGTTTATCCACATTCAGGCTCTAACGATACCTTTGAGCGCCAAAGGCAACTATTAAATTTTCATAGTAATAGAAACTTATCCTTGAATACTGGACTACCCAGCTTTTTTGCTTGGAGTGAAGATCAAGGAATTGATTTTACTGTAGATGGTCAGAAGATTAAGAATGACCAATTAACGCTCTGGTCACAGCAGATTGAGCTGAATCTCGTGAAGGATAAGCAAATTACGGTTCCTCGTGGTTATATCAAACCTACGATTACTGAAGTGAATTCACAAAGCTTCGGTCAAGATAAAATGTCACAAACCATCAATCTCTCTGATGGATATGTAGTTGTAGAGTATCGCTTGCCATCAGTGGCTAATGCCAAGTTCACCGAGCTTGTTATCGATAATATGAATCAGAATGTAGTGGTGGAACTGTGGGATGCTGTTAAGAAGGCATGGGTGAAAGTAGATTTAAGCACAGCGTATACGCTCGATCAAGCTGCACTTGCGCCATTTATTGATCGTGGTAAATATATTCAAATGAAGTTTAGTATCATTACAGGTGGAGACATTCGTATGCCTGAAATTGCAGTGAAAGGAGAGGTGTCGCCATGATCGAAATTAAGAATCTAACTAAAACGTATGGATCATTTACAGCACTCCAATCACTTAATATGCAGGTTGATAAAGGAAGTGTATTTGGCTTTGTTGGACCTAATGGAGCGGGTAAATCAACAACGATGTCGATTTTGGCGACGCTGCTATTGCCAACATCAGGTACAGCTAGAGTAGGAGGCTATGAAGTAACACAGAATCCTAAGGAAGTTCGTAAGCTAATTGGCTATATGCCGGATTTTTTTGGCGTGTATGATCAGTTTAAGACGATGGAGTATTTACATTTTTATGGTGCTAGCTACGGAATTCCGCGTGTCGAGCGCAATAAACTGATCCCACAGTTACTTGAACTGGTTAACCTAACTGATAAAGCAGATTTCTATGTCGATACTTTATCTCGGGGGATGAAGCAGCGCTTATGTCTTGCAAGAAGTCTTGTACACGATCCTGAATTACTTATTCTGGATGAACCAGCTTCAGGTCTAGATCCACGTGCAAGAATTGAAATGAGAGAAATTCTCAAGGAACTAAAAGCGATGGGGAAAACGATTATCATATCATCCCATATTTTGCCCGAGCTAGCTGAAATGGTAGATGAAATAGGCGTTATCGAGCACGGGCAGATGATCGCACAGGGGAAAGTTCAAGATATTCAGAATCGTATTCAAGTGAACCGAGTGCTGCATATCAGGTTTATGGAACGAGCAGAGGAAGCAGTGCAGCTGTTACGAGATGAGCAATATGTCTCTATGGTGTTACAGGATGAAAGAGGAGTTCATGTTCATTTCAGTGGGCATGATGACGACCAAGCACAATTATTACGTAAAATGATGGATAAAGGCTTTCCTATTATTTCATTTAATGAAGCTCAGACGAATTTGGAAGATGTATTCTTAGAGATTACCAAAGGGGGTGTTCAGCCATGAAAAGCTTTAATTTGCGAGGGAAGCTAATTAATCCAATGTTAGATAAGGAATTTAGACTTCGTATGCGCACCCCTCGTTCCATGTTCGCTTTATTATTTTATGTTCTAGCACTTGGTGTGTTTGCGATGGGATACATTTATGTAACAACAGGAATGTTTGGTTCTGGTTCTGCTCGGTTCGATCCTGAAGTGAGCCGGATTATGTTCTATTTCTTATCCATTGGCCAGCTTGTGCTTATTGCATTCATGACACCAGGCTTAACTGCGGGTGTGATCAGTGGAGAGCGAGAAAAACAGACGCTTAACATTCTACTGACGACTCAGCAAAGCTCATCGACAATTATCCTTAGTAAGCTCGTTTCGTCACTTAGTTTTATGACATTAATTGTGATTTCTACTTTACCGATATATAGTATTGTATTTTTATATGGTGGGATATCGCCTAAGCAGCTTATGCTTGTATTCTTGTTTTATGTATTTATTATGCTGCTGTTAGGTTCTCTCGGTATTTTGTTCTCTACGCTGTTTAAGCGGACGGTTGTTGCGATTATCGTAACTTATGGTGTTGGAGGAGTTATATTCCTAGGAACAGGATTAATATATATCCTTGCGATGAGCATTTCCCAGCGGAATTATTATCAAGTCACTCCAGTTGTAAGTGATTATTCTTGGACAGGTTATATTCTTGGATTAAATCCAGCTGGGGCACTTATTAGTATTTTTGAGGATGGATTCTCTAAAGAAGTATTCAGGGTGCATGGGCCAGGTGCTGCTACAGCAAGTGCTCCGATTGAATTATGGCAAGAATTTCTGATTGTTTATACCCTTATAATTGTAGGTGCGTTATGGCTTAGTATTCGTAAGATTAGACCTATTGCTCGCAAACATAAGGATCATGATGAGCTTTCATCAAAGGGTAACCAAGAACAAGTACAGCAGTAAACTAAATTAGCAGCAAAGTGAAGGTGGGTCAAGTGGAGACAGGTTCAAATGATAACGTAATGTCACAAGTCAAATCTGCAAAATCGGATGAGCTGATCCATTTGCTTACTCCTGTTCAAAGAAGGCTTATTCTATTTCGTTTATTGCATAATGGCTTCTGGGGATTAATGGCTGGTTGTCTAACTGCAATCATTTGGTTACTCCTAGGTAGATTTATACCTTTGAATTATTTATATGAAGTTAGCATGATCCTCGTGTTCGTTGGACTCCTCTCTGGCATCATATGGGGAGTTGCGCGTAAATTACCTCTTACAAAATCCGCTGAAGTTGTGGATTCTTTCGATAGAAGTAATGCCATTGTAACAGCCCTGAATTATATGAAAGAAGAATCTCCTGTCGTAGCACTTCAACGGGAACAGGCGATTGAGGTTGGGAAAACATTCAACAAGCGAATTTGCGAGCATATGCCAATACCTTCCAAGCGGAAGCAGCTCATAAGTATTGGAGTAAGTATTATTGTGCTTATTGTGTTAGTTGTGCTACCTAATTCTATGGATGAGGTGCTTGCCAAAGAGAAGCAAGAGCGTGAATTTGTGCAGGAGCAACAAGCAAAGCTAGACACCTTGAAGCAGCAAATTGAAGAGAAGAAGCTGCCAGCTATAGCAGAACAAACGGTCAAACAACCAATTGAACGATTAGAGGAACGACTGAGTAATTCCAAGAATGTCGATCAAGCATTAGAAGAGATGGAACGTGCAATGAAGGAAATGCAGTCTTTGGCTGGGGATTTGAAGAAAGAGCAGATTAAATCTGAGCAGCTTCTGCATGATATGGCGAAGCAGAACATGTTAGCTGAGGTTGCTAAGTCGATGCGTCAAGGTGATCCAAATGAGTTGAAGAATGCGATGGATAAGCTTAAGCAGGATGTGAATAAACTTAGTCCTGAAGCCAAAGAAGCGCTCGCTAAACAGCTCGAACAGCTAGCAGATGCTGTGCCACAAGATGGTAAGGCGGAAAGTGATGCCTTGCGCAAAGCATTAGAGGCTGCTGCAGCTGCAGCGAAGGAGCCGGGTGGGGATGCGAATGAGCTGCAAGAAAAATTAGCGGAGCTGAACGAGCAGCTTGCGAATGCGTTAGCGAAGATGGACGCATCGAAGCAATCATTAGCTGCGATGCAAGCGCAGCTGGCACAGCTCGGCGAGCAAGGCCAGCAGCTCGCTCAGCAAGCGACGGCGGCAGGCCTTGCCGTCGCTAATGCTTGGTCCGCCGGGCAGAGCTCGGCGGATGCTCTTGCCGCGGCGGGAGGCGCTGGCGCCGCGGATGACGCGGCGTGGGACGAAGCCGCCGCGAAGGCGCAGGGCAGCGGCGCCGGCAGTCGCCAAGGCGCAGGATCAGGCAGCGGCGCCGGCAGTGGCCAAGGCGCAGGATCAGGCAGCGGCGCCGGCAGTGGCCAGGGCGCTGGATCAGGCAGCGGCGCTGGCAGTGGCCAAGGCGCCGGATCAGGCAGCGGCGCCGGCAGTGGCCAGGGCGCCGGTAAAGGTAGCGGCGCCGGCCTTGGCGAAGGCTCCCGCAACTTGATCATGACCCCTCGGAAGTATGAAGGGGAGGGCAACATTTATAAAGATAACGGACCGAATAATGATAAGGGCGGCGAGACGCAGAAGGGCGGTACTTCGCCAATGATTGATGGCGTAAGCAGGCCGTATGAAGAAGTGTACAATCAATATGCGACTGAAGCGAAGGATGCGCTCAACCGGGCACCCTTGCCAGAGCGAATGCAAGGGCTAGTTGAACAATATTTCTTAGAGATACAGCCGAATCCTTAGATCAGCAATGTAATTTTAAAGGAGTGATACCTGTTATGGTAGATTTGAAAGTGCAATTGGAAGAATGGTCGGGAACGATAACATCCGTAAGGGAACAAGTTGAGCGTGTGATCGTTGGACAACAGGAAGTGGTTGAGCAGATCCTTTGGTGCATATTTGCTGGAGGACATGCACTGCTTGAAGGGATTCCTGGTCTTGGCAAGACCAAGCTTGTTCAGACGGTCGCAGATGCACTCAAACTGTCGTTCTCCAGAATTCAGTTCACGCCTGATCTTATGCCAACAGATATAACGGGTACGAATATTATTCAGTTCGGTTTGCAAGGGGATACCTCTTATCGGTTTCAACCCGGACCGATCTTTAGTCATATTGTATTAGCGGATGAAATCAACCGTGCGACTCCCAAAACACAGAGTGCTTTACTTGAAGCGATGCAGGAGAAGACGGTTACTACTGGGGGAGGAACACATCGTTTACCACTCCCATTCTTTGTTTTGGCTACGCAGAATCCAATTGAAAATGAAGGAACTTACCCGCTTCCAGAGGCGCAGTTAGATCGTTTTATGCTGAAGATTAACGTTTCTTATCCCACACCCGACGAGCTTAAAGAAATTGTACGTCGTACAACAGCAGTTCATGAGGTTCGTGCGGAGGCTGTTGCAACTGCGGAGCAAGTGCTTTCTGTACAGCAAGGTGCCAAAGGAGTACTTGTTGCAGAGGAAGTGCTTGATTATGCGGTCAGATTGTTAACGATGACCCACTCTGATCAGAAGGACGCTCCAGAATCGGTACATAAATATGTTCGATTCGGCTCCGGACCTCGGGGGATTCAATCGATTATTAACTTAAGTAAGGTACGTGCGCTGAATGCAGGAAGATTACATGTATCTATTCATGATATACAGAAGGTTGCAGTTCCGGCTTTAAGACATCGTTTACTACTTAATTATGAAGGACAAGCAATGGGTGTGTTAACAGACAACATCGTGCAGGATATTCTATCCGCCTTGGAGAAAACGCGATGACAGCTAGTAAGTTATACTTGCCTAATGATTTGTTGTTGCAGCTCGAACAGTTATCTTTGGTAGCGAAGAGGCGGATTCGAGGAACGATGCAGGGCAAGAGGCGATCCAAGCAGCTTGGTTCGTCGCTAGAGTTTGCTGATTACAGGGAATATACACCCGGTGATGATACACGTCGATTCGATTGGGGAGTTTACGGACGGACAGGCAAGCCGTTTATTAAACAATACATGGATGAGCAAGAGCTGCAGGTGCACTTGTTTATTGATGCATCGCCATCTATGAATTTTGGTGGAGAGCTCAGCGGTACCCTTGTCGAAGGAGGGAAGGTAGGCAACAAGCTAGACTATGCAAAACAACTTGCTGCCTGTATTGGCTATATTGCCTTATCTTCGTATGACCGAGTTGACGCTGCTTGTTTTGCAGATCGAATAATCAATCATACACCGCTGCTCAGAGGTAAGGGTTCAGCAGCCAGGCTATTTCAATTCATGGAATCGGCGGAAGGTCTAGCAGTGGATAAGCAAGGTACTAAACAAGGTAGTAAAAACGGCAATATACAAGGGAATAGTCAAGCTGACTCCTATTTTGCACGACCTTTTATGAATCCATATGCACTTTCACGTCAGCAAGGAATGACCTTTATATTCTCAGATTTTCTCGCTGAGCAAGGTGTTGAAGAAGCGCTATCTTATATGATAGCTGCAAGGCAAGAAGTCGTTGTAGTGCAGGTGCTTCACCAGCAAGAGCTTGAACCATCATTAATTGGTGATCTCAAATTAATTGACAGCGAGCAAAGTGGAGGTAAAGAGGTTGCTGTGTCCGGTCGTGTATTACGTGCTTATCAAGATGTTGTGCAGACGTATACCGACGGTTTAAGACAGTATTGTCATGAACGTGGAATGACGTATGTAATGGCACGGACGGATTTACCAGTAAGCGAAATGGTGTTGAAACTATTACGCCAGACAGGTGTTTTAATATAGAAACTCGTGGTCTATAGAAAGTCTTGTTTCTTTGTAAGTAACTAAGAAAGCAGGTGAGGTACGTGCGGTTTGAATCATTCGCGAGCATCGGATTCGCCCTATCATTAGGTGCGATCATTGTGATGTATTTACTAAAACGCAAATATGTCGATACCGTTGTACCAAGTCACATGCTCTGGAATCGTGTACTACGTAACATGGAGGCGAATAAGCCTTGGCAGAAGCTGCGTAATCAAATGTTATTTTGGATACAAATGCTGATAGCTGCGCTGCTTGTGTTTGCTTTAATGGAGCCTTTGATTCCATCTGAGAGGGGAGTTAAAGCTCATCTTGTTATTGTTGCTGATACATCTGCTAGCATGGCTGCTATGGATATGCAGAATGAGCAAGGTCAATCGGTTTCACGAATCGAACAGATGAAATCTAAATTACAACAATTCGTTGCTGGACCAGCGAGTAAGAGTGAAATCACTCTGATTCGCGTGGGAGAACAGCCTGAGTTGATCGAGTCAAGGCAAACGAATGAATCTGCTTTATTCCAATCTATAGATAAACTAGCAGTGAATTACGGTGTTAGCAGTTATCGAGAAACGATGTCACTAGCCGCTTCGCTGACTCGTATGGATAAGGATGCAGAAATTATTGTTTATACGGATATGCAGTGGCCAGAGCAATTGACAGGATTGACATACGATGTACCGGTTCGCGTGGAGCAGATTTCAGGTCAGGGTCATAATGTGGCTATTGCACAATTCGGAGTCAAAAAGACGGGTACTAGTGAATCTGATCAGGCACAAGGTGTAGCTGTTATTCGGAATTGGTCGAACGAGTCGCAAACTCTAGATGTGGTGTTAAGTATTGGTGATGGTGATCAAATAGGCGATGTGCAGACAATTACCTTACTCCCGGGTGCACAGAAAACACTGAAGTTTGAGGGATTACCAATAGCTTCGCATTATGCGTTGCGATTAGATATTGATGATGCGCTTCAAGAGGATAATATAGCTTATTCCTTCTTAACGGAGCAAGGTCAACAACGTGTATTGCTCCTTACAGAAGGTAATTTATTTCTAGAGAAGGCACTTCAGCTATCGGGTACGGAAGTTGTTAAAATTCAGCTTCCTCCCATGGATGAGAATACCGATTTATCTAGTGTGAAGCAGATTGTTCCAGATACTCCTATCGATATGGTCATTCTTGACAGAGTTGCAGATCAGTCAATTGATTCACCTGAGTGGGTGGATCTCTTCAAGCAAAAGCCAGTTTGGCGTATTGGCAGTCGTGATCAATCGGCAACCGTTACACCAACAACAGATGTATTTGAGATCAAGGAGCATCCTATTAATCGATATATAAGTATGAATGATACGCATATATCACAGCTTGGTGCTGTGAAATCTGTACCTTGGGGGCAACCGATTATTGAGCTTGGCGATAATCCAGTGGTGTTCGCAGGAACTGAACAAGGTCAGCCACGTCTACTATTAAATTATGATCTTCATCAATCGGATTTGCCACTACGTGCCGAGTTCCCGATATTTGTACGCAATAGTATCGAATGGCTTGGTGAATCCCAAATGATATCTTTAGGACGATTAATAGCTGGAACGACTAAAGAAGTTGCTATATCGCCCAGAGCTACAACTGCCGAATGGAAATTATTAAACAAGTTTAAAAGTGATTCTGGTTCAGAAGCTGCTGTTCCTCAAGGATCTCTAGAGTTAAGTAGTAAATCAACCTACCAGATGGTACCTGCCGTGCCTGGATTGTACCAATTCGTGCAGAAAGATTTGTCAGGCAATGTGATTTCTACAGCTAATGCGGAAATAACGATGGACAGTAAAGAATCTAACATTGCACTGCAATCAGAGCTTACTTTTCCATTAGCAAGTTCTCTTAATGTACAAGTTCAGACAGACGATCTTGATCCTACAGAGTCAATATTGAGTCAGCAAACAGATGTGCAGTTAATGAAATTGCTAGCGATGCTCGTCATCCTTCTCATCCTGTTCGAATGGGGGGTGTATCAACGTGGGAATTCAATTTAGTTGGCCTTGGGCACTTCTCCTAATGGCATTAATCGCGCCTGCGATGATTTATTTCTATAAGAGGGATCAACGACTTTATGGATTTCGCAAAAAGCTCGTCTTCTTCCTTCGCTCTCTAGCACTTCTATTGCTAGTTCTTGCTGTATCAGGTATGCAAAGCTACATCATGCATATAGAGAAGCATATTGCTTATGTAATCGATAAGTCAGACAGTATGCCCGAATCAACTGATTTACAGGAATGGATGAAGCAATCAGCAGCGAGCAAAGGTGAGAAGGATCAGTTTGCAGTTATTTCTGCCGGACTCGAGTCTGCGATTGAACGTAGTATGTCTGTCTTACCATCTAACTTTGTCCAGTCAGCCCAGTTAAGTCGGCAGTTCTCGAATATGGAGCAAGGCTTGCAAGTAGCAAGCAGTCTATTACCCATTCCAGAAGCATCGCGAATTGTACTTGTGACTGATGGGGAAGAGAACGTGGGTAACATGCATAGGCAAGCCAAAATGCTCAAAAACCGAGACATTCCAATTGATGTGCTGCAGGTTCCTAGACAAGTAGTAGGAGATGTAGCCATAGAGCGACTACAAATTCCTGAGAAGCTTTATCAGGCAGAGAAATTCGCTTTCGAAATATCGATTCGAAGTACACTAGCCGGAAGTGCTGAACTCCGGATTTATGAAGATAATCGCGAACTAGCGGCAATGCCTATAGAGGTTGAACGGGGAGATAATCAAATCGTGCTTCAGGGGATTGCCAAAACGCCTGGCCTACATCAATATCGTGCCGAAATCTATATGGATGGCGATAAGCAAGCAATTAATAATGTTGGCTATGCATTTAGCAAAGTAATTGGGGCTCCTAGGGTTATGATTGTCGAAGGACAGCCGAACACCTCAGGTAATATTGCAGCTGCACTTGAATCAGGAATTGTACAACATGAGATTATAGCGCCGGAGCTGTTTCCACGAGAACTGATGAAATTAACGGCTTACGACAGCATTATTCTCAACAACGTATCCGCAGATCGTTTTTCCATCTCGCAGATGGAAATGATGGAGAAAGCGGTAAGCACCTATGGAATTGGACTCATGATGGTTGGTGGGGAAGATAGCTATGGGATGGGTGGGTATTTTAAAACACCTATTGAAAAAGCACTTCCGGTTCGAATGGAACTAGAAGGGAAGCGGGAAATTCCATCACTTGGACTAGTCCTCGTCATTGACCGTTCGGGTAGTATGTCTGACGATAAGATGGAGCTTGCCAAGGAATCAGCGATACGGACTGTTGAATTAATGCGTTCCAAGGATACCGTTGGTGTAGTAGCTTTTGATTCCCAGCCTTGGTGGGTTGTCGAGCCTCAAAAATTGACAGATAAACAGCAGGTTATGAATCAAATTCGATCAATTCAAGCTGAAGGTGGTACTGATATTTATCCAGCCCTAAAGTCCGGGTTTGATAAGCTCAAAGAGGTTGATGCGCAGCGAAAACACATCATTCTGATGACAGATGGTCAATCAGCGAATAACCCTGATTATAAATCAATGTTAGATGAGATGGTCAAGCTCCAAATAACGCTATCCACCGTCGGAGTTGGACAAGATACAGATGTACAGTTGCTAGAATGGCTAGCGAAGGAAGCGAAGGGACGCTCTTATTTTACGAACGACCAGAGTACACTCCCAGCTATATTTAGTCGCGAAGCTGTCATGATGGCTCGTTCTTACATCGTGAACCAGCCGTTCGTACCGGCACTAGGAGCGGTGAATGATTGGAGTAAACTATTTGCAGACGGTGTTCCTCAGATTCAGGCTTATGTGGCAACAACAGTGAAAGAAGCGGCTGAACCTATTCTGCTCAGTCCTGAACCTGATCCATTGCTTGCAAGATGGCAATATGGTTCGGGTAGAACAGTGGCTTGGACGAGTGATTTAACAGGTAAATGGTCCAAGGATTGGATTGAATGGGGAGCGTTCTCGGAAGTATTTGCGCAGATGGTAAAATGGACGTTTCCGCAATTTGTTGCTTCTCCATTCGAAGTAAATACAGTACTTAGCGGTAATGAAGCGACACTGCGTGTTACGAGCACAGATGATGCTTCCACATGGGATGAACTGAAGGCCGTTGTAACAGATGATAAGCTACAATCACAAGAGGTGACGTTAACGCAAGTTTTGCCAGGAGAGTATGAGGGAAGCTTACCACTTCATGACGCTGGCGCTTATGTGATTAACTTTACCCCAATCCAAGATGGTACTGCACAGAACGAAGTTAGTGCCGGTAATATAGGTGTGGTTGTTCCTTATTCTCCTGAATATAGAATTCCTTCTTCATCTAAAACAGCTGATCAGTCCTTACTTGAAATTGCGCAGCTGACAGGTGGTAGGATACTATCGCTTGACAAGCCTAATGAAGTATTTACAGGAGATACAGAGCCTCGCAAGCAATTGTATGATCTGAGTCGTGTCTTAATCATAACAGCCTTGATCCTATGGTTACTGGATATTGCAGTTCGTCGTTTATCGATACGTTGGGAACTTATTTATTCTTGGGCGATTATCGGATTACAAAAACGGAGAATTAGTAATGACGCAGGCAATAATCAGCAGCAATCGGTTCAAGATTCTCGGATGGAACGATTACAACAGCGTAAACGACAAACCGGTCAATTTTATACAGAACGTAGTAATCAAGATGAACAGTTGAAGGGTAATTCACTACTTAAGAGTGAGGAGTCACCTATTAAGCATGCAGCACAAATTGTAAATAATGATAAGGTTAAGAATAAACTTGAAGCTAAACCTTCAACATCGTCTCCTAAAGAAGATATAAACAATTCAGCATCGAATCAAAGTAAGGAAAGTAACCAAAGCGACCAAAGTAATACGGTTAATCGATTATTAAATGCTAAGAAACGCAATCAAAGATAATTTAATGGGAGATATGCTGCGGCGTATCTTCACTTTTTGTTCATTTAATTTATTTGAATTTTATAAATTTTTATTTACATTCGGATGTTGGTACCCGTATAATACGTAGAATATTAGTTCGATATTAGATAAAAAGGGGTGTTTCACATGTCTTCAACGGGTGGAAGTTATAGTGTAATTGCTCGGTTGGAAATTGATTCAAGCACGATGTTCTTGAATGTTGCTCAATCCATACATGATGCTGGAGGTGATGTGATCGCGATTGATATGGTGAGCAATCGCAAATCATCAACTGTCCGGGACATCACGATAGGTGTTGCACATCAGAATCAAGAGAAACAATTAATTGACAGTATTTCGAAGGTTTCAGGCGTACAAGTTATTAACGTGTCAGATCGTACTTTCTTGATGCATCTCGGAGGTAAGTTAGAAGTTAAATCTAGAGTATCCGTAAAGAACAGAGATGACTTATCCCATGTATATACACCAGGTGTAGCACGTGTATGTACAGCAATTGAACAAGAACCAGCTAAAGCTTACTCTTTAACCATTAAGCGTAATATGGTTGCGGTGGTAACTGATGGTACAGCTGTACTAGGACTCGGGGACATTGGACCTCTTGCATCCATGCCTGTAATGGAAGGGAAGGCTATTCTTTTTAAAGAAATGGCTAATGTAGATTCGTTTCCGATATGCTTAGACACGAAGGATACAGAAGAAATTATCAAAATTGTGAAAGCGATTGCACCAGTATTTGGGGGGATTAACTTAGAGGATATCTCATCTCCACGGTGCTTCGAAATTGAGAGACGTCTGAAGGAAGAACTTGATATTCCAGTTTTTCATGATGATCAGCATGGCACAGCTGTTGTAATGCTAGCAGGATTGATCAATGCTTTGAAGGTTGTTGGCAAACAGATGTCTGACATTACGGTTGTATTTAGTGGAGCAGGTGCTGCTGGGATTGCTTGTACGAAGATACTTCTTGCTGCAGGAGTTAGGAATGTAATCGGTGTTACTCGTTCTGTAGGTGTATTGCACCAAGCAGGAATTTATTCTAATCCGATGCACCAATGGTATGCAAACAATACGAATCCGAATCAAGTTACAGGAACACTAAGTGATGCAATTGTAGGAGCAGATGTATTCATTGGATTGTCAGGTCCAGGTGTTCTTAAAGTAGAAGATATTCAGAAGATGGCAGCAGATCCGATTGTATTTGCAATGGCGAATCCTGATCCAGAAATCAACCCAGAAGATGCAGAGCCATATGTGCGTGTAATTGCTACTGGACGTTCTGATTATCCAAATCAGCTTAACAATGTGCTTTGTTTCCCTGGTATTTTTAGAGGGGCGCTAGATTGTCAAGCAACTACTATTAATGAAGAAATGAAACTAGCTGCTGCTTATGCGATTGCTTCAATTGTGACGGATGAAGAGCTTAATGAACAATATATTATCCCGAGCGTATTTAACGCCGATGTAGTCCCTAATGTTCGCAGGAAGGTTATCCAAGCTGCAATTGAAACTGGTGTTGCTAAGAAAATACCACGTGAATTTCGTTAATTTCGATTAACATCTTTCCAAATAGTTGGGGAACCCGCCGATTTATCCTACGAATTTCTGGCGGGTTCTTTATTGTTTTATTTAACAATTCAGAGATGTTCGTTTATATGTAGCCGTGAACATCAGCAATATTTGTTGAATAACTACAAATAGAGCGCATCCGTATACATTGTCGTTATTGTGTTAGCGATATCATCAAGAGAGTCCACATGTCTATTATGAACAATCTCCCATTGATACATTTCATTGGAGTAGAACCACTGGCGGGCAACTAAATCCGCTTTTAAATCTTTACGAGCTAATCCATTATTTTGGGAGAATATAATATCAGTGGTAATATTCTGTACTAACTTATGTCGTATTTCTTCCCACTTCATAGTAACTGCTGATGAGAGCCCTATAGACTCACCAAAAACTTTCATCATGTCACGTTCGGATTCAGCTATTTTAAATAGAGTAAGTACTTGTCCTAAAATAACTTTACGTGCTTCCTCTTTGGAAGTAGGAGAAAAAGGAATATTTGCAATATTAAAAAATTGTTGCATGACATCTTCCATTAGGACAATGAGAAAATCATCTTTACCTGAAAAATGTGTATAAGCGGTTCCGTAACCCGTATTAGCGAGCTTAATAATTTGGTTAATCGTTGTATTCTGGAAACCTTCTTTTAAAAATACATGACGTGCAGCTTTAAGTAGTTTTTGCCTCGTTTGTTTCGATCTTAAATGTCTTCCGTCAACAGTTTTCAATGCTTTTCCCATTTGAATTCTATCCTTCCGGCGAAAGATGGTAATCAAATTCCATATTTACATACTATCCACATGATAACCATAAAAGAAATAAAATAGCAACCAAATCAATCATGTGAATTTATTACGTTAAACGTTAGCCAAGCCGATGGTTCATGTGAACCATCGGCTTGGATTATTGCATAATCTAGTTACATTATTTAGTTACTTTATTTATAGGCCATCGTAGCTTTAATCGCTTTACACCAGCCTGTATATAACATGTCACATTCCTCAATTGTCATCTTGGGATCAAATAAGTAATCGATTTGCTGCTGAGAATTAATCTCGTCTTTACTACTCCAGTATCCAGTGGCAAGTCCAGCCAAATAGGCAGCTCCAAGTGCAGTTGTTTCGTGAACGAAAGGTCTCTCAACAGGAACACCTAGGATATCGCTCTGGAATTGCATCAGAAAATGATTTGCGGTTGCACCGCCATCTACACGAAGCTTACGAAGCTTAATGCCACTGTCTGCTTCCATCGCAGTAAGGACATCTTTGGTTTGATAGGCGAGTGCTTCAAGGGTGGCTCGTATAAAATGCTCTTTCTTTGTTCCACGAGTCAGACCAAATACCGCACCTTTAACTTCACTGTCCCAATAGGGAGTGCCTAATCCGACAAATGCAGGAACGACGTAGACACCTTCTGTAGAAGCAACTCGGTTCGCATAGGTTTCACTATCACTGGATTCTTTGATCATACGAAGTCCGTCACGAAGCCACTGGATGGCTGAACCTGCGACGAATATACTGCCTTCAAGTGCATATTCTACTTTGCCGTCTAGTCCCCAAGCAATCGTTGTTAATAAGCCATGATCGGATGTAACAGCGTTGGTCCCTGTATTCATAAGCATAAAGCAGCCTGTGCCATATGTATTTTTGGCCATGCCTTCGGTGAAGCAGGCTTGCCCAAAAAGAGCAGCTTGTTGATCGCCTGCTATACCTGCAATTGGGATTTCTTGACCAAAAAACTGCGATGGGGCTGTAGTTGCATAAATTTCTGACGAAGAACAAACCTTTGGCAACATAGATTTAGGTATGGTCAATAAGTCCAAGAGCTCATCATCCCACTGTAAATCATGGATATTATACATTAACGTTCTTGAAGCGTTTGAATAATCAGTTACATGTGTACGGCCACCTGTTAACTTCCAGATGAGCCAAGTATCAACAGTTCCAAATAAGAGATCGCCGTTGTCTGCTTTGGCTCTAGCATCAGGTACATGATCCAATATCCATTTGACTTTGGTACCTGAGAAGTAAGCATCGATTAATAAACCAGTTTTGTTTCTGAATAAAGCTTCATGTCCATCATGTCGTAACTCATCGCATATCGCTTGTGTCTGCCTTGACTGCCATACAATTGCATTGTAAATCGGTATTCCGGTATGTCTGTCCCATACGATCGTAGTTTCACGTTGATTCGTAATACCGATTGCTGCAATCTGATTCGCTTCCACATTGGATTCGATCAGACAACTCGTAATAACAGCGGAAACAGATGCCCATATTTCCTGCGGGTCATGCTCTACCCATCCAGGTTTAGGGAAGTGTTGAATGAATTCTTGCTGAGATTTATGTATAATTTGACTTTCATGATTAAACAAAATAGCTCTTGAGCTTGTTGTACCTTGATCAATAGCTAATATATAGGAACTCATATCTCACTTCCTTAACTAGATTTCGAATAATTATCTCATAACTGTAACCTTCTCATAGTGGTTCCAAAGTTCTTTATTGGATGTGGTTACTACGAGGGCGCCAGAATTAAGTGCTGTTTCGACGTCTTGCACAGTTTGAACAAATCCGCCGGCCCAGATCGGAATATGAATGTGCTTATCAATCTCTTCCTTGATGTTATTAAGCATAGCAGCAGGCAATACTTCGATGTAATCTGGTTTCGTTTTGGCTAATAATGCCGCACTAGTTGTTAAAGCATTATTATCGATAAGAAATACACGTTGTATCGCCATGATGCCTCTTGCCTTTGCTTCAATAATAACATTAGATTTAGTTGATAATAATCCAAATGGGCGGAATTCTTGACACAGAAATTGTGTGCCATAAATATCACTTTGAAGGCCGCGTATGAGATCGACATGCAGGAGTAGCTGTTTTTTATGTTGTCTAGCTAACTGAAATACATCTCGAAGCTGAGAAACATGGACGTCGAGCATAACCATGTATTCATAGGAGCTATTAAGCAGTTTTTCGAAATCCTTCAATTGTTTAACTGCAGGAAGTATAGGTTGTTTCATGAAAAACAAGGTATCCACCTTCACCTTCTATTGTCTGGATAAACAATTAACTGTTAATCGCTACAATTATGAATATATCATAGCAAACTTTGAAATGCCTATAAGTAGGCTTGTTTTGTTTCTTGTTCGTAGTTTGCTAGGGTTCTTTCATCCCATCCTAATTGCTCAGCCATATAGGCAATAACAGGATTAATCCAGGCGACTGCACTAGGACGATCAAAATTCATTGCAGAAGACCGGCGATTAAGGAAATCGAGTGGTCTTGTTACCATTTCGTGATCGATTCCGTATTGCAAAGCTGCTAACACTTCAACATCCGTTTTATACTGGGTGGCTGTAGATTGCAAAGCAGGGATATATTCAAACACTACAGGTACGTTGCTTCCATAACGCTGAACAAGTTCTGTCGCCTTTTGTTTGCTTAATCCAAGCTCAATGCCTTTGGCAACCCAAGCATCTCTATACGAATTATAATTAACTGTAAATTCTCCACCGGATAGCTTAATGCGATCTGTTGTACAAGCTGGATAATGATTTCCAGTTTCGTTATGGAACCCCTGCGTTACGAGATTAACGACTCGTTCAGCCATTTTGCGATAACCTGTTAATTTACCGCCAGCAATTGTGATTAGTCCTGATTTGGAAATGAAAATTTCGTCTTTACGAGATAGTTCTGAAGGTGATTTGCCATCTTCATGAATGAGTGGACGAAGTCCTACCCAACTAGACTCGATATCCGAAGTCTTTAAGTTCAGAGTGGGGAACATCTCATTCGCGCATTTGATTAAATACTGACTATCTTCCTTAGTCATCTCCGGATTCTCTAAGTTACCTGTATAGTTGGTATCTGTCGTTCCAATATAGGCTTTACCATCACGAGGAATAGCAAAAACCATTCGGCGATCAGAGGTATCGAAATAAACAGCTTGTCGAAGTGGGAACTTTTTCTGGTCAATGACAATATGGACGCCTTTGGTTAAGTGAAGACTCTTACCTTGCTTAGATTTATCAAGCTCGCGTAATGTATCGACCCATGGACCAGCAGCATTAATTATTTTACTAGCGCGTATAGTGAATTTATTCCCGGTATTTAAATCTTTAGCAAGGATACTTGTTAGTTTACCTTCGGTATATTGAAGTTCTTCAGCTTTCACATAATTTATTGCCTTTACACCACGTGCAACTGCTGCTTTCATGGTTTCAATGGTTAGGCGGGCATCATCGGTGCGATACTCAACATAATAACCTCCGCCGAGTAAACGATCTTTATTTAATAAGGGCTCTTTAGCAAGTGTTTCTGCTTTATTCAGCATCACACGTCTTTCTTCCTTCTTAACTCCAGCTAACCAATCATAGATGTAAATTCCAATGGATGAAGAGAGTTTACCGTAAGTACCCCCTCGAACGATCGGCATGAGCATCCACTCAGGAGTGACTAAATGTTCCGCATTCTTATACAGAATAGCGCGTTCTCTACCAACCTCTCGAACTAATGCGACGTCCCCTTGCTTGAGATACCGAAGACCACCGTGAATGAGCTTAGTTGAACGGCTGCTCGTTCCTGCTGCATAATCCTGCATTTCAATCAATGCGACCCGGAGACCGCGAACAGCGCCATCAAGTGCAATACCTGCCCCTGTAATGCCTCCTCCTATCACTAACATATCGAATGTTTCGTTTTCTAGTTCATTCATAATTGTATTTCGTTTGTGGCTTGAGAAATTTTGGTTTTGGCTCATTGTACATTCCTTTCTGAGAAAAAATAAAAAGACCGCATAAGCCCATTCGATTGCAATATTGCAATCAACGGCTTAGCGGTCTTCTCATATTCTCCGACCTGTTATTTACTTATAATAGTTATCATATGCGAATTAGTTTATATTTACAAGGGTAAGAGGTGTCTAAAAACAAAAAACTTTTGATTTTTCTGACAGGCTCTTATATCCTTTAAGAAGTGGGATTTAATGGACAGAAACCTTAATTGTCCAAATAAATCAAAATTCATCCAAAGTAGTTATTACTTTAGGAAATGCCTGTAGGAGGATTTGAATGAGTTCATTTGATAAAAAAACGCCTAGTTATAGACCCAATCTTGTATATTCTAAAAGACAGAGTCGGGGATTGTTTAAGAAAATCATACTCGGAATCGTTGGTGTATTAGCTGTCCTGTATGTCGTCAATTTCATTCTGTATTTCACACTAATACCGAAACAGCCGGATGTATTTGCTGGTTTAAAGAAGCCACTCTTGATTTCGCATCAGGGAGGGGAGAATATAGCACCTTCCAATACCATTGCTGCCTTCGACAAAGCAAGGCAATATCAAACAGATGTAATGGAAACGGATATTCACATGACCAAGGATGGTCATCTTGTAGCAATCCATGATAATACAGTAGACCGCACGACGAACGGAACTGGACGAGTTGATTCTTATAATCTCGCAGATCTGCAGAAGCTAGATGCGGGCTATCATTTTAAAGATCTAGAAGGACAATATAGCTATAGAGGCAAGGGGACTTATATCCCAACACTCGATGAATTATTTGAGCGATATGGCAAGGATTATCATTTTAATGTTGAAATTAAAGCTCGTTACCCGCAAGAGGGTAAATCACAGATTGAAGAGAAGCTATGGGAGCTCATTAAGAAATATAACTTACAGAGCAAAGTTATTGTAAATTCATTTGATAATAGCATTGTACAAAGCTATGAGGAATACTCGAAAGGGGAAAGCCCGCTTGGAGCTGGTAAAGCAGAGGTTGTTAAATTTGTACTTGCGAATAAATCATTCTTAAAGGGGTTCTATCGTCCTGACTCGCAGGTTCTGCAAATTCCTACATCTGATAGTGGATTTAATCTGAAAACGCAAAGCATTATCGATGATGCTCATAGACTTAATATGCAGGTGCATTATTGGACAATCGATGATAAAGAAACGATGAAAGAGCTTATTGAACTTGGTGCTGACGGTGTTATGACGAATCGACCTGACTTATTATTAGAAGTAATGCAGGAGATGGGATTGAAATAAGCAATTGCTCGGTGGCGACTAACCACGTGAGATTAATCTAATACGTTAAGCCTTCTAATCCAAAGAATATCTTTGGTTTGGAAGGCTTATTTTAGTATGAGAGAATTTACATCGCATGGCTATTAAATTCTTAGTGATTTCTTTAAGAAACGTGTCCTTCCTTTATGGACGGATGCGTTATATCTTGTATTCTGAGTGCGTAAAGTAAAATGTGACAGACAATTTAACAATTTAATTGACTAAATTAACAGAATTATAATAAAATTAAAATAATTATGATTCGATAATTAGTTATCATTATTTGATAATTACCGGAGGTGTTGAGGTGGATGTAATTAAAGCCTATCGTGGGACTACATTACGTTGTAAAGGTTGGAGACAAGAAGCATTGCTTCGGATGTTAGAGAATGTGCTAGAGAATGGAGAAAACCAACAGGAGCTTATTGTGTATGCCGCATTAGGCAAAGCTGCACGCAATTGGGGTTCTTACCATGCCATTGTAAATACACTTAAGAATCTAGAAGATGATGAAACGCTTGTCATTCAATCGGGTAAGCCGATCGGGATCATGAAAACACATCTATTTGCACCTATTGTCATTATGGCAAATTGTAATTTGGTAGGTAAGTGGGCAACAAGTGAGAATTTCTATGAATTGCAAGAGAAGGGACTTATTATTTGGGGCGGTTTAACAGCTGCAGCTTGGCAATATATTGGTTCACAGGGTGTTATTCAAGGGACATATGAGATTTTTGCAACCATTGCTAGAAGACATTTTGGCGGAAGCCTGGCAGGTAGATTCATTCTTACAGCTGGATTAGGAGGCATGGGTGGAGCGCAGCCACTAGCAGGCGTAATGGCGGGTGCTGCGATTCTTGTCGTAGAAGTCAACGAGATACGTGTTGATAAACGAATTGAAGTTGGGTATTTGCAGAAGAAAACACATAATTTAGATGAGGCACTCAGCTGGATTAATGCGGCTGTTGCTGCTGGTGAGAAGCTAAGTGTCGGGCTCATTGGCAATGCCGCAGATGTATATCCTGAGCTTGTTAGACGAGGAATAACACCAGACATTGTGAGCGATCAGACTTCAGCACATGATTTGCTCTATGGCTACATTCCAGCTGGCTACAGTCTTGAAGAGGTAAAGGCAGTCCGAGAATCAAATCCGGCTCAGCTAGAGAATGATGCGCGTGCATCGATTGCTCGTGAGGTTGAAGCGATGCTAGAACTCAAGCGTAGAGGTTCAATCGTGTTTGATAACGGAAATAACATTCGTACTCAGGCCTATCAACATGGTGTGAAGGATGCATTTGATATCGATATATTCACAGAAGCTTTCTTAAGACCGCTATTCGCACGTGCAATCGGTCCGTTTAGATGGGTTGCTTTAACTGGTGAGCCGAATGATATTCTTACGATTGATAAATACATATTAGAGCATTTTGCAGATAACGAGATTGTGACGAATTGGATTCATCTAGCGAATGATTATGTACCATTTGAAGGGCTTCCTGCTCGGATCGGTTGGTTTGGTCATGGGGAAAGAACGCGACTCGCGCTTGCTGTTAACCAAATGGTGCGTGATGGCGTGCTTAGTGGACCGATTGCCTTCTCGCGTGATCACTTGGATGCTGGAGCCATGGCACATCCGAACATCATGACGGAGCGGATGAAGGATGGAAGTGATGCCATATCCGATTGGCCACTTCTGAATGCAATGCTGAACTGCTCATCGATGGCTGATCTTGTAGCCATACACTCAGGTGGTGGAGGTTACTCTGGTTATATGACGAGTGCAGGAGTGACGCTTGTTGCAGATGGAACGCTAGAAGCAGACTTAAGGCTCAAGCATTCTCTCGATAATGATACGGCGATCGGCGTGCTAAGGTATGCAGATGCAGGTTATGAGGAAGCACTTGATGAGGTAGAGCTTAAAGGGATTAGGCGAGTTTTAACTTGATTAACATGATGGTGTGTTTTGATGTAATGCTAGCATTTTGCAATAGGTAGAATAATGGAGGCGATTTTATTGCGAGTACTATCAATGGATGATGTAAGGGCTGCGGTAGCAGGAGGTTCAGTATATGCTTCTGGTGGCGGCGGCTGGGTCGAACATGGACTTGAGATTGGGGGAGCTGCTGTAACGATTGGACGACCAAGATTGGTCTCCGTCGATGAATTGCCTGATGATGCAATTATTATTACGTGTACAGCGATAGGCGCACCAGCAGGTAAGACGGATTGGCAAATGCTTGGAAGTGACTATATCAAAGCTGTTAAGCTGCTTATGGATCATTATGATGGCAAGGTTGTCGGTGTGATGACACCACAGAATGGTATGTCGAGCACAATCAATGGATGGCTGCCAGCAGCTGCGCTCGATCTTGTCGTAGTTGATGCAACGGGTGATATTCGCGCTCATCCAACTGGCAAAATGGGGCAGATGGGAATGGCGAGCAGAACGGACTTTGACACGATCCAAGTTGTTGTTGGGGGTAAAAGAGAAACAGGTTCACATATTGAACTTGTAGTCACGGGTACACCTGCGAAGACATCCAATATTCTTCGGACCGCATCTGATATGTCTGGTGGCTTTATTGCCGCAGCTAGATTGCCACTTCCCGCTTCCTACATTAAACAGAACGCAGCCATTGGGGGTATAACACGCGCGATCGAGCTTGGTGAGGCGATAATAGCAGCGGAGCCAAGTGGAGCTGAAGCTGTGATTCGCACGATTTGTGAGCAAACGAATGGTGAAATTCTCGGAAGAGGTAAGGTTGTATCTACGAGTGTAACGTACAAGGGTGGTTTTGATATTGGGCAAATCAACATCGAAGTCCCGAACAACAAGCTTGTATTGCATGTAATGAATGAATTTATGGCTGTTGATGATGCTGATGGCAATCGGTTAACGACTTTCCCAGATGTGATCACAGCGATTTCAGTTGAAACCGGTAAGCCATTAAGTGCTGGTGCACTTGAGCCTGGGCTCGAAATTGCCGTGTTCCGAATCCATAAGAATTATATTCCGCTAAGCTCTAGTGTGAAGGATCCTTCGGTCTACCCAGAGGTGGAGCAAGCGCTTGGTATTAACATCTCTAGCTATGCACTAGGATAGCGATTAGGTGAATGGTAAACGGAGGAGAAGGACATGAGAACTAAGCAACAATATGATCTTGTAATTAAGGGAAATGCAGTGCTTTCGGATCGAATCATTCATGACGCTATAATTGCGGTCAAGGATGGCAAAATACAGGCCATTATGGAATCGGCTGTTGATTCTGAAAAGCTTCATGCGAAGCAGATGGTTGATGCTTCTAATCGATATATTTTACCTGGAGCCATTGATGCGCATGTACATTGTTATAGCTCTTTGGAAGAAGGCTTTACGAATGCAGGCAAGGCTGCAGCTGCAGGCGGTGTTACAACGATGATTGAGATGCCTTATGATGCTACAAGCATTGTATGTACAGAACAACTATTACTAGACAAAATAGACAGGTTAAATCACGAATCTGTTGTAGATACAGCATTACTGGTAACGATCTCTAAGGATGGTAGCCTAGATCAAATACCGAAGCTTGCAGAGGCAGGTCCATGTGGATTTAAAGTATCGATGTTTAATACGGATTCGATTCGCTTTCCACGTATTGATGACGGGCGTCTGCTCGATGCATTTACGGCTATTTCCAAAACCGGATGTCCAGTTGGTGTTCATGCGGAAAATGATGAAATCGTTAGGAGCTACATCGGTAAAATGGAGGCGCTTGGTGAATCAGATCCACGTTCCCACTGCTGGAGTAGACCCAAGGTTGCTGAGGGTGCAGCTGCTGTTATGGCGATGGAGCTAGCGTATCATACGGGTGTGAAGCTACATTTGTACCACACGACATACGAGCATCTATTTGAAATGGTGCGTTTCTACCGATCAAGAGGAGCTCTCATTACGGCCGAGACCTGTACGCATTACTTGACACTTCATGAAGACGATATGCTTACGCTTGGTGCAAAAGTCAAAATTAATCCACCACTTCGTAATAAAGAGGATGTTGAGGCTCTATGGAGACTTGCTGCAAGTGGAGGGATTGATTTGGTTACTTCGGATCATGCTCCATGGACAATGGATCGCAAACTGAATTCCGATATTTTCAAAAACGCATCAGGTGCTCCTGGTGTAGAGAATTTATTGCCAATTCTTTATAGTGAAGGCGTTGCAAAGGGAAGAATCACCCTGCTTGACCTTGTTCGGTTGCTTTGTGAGAATCCAGCTCGTACCTTTGGTCTGGATTATTGTAAAGGTAAAATACAAGTGGGTATGGATGCAGACTTGGTCATTTTAGACCCAAATGAACAATATATTTTGGATGAAGCAACGCTGCATTCCAGTGCGAAGTGGAGTCCCTATCATAATCGAAGCATGCATGGTAAAGTGCTATCTACCTATGTGCGTGGTCATCAGGTTTACGACGGACAGGTGATTGGTAAGCCTGGTGATGGTCGTTATGTTAAAGCAAGACATAACTAGAGGGGAGCTAATCTTTGTATGAAGGATACCTATACGCTTGGAATGAATCAGATCCGCATTCAGCAGAACATAGAAGCATTAGCTGCCTTTGTTGATGAGACTAAGCCAGGATGGACTAGACGGCCTTTTACCTCCTGGTATGCACAGGGGCGCGAGTGGCTTAAGAATGAAATGCTTGCTTGCGGTATGGAAGTAAGCATTGATGCAGCCTCGAATTTAATAGGTAGCATTCCAGGTACGGATATAAGTTTGAAGCCTATTGTAATTGGTTCACATACGGATACAGTAACTGGGGGAGGCCGATTTGATGGCACAATTGGCGTTATTGCTGGACTTGAGATAGCAAGGCGCCTGCAAGAAACAGGCACAGCACTTCGGCATACACTTGAAATTGTCGATTTTACAGCTGAGGAACCAAGTGAATTTGGTATTTCGACGATCGGTAGTAGAGGAATGGTTGGTCATTTATTGCCTGAAATGCTAGAGCGATCTGATTTATCTGGGCTTACGCTGCGAGAAGGTATAGTGATGGCTGGAGGAGATCCGGAGAGGATCGATGAGCTAAAGCGTACGGATAAAGATATTTCACTATATTTGGAGCTTCACATTGAGCAGGGGCCCGTATTAGAGCAAACAAGTCATAAACTTGGTATTGTAACGGGTATCGTAGGCATTCATCGTTATCGTGTTATTGTTAAAGGTAAACCGAATCACGCTGGAACCACGCCAATGAATATGCGTTTTGATGCGCTAACAGGTGCATCAAGGCTAGTGATCGCCCTTGAAGAGTTATGTAATCAAGTATACAAGGAACAGGTTGTAGGTACGGTCGGCAAGCTTATGGTTGAACCTAATGGAGCGAATGTCATTCCTGGAACTGTGACGTTCGAACTGGAGGTTCGTTCACTTAGTAGAGATATCATCGAAACGATAGTTGGACAGTTTACAGGGATTGCTGAAGAACTTGCGACATCTCGATCACTGAGTGTTCGTTTGGATTGTCTGTCTCAATCAGATGCTATAAGAGTTCCTGATTCGATAAGTGAAGTTATTGGTGAAGCTTGTAAGACTGTGGGCCCTACAATAAATCTGCCAAGTGGAGCAGGGCATGATGCCAATCAAATGGCCAAGATTGCTCCAGTAGGCATGATTTTCGTTCCAAGCCAAGAGGGTAGAAGCCATTGCCCAGAGGAATGGACTGACTATAGTGATGTAACACTTGGTGTAGAAGCACTTTCAAGAGCCTTGCTTTTATTCGATCAGAGAATGAATTAGACACAAAAGGCTGACTCAGGTTTACATAGAGCAACCTTTTGTATAAGAAAAAGAAAGTTAGATAACATCACATTCATATTGACTGAATTTACTTAATTATTATAAAATTAAATAAATTGTAAGTGATAACCAATTATCAATATATGATAATTATTAGGCATAGTTGGGGGGATGAGATGGACCTATTAATGAAAACGTATCAATACTTTCTAGATAATTACGATAGATTTATGGATGAACTACAGGTGCATTTAACCTTAAGCTTATCCGCTCTTCTGATTAGTCTCGTTCTATGTATCCCGATTGGCATATGGTGTGCCAAGAACCCTAAAGTTGCAGCGACAGTTATGAACACCATTAATTCTATTCGCGTTATTCCGAGTTTAGCGATATTAATTATTATGCTTCCGTTACTCGGAACAGGCTTCTGGCCTGCACTTGTAGCGCTTGTTATACTTGCTTGTCCGCCAATTCTGATCAATACGTTCTTAGGTTTTCGAGGGATTGATGCTGCCATTATGGAGTCTGCGTCTGGAATGGGGATGAATCAGAGGACGGTATTAACTAGAATCGAGATTCCGTTAGCGATGCCGCTTATGATAGCAGGTGCCAAAACAGCTGGAGTTGAAGTCATTGCTAGTGCGGCCTTAGCCGCTTTTATTGGAGGAGGTGGGCTAGGGACATTCATTGTGAATGGTCTTGGGATGAATAAATTCCAAGTACTGCTTGTTGGAGCCATACCAATTGCACTACTTACGATTTTTTCAGAGGTTATTTTTGCAGGAATTGAGCGCCTTACAACTAGATATCAGAGAGATTAGTGCTTTAATTTGTATCCACAAAACTTGTAGGGGGTTTAGGAATGAGAAAAACTTCGTTTATGTTAGTAGGAATCATACTGATCTTATCTCTAGTGTTAAGCGGTTGTAGCGGTGGTGGATCATCTAATCTAACGGTTAAAATTGGATCCAAGAATTTTACAGAAAATTTAATCTTGGGTGAAATGTATGCAATTGCACTAGAGAACGCAGGAATTAAAGTGGAAAGAAAGCTTAATCTTGCTGGGACACTTGTTGCTCATGAAGCACTAAAGAAGGGTGAAATCGATTTATATCCTGAATACACTGGAACAGGCTTAATTAATATTATGGAAGAGAAGCCAATCTCCGATGCGAAGCAAGTTTACGATAAAGTAGCTAAGTTCTATAAAGAAAAGTTTAATCTTGTTTGGCTAAATCCAACGGATGCTAATAATACACAAGCTTTAGCTGTTTCGAAGAAAGCTTCGGACCAATATGGAATAAAAACAATTTCTGATTTACAGAAGAATGCTGCAAACATTCGTTTTGCGGCTGTACCTGAATTCGAGGAACGTGAAGATGGCCTGCTAGGATTAAAACGTGTATACGGCGAGTTTCCATTTAAAAGCACGAAGCTGTTTGATTACGGAGTAAAATACCGTGTGGTTCTTGGTGATGAAGCCGATTTAACGGTTGCTTTTGCTACAGATGGTGATTTAACGAATCCGGAATTAGTTGTATTGCAGGATGACAAAAAGCTATGGCCTCCTTATTACTTAGCACCCGTTATTCGTCAAGAAATTCTAGATAAAGACGCGAATGTCAGAAAAGTGTTGGATGATATTTCAAGCAAGATTAATGACAAAAGTATGCAGGAACTGAATGCAGAGGTCGATATTAAGAAGCGTGAGTATGCAGAGGTTGCTAAGGAATTCTTGGAGAAGCAAGGCTTATTGAAAAAATAATCGATTGTTAATTCAGCTGTTCTCGTTCTGAAATCTGAGGACAGCTGAGATTCTTCTATAAGCTGGGGGTGAACGATGTGCCAAATGATGCAATTGTATTCGATAAAGTGATTAAGCAGTTCCCAAAGGCTCTGAAACCATCCGTAAATGAAACAACTCTACACATTGAAGAAGGAAGCTTTGTCACCATTCTAGGTGCATCCGGCTGTGGTAAAACAACTTTGCTCAAAATGGTGAATCGAATCTATGACACAACTTCTGGCCGAATTCTGGTGCATGGACAGGACATCACTAAGCTACCGATTAACGAATTACGTCAAGGCATCGGTTATGTCATCCAGCAAATTGGACTGTTTCCCCATATGACAATCGAAGATAATATAGCAACAGTGCCCAAAATACTTGGCTGGGATAAGAATAAAATCGCTGAACGTGTTGATTATTTACTAGAGCTAGTCCACTTGAAGCCTGCGGATTTTCGAAAGCGCTATCCTCGGCAGTTATCTGGTGGTCAGCAACAACGGATCGGTCTCGCACGTGCGATGGCAGGTAATCCATCGATCATGCTGATGGATGAGCCATTTGGAGCTATTGATGCGATTACACGCAGCAGCTTACAGGATGAAATGCTGGTAATCCAGCGCAAGCTGCATAAAACGATTTTGTTTGTTACGCATGATATTGAGGAAGCGCTTAAACTTGGGGATAAAATTGTGATTATGAATGAAGGCGTCATTCAACAATATGATACGCCATTAAATATTGTCACTAAACCAGCTAATGATTTTGTTAGTCAGCTTGTTCATTCTGAAGATGTTTTACAGCATTTAAGCCTGATGAGAGCTGAGAATGTGATGTCTCCTCTAGATACTATGGTTAGCGATACGGAGATAAGCGTACACCAAGATGAGAACTTGAAAACAGTGCTGACCCATATCTTAAATGGCACATCTGATTCGGTTATCGTTAGGGATGAACATCAAGCACCAGTGGGATATATCGCATTAGAACAGTTAAAAACGTATATTGCTAAGAGTAAATCTGTTTCTGCTTCGTGATGATAAAGGCAGGTGATCCAGCATGTTTGATTTTTTATTAAAATACTATGATCGTATGTTCACGTTACTCTGGCAGCATCTTATATTAACTGTAGCTACACTTGCTATTGCCTTAGCTATTGCCATACCTGTCGGTCTCCTGTTGTCACGCTATAAGTGGGCTTCTGTACCCGTGCTCTCCGTGCTTGGTATTCTCTATTCGATCCCAAGTCTTGCGATGTTTGCTTTTCTCATCCCGCTTATTGGGCTTGGTGCAAAGACAGCGATTTTTGCACTTGTGGCGTATAGTCAATTAATTCTAGTCCGTAATGTGATGGTTGGATTCCAATCTGTCGATCCTGCAATTGTTGAAGCGGGTAAAGGTATGGGGCTGAGTAGCCTAGAATTGTTTTGGAAAATCCAGATGCCACTTGCACTTCCTATCATTCTTGGAGGACTTAGAATTGCAACGATATCAACGATCGGAATTGCAACGATTGCGGCCTGGATAAATGCAGGTGGACTTGGCGTTATTTTATTTGAAGGATTATATCAGAATCATATGCCTAAGATGATGTGGGGTACAATCTTTGTATCCTTGCTGGCAATTACTGCAAATCAAACTTTATTAATGCTAGAGAGAAGAACACTTCTCAAAGCGAAGGGAGAGTTATAATCTCCTAAAGGTTGTTGTAGCTAAGATAAATTACGAGGTGAAATGGTGAACGGTACCCAGACATTAGAAAGAGCACTTGATATCTTATTCGCCTTAACTGAGGCAGACACGACACTTACGGTCAGCGAAATTGCAACTAAGGTTGCCATTCCTGAGAGTACTGCTTATCGGTTATTACAGACATTAGAACGTAAGGGAATCGTAGAGCGTAAATCAATCGGTCAGATTGGGCTTGGTTTACGGATTCTCGATATAGCCCGTAGTTTGCATCAACAAACGGATGGAGAACTATTCAACGTGGCTCGTCCTATTATGGAGAAGCTTACCGAACAGACGAATGAATCGTCACTGCTTTGTGTGAAGGCAGGTATGCAGGTTGTTTGTGTTCAGCATGTGGAAACACGTCATATGATTCGATTATCGATAGAGAATGGTAAAACAATGCCGCTATTCCGAGGTGCATCAGGTAAGGCAATCCTAGCTTTTGAAACCAATCGCGTAATCGAACAGGTACTCCTGCAAACAAGTAGTGACGACAAAGTAAGAAAAAGCATATATACAGAATTAGAGCAAACAAGAGAACTTGGCTATAGTTTCACTATTGGTGAGGTGGATCCTTATATTTTTGGGGTAGCAGCACCGATCTTTGATGCTAGCAGAAGAGTGATTGCTTCGCTTACAGTTGGTGGACCAACAGTGCGAATGCCAAGCGGAGATAATAATCAGACTATTCAAGCTGTTATTAAAGCAGCAGATGAAATTACGACTCGAATGGTTCAGTTATCCAAATTATCTTTCTAAAATAATCACTTATCACTTATTATTTCTCATTTTGGAGGGAATCCAGCCTTGTCTATTCAGATGAAAACAATCATTCTTGACGGAGAGACACTAACGTATAAGCAATTAACTGAGTTTATTGAAAATCCATCTATCCAAGTCCAAATCTCATCGAAGGCTAAGGATAGAGTTCACCTATATCGTTCGACTGTTGAAAAATGGCTGGTGGAAGAAAAAAAGGTGATTTATGGCATCACAACGGGCTTGGGTAAATTAAAGGATTTTGTTGTAGAAGAACAGGATCAAAGTAATTTTCAACAAAAGATTCTACGTTCTCATGCGGTAGGACTCGGTCCCTATTTCCCTGAAACGATCGTTCGACTTGCAATGCTGATCCGAGTGAATGTGTTTTGCAGAGGCAATTCTGGTGTCAGAGTTGAGTTTATAGAGCGTATTTTGGAGCTGTTAAATAATGGTGTATGTCCGTTAGTTCCTCAAATTGGCTCATTAGGTGTAGGCGATCTGCAACCGATGGCGCATATTGGACTTTGTTTAATTGGTGCCGATGAAGGGCGTGTTCGCTATCAAGGTGAGGAGGGAAGTGCAGCTCAATTATTAAGTAAAGCGCATATCATTCCCGAATTTCATCTAGCAGCTAAGGAAGCTTTGGCTCTGATTGATGGTAGTACCATGGTATTAGCAGCATCTGTATATGCCTTATATAAGGCAGAAAATCTATGTACGCTAGCAGATGTGGCAGTTGCACTTAATTTAGAAGCAACAAGAGGCGAGTTAGCTGCTTTTGATGTTAGGACACATGAATTGAACAATATTGATAAACAAAAGGAAACGGCAACGTTTATTCGGAATCAGCTAGAAGGAAGCGAATGGATCACACCAATTGGCAGACAACGTCTAGGCGAAATGAAGCCAAGAGTACAAGATGCTGTAAGTCTAAGATCAACCCCACAAGTCCACGGTGCGATTAAGGATGTGCTTCAGTATGTCGAATCTATTCTTGCGCGTGAGATGAACGCATCTAAAGATAATCCTCTAATATTCTATGATGGTTCTCAGTTTGAAAGCTTGAGTGGTGGGAATTATCATGGTGCTCACTTAGCCTATGCAATGGATTTCCTTGGTATCGTGATGACAGATCTAGCGGTAATTTCAGAACGGAGATCTGCTAGATTACTAGATCCAATTATGAGCTATGGTCTCCCTGCAAATCTAATTTCCAAGTCAGCAGGTTTAAATAATGGTTTCTCTCTCACACACGCGAATACGACAGCGATTATAGGAGAAATGAGAATACTGGCTACTCCAGCAAGTATCGGTTCTATTCCAGCCAAAAGTAATCAAGAAGATCACAACAGCATGGCAATGGGGGCTGTCCGTAAAGCTTTAAGCTTGATCGACTATATGGAGCAGGTGATAGCAATAGAGTTATTATGTGCTTCACAAGCAATAGACGTAATTTCTGTTCAAATGAACGGTTTACATTTAGGCAAAGGAACCGCACGAACATACCAAATTATTCGTGAATCGATTGAGCCAATGTGGGAGGATCGTTATATATTGGCAGATATTCAAGCCATGATCGAACTCGTAAAAGCCGGTCGCTTAACAGATGGACTCACCTAAGATTAGAAGTGAGGAGGGAACCAGACATGACACACGGGCTGGATATGAGATCAGCACTAGACTTGCTTAAGAAGCTGGGTCTTATATCAGCTCCGCGATCGTAATCGCCAAAGATCCCGTTACAGGTAAACGGAAAAATCATCCGCCAATTACTGACGGATGATTTTTGAATATTACATCATCTCATTAAACACTAAGTCCAGTCTTACCTTTACTTCCAGAGCTGTAGTTATCAAGCTCTTCATCTTGGCCAACAAGGTTGAAGGCTTCACGGTCGAATTCTTTCTCTGATACACCAACTACTAGAGCGGATACTGTTGTACCTGTAGCGTTGACAGCAGTACGCGCCATATCGAGAATCGCATCAATACCAAGTACAAGTGCCATTCCTTCAATCGGAAGACCTGCTGCGCCGAGTACGACAGTTGTAGATATCGAAGCTGGGCCAGGTACGCCTGCGGTTCCAACCGATGAGATTGCCGCCGCTCCAATAATGATTAAGTAATCAACAAAACCAAGCTGTATTCCGTAGACATTGGCAACGAAGACTGCAACGATTGCAGGATACAATCCACCACAACCGTTCATATTAATAGTTGCGCCAAGCGGTGCAACAAATGAAGCTACTCGCTCAGATACCTTTACACGTTTCGTGATCGTTTCTAGGTTAACAGGTAAAGTTGCATAGGAGCTACGCGTTGTGAATGCAACTGCAATAACAGGATAAATTTTACGTAAGAAGCGTAATGGGTTTACCTTGGCTACGAAGGTTACTAGACTACCGTAAGTAATAATCATGTGTAGGAGTGAAGCCCCATACACGGCAATGGTTACGCCAACTAATCCTTTTAAGGAATCTAGCCCGTATTTAGATGCCATTACGGTCATTAATCCGAATACGCCATAAGGTGTTAATTTAATGATAAACTTGGTCACTTGGAACATAATTTGAACGAACGAGTTAATGAAATCTTTCACTGGTTTTACCGATTCTGGCTTTTTTGCTCCTGCTACAATGATTGCAACCGCAATGAAGATTGCAAAGATAATAACGGGAATCACTTTGCCGTTTGCCATTTCATTAATCGGATTGGATGGAATGTTATCCGTGATAATTTTAGAGAATACAGGCACTTCGCGTTTCTCGAAACCAGCTACGGTGCTTTGAGGGAAATCACCACCTACATTAAGTAGTAGGGCGATGATGAGTCCGATGGTAGCAGCAACTGCTGTCGTTCCAATGAAAAGTGCAATTGTTTTGGTACCAATCGTGCGTAGCTGTTTTGGATCTGTCAGTGTCGTGATGGAAGAAATGATGGAAGTGAATACGAGCGGAATTACGATCATTTTAATTAAATTGATATAAGCAGTTCCAAATAGGCCGATATCTGTTGCATTTTTGCCAAAAATTGATCCAACTGCTACACCGAGAATCATGGCAAGCAGGACACGCCAGCCAAAGCTTACTTTCGTTCTACTTAAATAGTACAAACCAACTAGAATAATAATAGCTACACCCCAAGTTAAATAAACCATGTTAAGCCCTCCTTAGATTTTTAGTACAAATGGCTTTATTCCGTTAAAACCAATTAGTTTTGTTGGAATTAAATTTATTACGAGTAGGGTTGAATGTCAAGATATTTTTTTATGATTCAGTAAACTCAATTTATTTTATGAAGCTCTATAAACGAATAGAAGCCATCATCCCGCATTGTGCTTGGCACAGTTTGGATTGACAGCTTCTTGAAATATTCGTGCTTGTTCATTTATTTAGTGACTTCTAAATATTCTTTGTATTTACTGTAGTCGATGCCCTCTTGGTTTAGAAACTTAACTAGAAAGTTATGGTCTCGTTTAGGAGTAGCAAGTATGTATCCTCGAATGCAGTGATCAGTTGTAACTGATTTGGCATGATCTTCAAGAGCAACCTGGCCAATCTTGGCTGCGATTGAATGACGTGCAATATCGCGGAATGCATTAGGTACAGGTGAAACCAGTTTATCTAGCATGGCTTTGGAAGCATCTGTCCATAAGTGCCGTGAAGCCTCGACATAATGATTCTGCCAATCAAGCTTAGATTTACCATCTGCTTTAGGTAGCACCTTCAAAAACTTGCGGAACATAAAAAATCCACCAATCGACATGAAAAAAAGTAAAACAAAACCCCAAAAGAAAGTAATCCATCCGAAACCGTCACTAATATCTGGTACCATATTTATTTTCACCTCACCTGAATCATTATACTAGAAAGTCCTGTAAAACCCAATCCCTTTGGGACCTTAAATCTGGCATTATTGCAACTTTCAGAGTACAATTGTGAATAATGATTCGGATATAAAGGAGTATAAGCTAAATGTTAAAAATAGGATCACATGTTTCATTTTCGGACAAGGGGTTATTAAACGCAGCAGAAGAGGCGATTACTTATGGCTCTTCAACGTTTATGATCTATACGGGAGCTCCGCAGAATACAAGACGCAAGCCAATTGAAGAGCAGTACGTCGAAGAAGGCTTGAAAGTGATGAAGGACAACCAAATCAATGAGATTGTGGTACATGCTCCTTATATCATCAACCTTGGCTCATATAAGGAATCTACTTTTGAATTAGCTGTATCTTTCTTGCAACAAGAAATTCGTCGCACAGATTATTTGGGTGTACGTAATATTGTTCTGCATCCTGGAGCTTACACAGATAAAGATGCAGAGTATGGCATTAATCGAATTGCCGAAGGCCTGAATCAGGTGCTTGAAGCATGCAAGGATACGAATGTGAATATTGCCCTCGAAACAATGGCAGGCAAAGGGACTGAAATCGGTCGGAGCTTTGAAGAGCTTGCCGAAATTATGGACAAGGTACAATATAATGATAGATTGACCGTGTGCTTCGATACATGTCACGTTCATGATGCAGGATACGATATTGTGAATAATCTTGAAGGCGTAATGGACCATTTTGATCGAGTCGTCGGTTTGGACAAAATAGCCTTACTACACTTGAATGATTCCAAGAATCCACGAGGAGCAGGGAAAGATCGTCATACACCCGTTGGATCAGGCTATATAGGTTATGATGCGATGCAAGCCATCGTTAATAACGAGAGACTTCGTCATTTACCTATGATTCTAGAAACACCTTGGATCGGCAAAAATGATAAAACTCAGCGTCCTATGTATGAAGTTGAGATTGCACTGCTAAGCGATCGTTTACAGGAGAGATTCGGCGGTTCTTTCTTAGAGGATGTTGAGAAGCTTGCCTTCTTTGCTGATAAAGAAGGATTTCATCACAGAGATTATGTATTGAATACATGGGAATTGCTCAAAACAGATGCCAAAGCTAAGAAAGCAGATGGTCGTGAGCCACTCGAACGTCTGTACGATTGGATCGTAGAACATAGAATATTTTCAGAGCTTACAGAAGAACAAATTAATCAACGATTAACGGTGTGGTTAGCAGGTCAGACAGCCCTTAAGGAAGCTTAATAGTAATTGAACCTTTAGATGAGGCCTAATTTTTAATGGGAGAGAGAGAAATGGAAAATAAATTAAGCAACAGACCGCAGATTCAGTGCGAGACTTCAAATCGGGCGCGGATGTTAATCTCGTGCCCTGATGGCCCGGGAATTGTAGCGGCTGTATCACATTTTTTGTATGAGCATGAAGCAAATATCGTCCAATCTGATCAATATACGATGGATCCTGAAGGCGGCATGTTCTTTATGCGCATCGAATTTGATTTACCTAATCTTAGTGATCATCTAGCAGCTCTCAAAAGTGATTTTATACAAGTCGCGGAGAAGTTCACAATGGAGTGGATGCTACTACCGGTTAGTTATAAGAAACGATTAGCTATTTTTGTTTCGAAGGAAGATCACTGCTTACTTGAGTTATTGTGGCACTGGCGTGCAGGTGATTTAGATGCAGAAATTACGATGGTCATCTCCAATCATGATGATATGAGGGGCCTTGTTGAACCATTCGGAATTCCCTATCATCATGTACCGGTGACCGCCGCAACGAAACAAGAAGCTGAGAGTAGACATTTGGAGCTATTAGAGGGTCAAGTTGATCTGATCATTCTCGCAAGGTATATGCAGATTATTTCGCCTCGGTTTATTGCACACTATAACCATCAAATCATTAACATTCACCATTCCTTCCTGCCGGCATTTGTCGGTGGTAAGCCTTATACACAAGCCTATAATCGTGGAGTCAAAATTATTGGCGCAACGGCTCACTTTGTAACCGAGGAGCTAGATGGTGGACCGATTATTGAGCAGGATGTACAGCGTGTAAATCATGGGAATTCAGTGGATGATCTGAAACGGATCGGAAGAACGATTGAGCGTACCGTTTTGGCTCGTGCAGTCTCCTGGCATGTGGAGGATCGCGTTCTTGTGCATGATAATAAAACGGTAGTATTTAATTAGTTTATCGAATTTAGGAATGTCTGAATTTGGGTGAACTATACTTCTGGATTCAGGGGGAAAATGGTAATCGTTAAAGTTAGTAAATGCTTTATGGTAGCAAAGTCCAAAAGTAAATGATAAAATGGCGAATAAGTCATAATTAAAAGTATAATTTATTCTTAGTAGGAGGTAGTTTATTTACTATGACAACTACGATAAAAACAATTCAAGAAAAAGCGGTAAATTCCATCCGAACACTTGGAATTGATGCGATTGAGAAATCAAATTCCGGACATCCTGGTATCGTGATGGGTGCAGCTCCAATGTCTTATGTACTTTGGACACAGCACATGAAGCATAACCCAGTAAATCCGAACTGGATTAATCGAGACCGATTCGTTTTATCTGCAGGACATGGCTCCATGTTGTTGTACGGCCTACTACACTTGTGTGGTTATGATGTAACAATGGATGATATTAAGAATTTCCGTCAGTGGGGTTCCCGTACACCTGGGCATCCTGAGTTTGGTCATACTGCAGGGGTAGATGCTACAACTGGACCACTTGGTCAAGGTGTCGGTATGGCAGTTGGTATGGCAATGGCAGAAGCTCATTTAAGTGCGACATATAACCGTGAAGGCTATCCGGTGGTTGACCATAATACTTACGTAATTTGCGGCGATGGTGACATGATGGAAGGCGTGGCTTCAGAAGCAGCTTCCATGGCGGGACATCTTAAGCTGGGCAAGCTAATCATGCTTTATGATTCAAATGATATCTCATTAGATGGCGAACTTAGCATGGCATTCTCTGAGAATGTAGCGAAGCGCTTTGATGCATACGGATGGCAAGTTCTTCGTGTTGAAGGGGAAAATGATCTTGAAGCGATCTCCAAAGCGCTTGATGAAGCGAAAGCGGATCAAACTCGTCCAACCCTGATCGAAGTTAAGACAACCATTGGTTTTGGTTCACCGAATAAAGGCGGTAAAGGTGGTCATGTTGGACCACACGGTTCTCCACTAGGTAAAGAAGAAACTAAGCTTACCAAAGAATTCTATGGTTGGCCGCTTGAGCCAGATTTCTATGTACCAGAAGATGTGCGTGAGCATTATGCACAAGTGAAGGTTAATGGAGCTAAGGCAGAAGATGCTTGGAAAGCGATGCTAGCTGAATATACGAATGCACATCCAGAACTTGCAAAGCAGTTTAACACAGCTGTAAGTAACGAGCTGCCAGAAGGCTGGGATGCTGATTTACCAACTTATTCACCGAGCGATAAAGGTATAGCAACTCGCGCAGCATCAGGTAACGCAATCAATGCGATTGCTGGGAAATTGCCGATGTTAGTTGGTGGCTCTGCTGACCTTGCTTCTTCTAATAATACTGAGATTAAAGGTGAGTCCCCATTCCATGCAACGAATTATGCGGGTCGTAATCTCTGGTTTGGTGTGCGTGAATTCGCAATGGGTACCGCTCTAAACGGAATGAGCTTGCATGGTGGTCTGCGTGTATATGGAGCGACTTTCTTCGTATTCTCCGATTACTTACGCGCGTCAGTTCGTTTAGCTGCGCTTATGAAGCAACCTGTCATTTATGTATTGACGCATGATTCAATCGGTGTTGGTGAAGATGGTCCAACTCATGAACCAATTGAACAGCTACCAGCATTGCGTATTATTCCAGGCATGACAGTATTGCGTCCTGCTGATGCGAATGAAACAAGTGAAGCATGGCGTTATGCTTTGAAGAATACAGATGGACCAATGGCACTAGTACTTACTCGCCAAGCATTACCTAACCTTGAGGGCTCTGCGAAGTACGCTCGTACGCACTTTGAGAAGGGTGCTTACGTAGTTGCTGACGCACCAGAAGGTACAACCCCTGATGCGATGATTCTTGCGACTGGTTCCGAAGTACAACACGGTGTTGCTGCTCAGAAGCTGCTTGCTGAAGAAGGCATCCATGTTCGCGTTGTATCCATGCCAAGCTGGGAGTTATTCGAGAAGCAATCACAGTCATACAAGGACTCCGTCCTATTGCCTGACGTGAAGAAACGCCTCGCAGTAGAAATGGCTTATCCGCTCGGTTGGGAACGTTACACGGGCGATCAAGGCGATATCCTTGGAATTAGCACCTTCGGTGCATCTGCTCCTGGTGATATCTTGATTCGTGAATTCGGCTTTACCGCTGAGAATGTAGCCGCTAAAGTAAAAGCTTTACTTAAATAAGTTGAATATAAAATGCGGTTTAGCCTATGAATAGGGCTAAACCGTATTTTTTGTGCCCAAGGCTAGTTAGCCTGAAATGATGATTCCTTGAGCACCCACGCATTTACCCCTGAATTTGTGGTATTCTAGAAGGAGTTTCATTTGATAAAGGAAGGTGAAACCGCTTGATTCACGGGAGTGTGTGTGAAGCGGATGTGAGCATATGAATATTTTGACAGCAGAAGGATTAAGTAAAAGCTATGGAGTGAAAATGTTGTTCGACGGAGTCGCATTCAGTATGGATGAGACCGATCGGGTCGGATTAATTGGTATAAATGGATCAGGTAAATCTACGTTATTGAAAGTTATTGCAGGGATCGAGCCGCCTGATGCGGGGAATATTGCAGTGGGGAATCGGATTTCAATTGAATATTTACCACAGAATCCTGCATTTGATGGAGAGGCTACGGTACTTGAACAGATTTTCAGTGGTGACTCACCTATTATGGAAGTACTTCGAGAGTATGAATCTGCCCTTCAATTGATTAATTTGGGACTAGTGGATAAAGCGCTAGAGCAGCGTTTCATGGAATTGACTACGAAGATGGATACCTTAGATGCTTGGCAAGTGGAAAGCGACGCGAAGAAGATTTTGTCGATGCTTGGAATTGATGATACTGAAGCGAAGATGGAGACATTATCTGGTGGACAGCGTAAGCGTGTTGCCCTTGCAGGTGCACTGATTCGCCCAGCGGACCTACTTATTCTGGATGAACCGACCAACCATATTGATACAGATACAGTTGATTGGCTGGAATCGTTCCTTGCGAAGCGTAGAAGTGCGTTATTAATGATTACCCATGATCGTTATTTCTTGGATCGTGTTGCTAACCGTATTGTTGAGCTTGATAATGCCAAGCTGTATAACTATAGCGGTAATTACAGCACATTCTTAGAGCAGAAGGCAGAGCGCCTTAAGCTAGAGGCTGCTACGGAAGATAAGCGTCAGAATCTATATCGCAGGGAATTAGCATGGATTCGCCGCGGTGCCAAAGCACGTACAACGAAGCAGAAGGCACGGATTGATCGTTTCGAAGATCTACAAGCGGCAAAGCCAGAGAGCCGTGGTGGCGACGTCGATATTGCGCTATCAGCGAGTAGGCTTGGTAAGAAAGTAATTGAACTTGATCATGTGAACAAAACATTCGGCAATCGTACCGTGATTCGTGACTTCAGTTATATTGTCCAGCGGGATGATCGGATTGGTATCGTTGGTGAGAATGGACAAGGTAAATCGACACTTCTCAAAATGATCGCGAACTGGATCACACCAGATTCAGGCACAATTGATATTGGGCCTACAGTAAGGATTGGTTTTTTCTCACAGGAAAATGAGCAAATGAACGATAGTTTACGCGTAATTGAATATATTAAAGAAGCCGCGGAGAATGTTCGTACATCGGATGGTTCAGTAATAAGCGCTTCACAGATGCTCGAACGGTTCTTATTCCCTTCTGGTATGCAAGGGACTCGCATCTCGAGCCTGTCGGGCGGTGAGAAGCGCAGGTTATATTTATTACGTATTTTAGTAGAGGCTCCGAATGTACTACTGCTTGATGAGCCGACGAATGATCTTGATATCCAGACACTGACTGTTCTAGAGGATTATTTAGAAGACTATCCTGGTGCAGTTATTACGGTATCACATGATCGCTTCTTCCTCGACCGGACAGCAGAAACTATTTTCGCTTTTGAAGGTGATGGACAGATTGTCTATCATGTAGGTAATTATGCTGAATATAGTGATGTCCGCAAAAAACGATTAGCTGAATCGCAGGCGTTGGGTAAATCGGAGAAACGAGAACATCATAATAACGCTGGTACAGCTGCAACTCAGTCAACTAGTCAGTCTGTTACTCATAGTGTGAATAACACTGCCTCTGCTGGAGATCGTAGTCCAGGTAGACCACTGAAGCTGACCTTCAAGGAACAGAAGGAATTTGACGAAATCGATGATCATATTTCAGCTACTGAGCAGCAACTTGCGGAGGCTAATGAGGGAATAGGGAATGCAGGAAGTGATTATGGACTGCTGCAAGAGTTAACCGCAAAGCAACAAGAGCTTGAAGCCAAGCTAAGTGAGTTAATGGAACGTTGGACCTATTTGAATGAGCTGGTTGAAGCAATTGAGCAAAGTAAGGGCAGAATCTAATAAGAATCTAATGATTTCGGGAGAAAATCGATGATGAAGTTTGTCTGAATATAGAATGAAATTAGATTCATGTGAAATGCTGCACTTGCAAACCTCATACAGACCAAGTATGCTATAGAAAAATCACAAATAGAGACTAAAAGGAGAGAAACGATAACATGAAACTTAAATTTGATTACACTCCAGCGCTTGCATTTCTTTCTCAACATGAAGTGGACTATCTAACAGATCAGGTGCGAACAGCACACGACCAATTACATAATAAGACAGGTGCAGGCTCCGATTATCTAGGGTGGATCGATCTTCCTGTTGATTATAACAAAGAGGAGTTTGTACGGATTCAGCAGGCAGCTAAGCAGATTCAATCTGACTCTGATGCACTTGTTGTCATTGGTATTGGTGGATCCTATCTTGGTGCTAGAGCAGCAATCGATAGCTTATCACATTCATTCTATAATTTGATGCCTAAGGATAAGCGTAAGACACCAGAAATTTATTTTGTAGGACAAAATATTTCTTCCACATATGTAACTCATTTGCTTCAATTATTGGAAGGTAAGAATTTCTCGGTTAATGTAATTTCTAAATCAGGAACTACAACTGAGCCTGCGATTGCTTTCCGTATTTTCCGTGAAGTTCTAGAGAAGAAATATGGTAAAGAAGAAGCACGCAAACGGATTTACGCGACAACAGACGCTTCCCAAGGTGCACTTAAGAAGCTTGCCGATGCGGAAGGCTATGAGTCTTTCATCATTCCTGATGATGTAGGCGGAAGATACTCTGTTCTTACACCTGTAGGCTTGTTACCAATCGCGGTAGCAGGTATTGACATTGAAGCTATGATGCAAGGTGCTGCAGATGCACGTGAGAAATATTCCAATCCTAATCTAAGCGAAAATGAGAGCTATCAATACGCAGCAGTGCGTAATGTACTTTATCGCAAAGGTAAAGCGATTGAAATTCTCGTAAACTACGAGCCATCCCTACACTATGTATCCGAATGGTGGAAGCAGTTGTTCGGTGAAAGTGAAGGTAAAGATAGCAAGGGGATCTATCCTGCATCGGTTGATTTCACAACTGATTTGCATTCCATGGGTCAATTTATTCAAGAAGGCTCTCGCAACCTATTCGAGACTGTCATTTCTGTAGATAAAGTAGCAGAAGAAATTGTAATCGGTAAAGATGCGGATAATCTGGATGGCCTTAATTTCCTAAGTGGTAAAACAATGGACTTTGTTAACAAGAAAGCTGCTCAGGGAACAATGCTAGCTCATACAGATGGCAACGTGCCTAATCTGAATGTGACATTGCCAGAACTAACTCCGTATACATTTGGTTATATGGTCTATTTCTTCGAGAAGGCTTGCGGGATTTCCGGTTATTTGATGGGTGTTAATCCATTTGACCAACCTGGGGTTGAAGCATATAAGAAGAATATGTTCGCGCTACTAGGTAAACCAGGATTTGAGAAGGAAAAAGCAGAACTTGAAGCACGTTTACAAAAGTAAGTTATTAATTAAATTCCAAGCGGCTCATTCCATGAGGATGAGCTGCTTTATTTGTGATATAGAATTTATAACTTTAAGATCATAAATTCTAACTATTTAATTTCATTGCAATAATATTCTGATTTATGTAAAATATATTAAATGGATCGTAGGGAAAGGTCGATTATGATTTCACAATATAGAACACTTAAACAGCAAAATTCAGCAGAGATTGTGATTAAGAAATCGCGTTTCATTGGTCATGCAAGACCAGTTGATTCGGAGGAAGAAGCAATTCGATTCATCGAAAGTATTCGGAAAGAACACTGGTCAGCTACACATAATTGCTTTGCGTACATGATTGGGGAGCAGGATCAAATCCAGAAGCAATCCGATGATGGAGAACCAAGTGGAACAGCAGGTAAGCCAATACTTGAAGTTATTAAGCATAAAGGCTTAAAGAACGTAGTGGTCGTTGTGACTCGCTATTTTGGCGGGATTATGTTAGGTGCTGGTGGGCTAATTAGAGCTTATACAGACGGAGCAGTTGTTGGTATAGAAGCTGCAGAGCCGATCTTACAAGTACTTCATCAAGAGATACTAATAGAAGTTGATTATACATGGCTAGGTAAATTAGAGAATGAGCTGCGCAATCGGCATACGAGGATGGGCGAGACGCGATTCGCTGATAAAGTAACATTAGTGTGTTATCCAACAGCAGAAGAGGCTGAACAATTCATTCTTTGGTTAACTGATTTAACGCAGGGACAGGGTCTGATTGTTCAGGGACCACAGCATTATTTAACGCATCAAGAAAATTTAGCATAACTAAATTTGGCTCTGAATCATAATCAGTGCTTGCTAAAGACAGAGCCATATGTAGATGTAGCGGAGGGGACGGAATTGTCCTGGAGAAGCGAAGCGTTCGCCTACAAGTTTTCCGAAGGAAAACTACTTCGTAAGCGTATGCTTTGCCACCGGATTTTTACCGCTATAGGCGGTATACGATCAAGAAATCTGGGGGCAACAGCGATCGTAAGGACAATCCGTCCACGCAGCGGTCATCTATCGGCACTATTACAATTTTTCAAGCACTAATTTTGGTGTTGAGCCCTAAATTTATGAGAATAGTTGAGCGGAGGTAATTCTATGGCAAGGAAAGTTGTTGCTGAAGAGCTTAACCGCGATCGCATATTGTCAAGTGCCCGGGAATTATTCGGCACTTGCGGCTATCGCGCTTTAACGATGAGAAGCATTGCCAAGTCACTAGGTTACAGTCATGGAGCGTTATACTATCATTTTAAAGAGAAGTCAGAGTTGTTATATGAACTTATAGTCGGTGATTTTAATGAGCTCCAATACAGGCTTCGTCGACTTATTTCTGAAGCGGCTTATACCAATCATGTGTTGCTTAAGAAAATGATGATTGAGTTTATTAGATTTGGTCTTGAGCATCCTCGTCATTATGAGATGATCTATATGATGGGTGATGAAGAGCTGCAGATTTATGCGAATCGGGAGCAAACGAGATGCTTTGAATTGTTCTCACTGGTTTTAAAACAACTTGCTGGGGGTAAATTAAATACAGAGCTAACAGAGCAGAAAAACTTATCGTGGAATCTATTTATGAGCTTGCATGGTTTTATTTCCTATAATATTTATTATGGGTACAAATTTGTGGATATTGAGAATATTGTAGAGGATCATATTCAATTCTTGTGCGGAATGATTGAAGTGAACCGTATCGAGAAAAGCCCCAGCATTCCACTACGCAATCATGTAATTGCTTAATAAATTTCCTATATCCTACTGTAGCATGATACAATAAACGCATAATAACGGTAAGAGGGTGGAAATAAAGTGGATTTATCTAAATGGTCCGAAGAAAATGTTACATTCATGTTCGATGAAATCAAAAAAAAACTACGAATGGCTACAGGCGGTTCGATATCAGGTGCTCACTTTGATGCAGCGATGTACGAGGACTTTAAAGATTTATATGAAATGGTGAACAGTAAAAATTCATTTTCGATTTCAGAAATTGATGCGATAACCTCGGAACTCGGTAAATTACGTAAGGTGTAACTTCATTTGAAATCATACAAGGCGATCTTATGATCGCCTTATTTTTATGCTTGATTTGATGGTCTTGTTCTGAATGTAATCGTTCTATGCCCTAGATAGTTCAATATGGTATACATACCGTTTCCAAACAGTATAGCGAAGTTATGAGTGAGCTGAGTGGAAGCCTTAGGCCATATAACATAAAGTATTTGTGATAACCATAAGGAAACACCATAAGAGATGAAATAACAGATCACGATAATAATCGCGAACTTCCACCAAGAGGAAGCTATGGACACACTAGACCTAAAAGTAAATTTACGATTGAGAAAATAGCTTGCAATGGCTCCAACTGTATTCCCACCGAAGGTCGACACCCAGTAGTCGAGTTCAAATACATTAAAAAGTATAAAACTCATCGATAACCCAATGATTGTATTTAGTAAGCCAACAAGCAAGAAACGTACGAACGATCCATTTAACATGGATAGTAGTTTACTCATGGCTATACCTTGGAATGTTCATATTCAGATTCTAGTGAAGCTGGTGTATACTTGGCTTGTTTATTGTCTGCTGATAGAAATTGTTCGATAATATAGAGTGGGCGGTGTTTAACTTCCCTATAAATTTTACCGATATATTCACCTATTAAGCCGATACCAAGGAGTTGTATACCGCCAATGAACCAGACCGAGATCATAATTGAGGTCCACCCAGACACGGTACTTCCCATGAATTTGCTGATAAGTGCATATATAGTTGCTATAACACTCATGACAAATAACAGGATTCCAATTAATGATACAAGTCGTATAGGTTTAATACTAAATGAGGTGATCCCATCTAGAGCAAAGGATATCATTTTCTTAAGCGGATACTTAGATTCACCTGCGAACCGTTCACTCCGATCATAGTATACCTCTGTTGAACGAAAACCGATAAGTGGTACGATTCCCCTAAGGAACAAGTTAACCTCACGGAACTCTTCAAGATGTTCAAGTGTACGTTTACTCATTAGACGATAATCTGCATGGTTATAATGTATTTGTACACCAAGCCCTGTCATGAGCTTGTAGAAAGATTGTGCAGTTGCACGCTTGAATTTGGTATCAGTTGTGCGGTTGCGTCTTATTCCATAGACGATTTCATATCCTTGATGATATTTCATGATAAATTTACGAATAGCTTCTACATCATCCTGTAGATCAGCATCAATCGAAATCACACAATCAGAATATTCTTTCGCTTGCATTAATCCAGAGAGTAGTGCACTCTGATGACCACTGTTACGTGCAAGCTTTAAACCTGTCACGAATGGATGTGTACGATGTAAAGCTTCGATTAGTTCCCAGGTTCGATCCCTACTGCCATCATCGACGAATAACACCGTACTGGTGTCAGCAATAAGCTTGTCTTGAATTAATCCGTGAAGCATGGATTCTAGTCGTTTGACAGTCTCAGGCAATACTTCTTCCTCATTATAGCAAGGTACAACAATGGTAATAATAGGTATAGATATATCGCTCATCATCAATACTTAACTCCATCCTTTGTTGAAAATCATAAATAATGCTACGAATTGGTCTTTATCTACCTCAATATTATAACTCAAATAATGACAAGATGGCAGTTGCCTATAACAAGCAATCCTATATTAATTTCTTTAATTGCATTATACTTGAGATATTTCATCATGAAATCATAGGAGTGTGTAAATACAATGAGTCAAGTTGTGATTGAAACCGTACAAACTGAGTTATGGGGAAATTGTGTTCAAATTCGTAATGACCATTATACGATAATTGCTTCGCTAGAATTTGGTCCTCGAATTCTACATTTTAGTCTTAAAGATGGAATAAATGTACTCAAAGTAGATGAAGAGAGACAACTAGGCAATGATGCGAAGGAATTAGAAGTATTCGGCTTAGGACCATTCAAATTGTATGGTGGTCATCGATTATGGACAAGTCCAGAAGAAATGCCAAGAACTTACTATCCAGATCATCAAGATGTAGCTTGTGAAATCATTCCTGATGGTGTTATTCTACGCGCTCCAATTGAATGTTGGACGAATGTACAAAAAGAAATCAAAATTGTTTTTGATCAAGACAAAGTCCATGTGAATCATGGTGTTCGTAATATGGGACCATGGCCAATTGAGCTAGCACCTTGGGCTTTATCGGTTGTCAAAACAGGTGGTGTAGCAGTTGTACCCCATGCACGCCGCGAAACGGGCTTACTCCCTAATCGTACAATCTCACTCTGGCCTTATTGCAATATGGCAGATACAAGATTACAATGKGGTGAAAAATACATAAAAGTAAAACAATGTATAGATGCAGAAGGACCTTTTAAACTAGGAACCAATAATGAAGAGGGTTGGGTAGGCTATCATGTTGACGAAGTGCTATTCCGTAAGCAGCATCATCATGATGTTCAGAGTGTATATCCTGACAATGGTTCATCGCTTGAAATTTATTCATGTGCTGAATTCCTTGAGGTAGAAACACTTGGCCCGCTAGTTACCCTTAAACGTGGTGAAGAAACTCGTCATCATGAGGTGTGGGAGCTTATTCCTGTTACTGATTTGGATGCGTACCTAGCTGCATTGTAATACAGAAAGGAAATTATGAAATCGTTATTTCGTTCCAATCGCGGTATACTATGGAGCATTCTGATTGTATCATTTGTGCTTAAAGTACTTGTAATTATTTTGAATGGACATCAATATATGTTAGATTCCGATGATGTTTCGTATTTGAATACAGCAAGAATTTGGTTGGACACAGGTGAATTTACTTATAATGATCCTGATCGACCTACGGTATTCATTACGCCTGCTTTTCCAGCATTTATTGCTGTGTTAATGAAGTTAGTCGGAGAGGGTTATGTACTCGAGCAAACCATTCGGATCATTCAAACGCTTATCATGACCTTCTCGCTGTATTTACTCTACGTCATTGGCAAACGTATATGGAATGAACGTGTCGCATTATGGGCTGTTGGGATCAGCGCATTTTACTTACCACTGTGGTTAGTATCTAATTTTATTCTGACTGAGGCTTTGTTCGTATTAGCACTTATGATTCTTGTTTATTGTGCACTGCGGGCGAAGGAGCAGCCAACTGTACTTTGGGCAGTCGCATTTGGGCTCGCATGGGTATTTGCTACCTATATAAGACCGACGATCGCTCTTTGGCCCGGTATATTCTTACTTCTATTACTTATATGGAAGCAAATTCCGTGGCGAAAGGTTGTTATGTGTGGTACTGTTGCTGCAGTGATTTTTGTGGCACTCCTTGCTCCGTGGTGGATACGGAACTATGAAGTATCAGATGGGCAGTTTATTCCACTAACGAAATCGGGTGGAAATCCACTTCTTCTGGGAACCTTCCCTTATGGAACTCCTCCTATTGAGGAGCAGCGCACTTGGCATAAAACGAACAATCTTTGGGAGAATGATGAGTTTGATAAGAAATGGGCCATTGAACGGATAAAGACAGGCTTTACTGAAGCTCCTCTACTTTATTTATCTTGGTATACTGTAGGTAAGTTCAGTTTCTTCTGGGGCGATGTTTATTACTGGAAACCAATAGCAAACATTCCACTGTTAGTTCCAATTGTCATGCACTATATTCTACTTGTGTTTGGAGCTATAGGGATATGGTTGTCCCGCACAAACCGTGGGGCGATTCTACTTATGACGATCTTCGCTTATTTCTCCTTGTTATATATGATTTATCTGGCTCACTCACGGTATTCAGTCGTGTTAATGCCACTATTAGCGTTATTTGCAGCGGTGGGGATAACTCATTTATTGAACAAGAGACAAAGTCACAAAACCAGGTAATCTCTAAGGTGAGAGCCTGGTTTTTTTATTGTAATCATTTAGCGACTTTGTTCAGTTTTCTTACGTTCATTATTTATGATATTATTGTAAATATTACCATTATTTATCAGAGTATCGAACATGATAAAGACCGGAATTTATTAATTTATAAAAAATGAGAAATGATGGTATGATGGTATGATGGTATGATATTTAAAAATCGAGATAAAATTTATTATGCTAAACTATTTTGCCTCCAAAAGGGCTTGAACTATAAAAACTAGACTTAAGTAGGGGAAATTGTCCGGCCAAGAGTCTGTTATGCTTTATCTTGAATAGGAATACAATAGAGACAAGAGTAAGACAAAGAAGGGGATGCAGGATAATGGAAATGAATGAGAAAATAATAATCCTGACAGGTAACTTTGGAGATGGACATTTGCAAGCAGCTAATGCTGTTCGTAAATTTTTAAATAATCGTAATCCTAATGCAGAGGTAATCGTCATCGACTTTATGGAGCTTGCTCATCCATTAATGCATTCTATATCACGGTATTTCTTCATACAGAGTCTTAAGAGGTTTCCTTCAATCTATGGATACATTTATAACAAGACAAGGGAAGTGAATCATTTATCCCTATTACTTAAGAAGACCAACAAGTTAGGAATGAGCCGATTATTTAAAATGCTTCAAGATGAGCGTCCGACAGTTGTCGTATCGACGTTCCCACTTGCATCAGGCACCATGTCTGCGATTAAAGCTGTTGGTGGTTTATCCAAAGTTCCAACGATGACAGTTATAACCGATCATACGGATCATAGCTATTGGCTATATCCATATACGGATAAATATTTTGTAGGCTCTGAGGTTGTTCGGGATGGACTAATTCGATCGGGCATATCACCTGATAAAATTGAAGTAACGGGTATTCCAGTACGACAAGAATTTAACCAATCGTATGATCGCTGTTCACTTATTCATAAGCATGGACTTGATCCCAATAAGCCAATTGTTTTTATTATGGGCGGCGGTTGTGGGATGTTCGGTGGCGAATTACTGAAGAAAATTAATGAGTTTGAGCAAATAGCACAGACCGTTCAATTTCTAATTGTTTGTGGTAGTAATGAAAAAATGAGACAGCAGCTATTAGAGGATACGAAGCATTCAAAGCACGACTATGTGATCATGGGGTATATTGATTTCGTACATGAATTAATGGCGATAGCTGATTTAATGATTACGAAGCCAGGTGGGCTGACCATATCAGAAGCGATGGCAATGCAGCTTCCAATGCTGCTTTATAAACCACTTCCTGGGCAAGAGGAAGACAATGCGCGGTTTCTTCTCGATTCAGGTGTTGCATTTAAGGCGGATTCAGTTGAGGAATTAGTCTTCACTTTAAATTACAGCTTAAGTAATAAAGCTTTACTTAGTGGAATGAAGATTAAATTAGCAGCACTGCATGACCTAACAATTGATACTGATTTTGCTGAATTAGTTCTTAATACTACAGTAGCACGGCAATTTGAAGAACGTTATGTCATGTGATTGGATATAATATCATTAATTAAATGATCATTAATGGGGATGTTCGTACAAGCGGATATCCTTTTATTTTGTTACACAGTCTTGAGTCATATTTACTCCATTTTAATTGGATGTTTGATCCGATCTTCATATAAATCAAAGTGCAAATTTCCATTCGTCCCTTTCACCGCATAGAAAACCTGGCTTAAGCTTAATCCCCTCTTACTTAGCTGCTCATCAAGCCACTTGGGACTTAGTCCATCTTGATGAATGTTATTGGTAATGATTTGCCCATCCATGATGAGTTCGATAGGGAAGCTGTTTTTGTCTACACTTAAGATTGCGAGGTCTTTGCGTGTAATATGTCGGTAATCTGGTTTTTTAAGAACAGATAGCTTACCATTCAACTCAAGTACAGCAAATTCTACTTCTTCAATGTCAAAAATGTTTTTTTCTCGTAGCTCTTGATTCAATGTATCCATCGATAGTGTTAGTTTTCGTAAGTTTTCTTCTAGAACCTTGCCGTTTTCTATTAAGATTGTAGGTCTACCTGATAACAATTTGCGCATGGTTCGACTTTTCAATGAAATTTTTGCGACAGTGTATGCGGCAAGACTGAATGCCACAAGAGCAACAATTAAATACTGTGATTTGATAGCTGTATTAAAGGCGATGTTCCCTGTTATTGCACCGAGCGTGATGGATAAAACAAAGTCATTGTAAGTTAATTGTGTAATCGTGTGCTTGCCGAGAATACGTGCAATGATCATAATCAGTGTAAAAGCAATCAAACTTCGAATAATAATTTCAAAGAATATACTCATTGCTGCACCTCTTGGATGAGTTTGGTAAAGCCCTTTATTAGAATTACCAAGCTGTGTTACTGTTATTCTTTCCTTAGCACCAGAGAGCGTGAATATAATCTCTGCGTTAAATCAAAAAGTGGATGTGCAGGATACTATCCTGCACATCCACTTTAGGTTTATTTGTTTATAACTTCGTATCATCCACATTGTCTAACCAGTTCTCAATTACACCAATAACAGACTCAACACATCCATCATTAAATGGAGAGATTAGATTCGCGTATTCGACTAGCTCTGTAAAGGACTTGCTTCCACCAGCTTGACATAATCTTAGGTAATCAGCCCACGCAAGTTCGCGATTCTCATGCATCCCTTTCCAGAATTGGAAAGCGCAGATTTGAGCCAGTGTATAATCGATGTAGTAGAATGGTGAACGGAAAATATGGGACTGCTGATGCCAATATCCACCACGTTCCAAATACTCATTCTCACTGAAATTGCGATGAGGGAGATATTTTTTCTCAATTTCACGCCATGCTGCTTTGCGTTCTGCCGGAGTTGCCTCAGGATTCTCGTAAACAAAGTGCTGAAATTCATCAACGGTTACGCCATAAGGGATGAAGAGTAATGCTTCAGCCAAATGATTATAGCGGTATTTATCCGTATCTTCCTTGAAGAAGAGCTCCATCCAAGGCCAAGTGAAGAATTCCATACTCATGGAGTGAATTTCGCAAGCTTCATATGTAGGGAAATTATATTCTGGAACTTCATAATTGCGACTCTGATACACTTGGAAAGCATGACCTGCCTCATGCGTAAGCACGTCAATGTCCCCTGATGTTCCATTAAAGTTAGAGAATATGAAAGGGGCACTATACTCGCTGATATAAGTACAATAGCCGCCGCCCTGCTTACCTTTCTTACTTACAAGATCCATGAGATCATTCTCAATCATGAAATTAAAGAACTCCGACGTTTCATCAGATAGCTCGGTATACATCTTTTTACCACCGTCAATAATCCACTCTGGACTTCCCTTAGGTGTAGCATTACCTGTTTTGAAGCTGAATTTATCATCGTAAAACTGTAGCTCATCGACACCAATACGGTTTTGTTGACGTTCCTTTAGCTTAGAAGCCACGGGAACGATATGCTCAAGCACTTGTGCTCTAAAGTTAGCAACCATCTGTGCATTATAATCCGTGCGATTCATACGATCGTAGCCAAGTTCTACATAATTCTTATACCCGAGCTTATGAGAGATTTGCGTTCTTACTTTAACGAGCTGATCATAGATATCATCGATTTTTTGTTCGTTTTCAGCGTAGAACTGATATTTTGCTTCAGCAGCACGTTTTCTCATGTCACGATCTGGGGATAAAGCGAATGGTCCGAGTTGTGATAGGTTACGTTCTTCACCTTCGAACATAATTTTGGCTGAAGCGGTTAATTTCGAGTATTCTGAGGCAAGACGATTCTCTAGCTGTAAATCCTCGATGATCTCTGGTTTGAACGTCTTCAGTGAAAGCTCAGCTAATTGAAATAACTGGTTACCCCACTTTTGTTCAAGCTGTGAGCGAAATGGAGAATCAATGAGGGCTTGATAATATACAGTTTCTAAGCCTTGAATAAGAGGTCTGAAGTCATCGATAAAATCTTGTTCCGCTTTATAGAATTCGTCATTCGTATCAATCGAGTGGCGAATCTCAGCGATTTGGATCGTGGAGTCTATTTTACCCCGCAGTTCATTAATAGCGCTCATCATGCTATCTTGCTCTTCAAAACTTGTTGACTCATTAAACTGTTTAAGTAGGGAGTTAAAGCGTTCCTCTGTTTCCTTAACATCGAGACGTTGATAAGGATATTGACTGAATTTTAACATAGAATTAATTCATCCTTTCCATACAAATAGATATAAATATCAATTCGATTAAGAAGCGTCCAAATCCTGTTTCTTGACTAAGAATATCCGGGTGTTTTACTTCTTCTTCACGATAGCTACTGTACATCTAGATACGCAGATCAGCTTACCTTCTTCGTCCGTAATTTGAATATCCCATATCATCGTTGTTCTACCTTTGTGAAGTGGTGTACCAACAGCAGTAACTATACCCTCTTGCTTGCCACGGATATGATTGGCATTGATTTCAAGACCAACAGCGAGTTCATTAGCTTGATCGATCAAATTCCATGTTCCTACACTAGCAATTGTTTCTGCAAGAACAACTGAAGCACCACCATGCAGCATGCCGAATGGTTGGCGTGTGGCATCATGTACGGGCATTGTAGCGACAACTCGATCTTCCGTAACCTCTGTTATTTGAATACCTATTACTTCATCAATAGTCCCTTTGAATGTTAAGTCCATTTGAATCGCCTCCTAATTTACATCCCATATAGTAAGAATATTCAATTTATTATTGAGATATCCTTTAACTTAATCTTGAAAGATTCTCTCTCACACAAAATATATAGGTAAATATACCTAAATAATTTCATAATTACGACTGTAATAGACATAAATGATGTAAGATGTATGCTATAATATTCCTGCTATCGACATAATTAGAGGTGGTTCAATGAAAAAGTACAAAGATTCGCTGATTTTATCGATTAAGAGACAACTAGAGACATGGCTTGACAGTGCAGAATTAGTTGCAAATGAAGATGTTTATCGGTTCATTCATTCGCTTAAGGGGACTGCTGCAACCATTGGTTTAAATGATCTATCTGAGATTGCTGAAATAGTCATGACTCAATTAACTGAGCACAACTACGAAGAATGGGACGCTGAACAACTACGACAATTACTATTCATGTTTATCAAATATAGCTATGAATACGAGATCAATCAGGAAGCTGACTGGGTAGATGAGGAAAATAAGCAACTGGAGCATGATACGGATAAACCAGTTATTCTTATTCTTGACGATGATATTACCCTCCTCATGTTTCTTAAAGAAGAGCTAGAGAAACAAGGTTGGGGTGTATTAACAACCAATGATCCAGACAAAGCGATTACATACTTCTACGAATTACAGCTCGATTGCTTTGTGACAGATCTTCATATTCCGTTTAATAATGGTTTTCTAGTAATTGACACTGTACGCAAGCACAATAATAAACAAACTGTTCCTATTATCGTCATTAGTGTTGATAGTGAAAAAGAGACTAGACTTAAGGCGTACCGCATGGGAGCAGATGATTTTCTGACTAAGCCTCTTGAAATGGAAGAGTTAATTGTTCGAATGAGGCGTCAATTAAACAGGAAAAAGACACTGGATAAGTTACTTTTTCTGGACGAATTAACAGGAGCATTTAATCGTAAATATCTCAGAGGAATTTTTGAAAGACAACGAACAGAATTGATGAGAACGAAACAGATCTTTTGTATCGCAATGCTGGATCTGGATTACTTTAAGCGTGTGAATGATCAATATGGACATTTGGTAGGCGATCATGTATTAGCTAGCTTTGCTTCATTAATGAAGCAAAAAATGAGAGGCACAGACATTCTATTCCGTTATGGCGGAGAAGAATTTGCAATGATTTTGCCCAATACGAGAAAGAAAGAAGCGAAGCTTGTGCTTGAACGACTGCTGTCTGAATTCTCGCAATTGTGCTTTGATGGTAAGGGTGATTCCTTTCACGTTACCTTCTCTGCTGGTATTGTCGAAGTAACAGGTGTGGAAGAAACCTGTGATCAATGGTTGAAATTAGCAGATCAAACACTATATGAGGCCAAAACACTTGGAAGAAATCGAATTGAAACAGCCAAACTCAGTACAAGCTTATCTTATAAACGTGTACTAAAAATAGCGATTCTTGATGATGATGCGATCATCCGGACCATGCTGTCAGAGAGTCTTAAGCATATTGGTTCTGAAAATATGGAAGTGGAGATTCGTTCTTTCCGTGATGGGGAGGAATTCTTTCAAGATCCATGGCATTCAGGGAATGAGCCATATGTAGTCGTTCTCGACGGTATTATGCCACGTATGGATGGGATGGAGGTTCTAGAACGCCTCCGCTCAATGCCGAGTTCTAAGCAGTATACAATTGTAATGTTAACGGGGCAGAAAAGTCAGCAAGATATCGCTAAAGCACTACATATGGGTGTGGATGACTATATTACGAAACCATTTAGCATTGAAGAACTCCAGCTAAGAATTAAAAGATTAATCCAGCAGCGCATCCATTAATATTTCATTCTATATACAAGGGGAATTTTGAGATGTATAAAATTTTATTAGCTGAAGATGAACCGGTAATTCGGATGCTCATTACAGATACTTTAGAAGATGAAGGGTACGATATCGATATTGCAACAGATGGTGCAGAAGCAATGACCTATATTGAGAAAAATCAATATGATCTACTCATTCTCGATTATATGATGCCGAGAATGACAGGTATGGAAGTGATTGGTAAGGTAAGGGAGATGCCTGAGAATCAACAATTAAAAATTCTTATGCTATCTGCGAAGAATCAGCATTCAGAGCGTGAGCGTGTTATGCAAATCGGAGCAAATGAATTTATGTCGAAACCGTTCAGTCCGATGGAACTCATCCGGAGAGTGAGGGAGATGTTAAGTGGAGCGAGTGTTTAATTATATGCGCCGAAGCCTAACAAGGCGGTTTGTGTTCCTGATGGTTGTATTAGTCCTACTCATTACGATTGGGGCAATATTCGTATTACAAATGAATAAGAACACACGTGAGCAGTATCGATTGACACTCCAGGATTCCAATCATAAACAAGATATCATTCGTAATATTGAAGTACATACGAATGGGATTTTTTATCGGGTGCGAGGCTATTTTGCTTATCAGGACAAGCAGGAGTATGACCGAATATATAGTGAGCGGGATAAATTGAAGAAATCCATTGATCAATTTAAACAATATCCCCTCAAGGATTCAGAGTTAGCCTTTGTATCTTCAATCGAGCTTTTTGTAAATACTTATTTTGCAAACACGTTAGAGCAGTCCATTAGATACATGGAAGACGAAGACTGGGCTAATTTGCGTAAGCTATCCGTTGGTACAAATACGATGATAGACGATATGCTAGTCGAAGCCGAAAACTTTCGCAGCGATGGCCGTAAGTTGTTAAATCAACAAAGTGAAAAAATGCTAGATGATTTGGCATCTCAGGAGCTATGGTTCATTGTTTACATTCTGTTTATTTTACTAGTAGCGATGTGGGTCACGTTCAAATCGACAAGAGACATCGGCCATCCATTAGCAGCCTTATCGACCAATGCAGAGGATTTTGCACGAGGAAATTACACGAATCTAGCGGGTGTTTCTCGTAAGGATGAAATCGGTATGCTAGCCAAATCGATGAATTACATGATGACCACGATTCAATCCAAAGAAGAGGAATTAGTAGCTCAGAATGAAGAGTTGCAAGCCCAGCAGGATGAGCTTCAAATGCAGCAGGAAGAGCTTCAGCAAGCGATGAGTAAAATGGAGGATAATGAGCAATATCTAGAACGTCGTAACTTGCTTATCCAGTCCCTTATGAACACGCTTGATCAACAAGAGCTACTCGAAAGTATCGCTCGTAACCTAGTTGAGGTGACACAAGCAGATAAAGGTATGATTGTACTGCTTAATCGCGAACGTAACTATGCAGCATTCGGGATCTCAGAGCAAGGTATTCAGCAATGTATGGATGAACTTGAGGATAGTATTCTTGTGCGTGTGATCCAAACCAAAGAAGCCTATAGCGTTACGAGAGAAAGTAAGTCTAATGAAAAGGGCTACCATCTAGAATCATCTCGTACATCTGATTTATATGTTCCCATTCTGAATGCTGATGGCGTTGTGATTGCATGTGCAATGCTCACTCATATTGGAAAACAGATGACTAAGCAAGCAGAAGTAGAAACGATGAGTCTTGCAACGCAAGTTTCACTATCACTAGAGAAGCTAGAGATGTATAAAGCAACAGAACAACAACGTCAAATGACGAGAGATATGCTCAATACAATCCAAGAGGGCGTACAGCTAGTTGATAAAGAAGGTAGTGTATTGCATATCAACACGAAGCTTTGCGATTTATTTGGGTGTGATGATGAACATAAGGCTGCTGGTATTTCCTTAGAGAAATTCTTTGAGGAAAAATCGTATCGTTTGAAGGATAGCGGCAAGTTGATGAACTTCATCAGTACGATTTATGATGAGCAAGAAATGAATGCAAGAAGTGCAATCTATGAAATGATAGAACCTGAGAAACGCGTGCTGCAGGTCTATTACGAACCCTTATATCGTGCTGGTAAAAGATTCGGTACCGTCATTGTGCACCGAGATATTACCAAAGAGTATGAAGTGGATCAAATGAAATCAGAGTTTGTAAGCACCGTGAGTCATGAACTGAGAACGCCTCTAGCAAGTGTACTAGGGTTTACAGAACTCTTGCTATACAAAGAATTAAAACCAGAGCGTCAACATAAATATTTAACGATGATTCATCAAGAGGCTACTCGATTGACAGCGCTGATTAATGATTTCCTTGATCTACAACGTATGGAATCAGGAAAACAAGCTTATGATCTACAAAAGGTTGATCTGTTCCCAATCATTGAAGAGATAATTGAGTTCTATAAGATCAACTATACGAAGCATGTATTTGAAATAAGTAGAGATACACCTCACACGTATGTTCTAGGAGATAAAGATAAATTAAAACAAGTTTTCATGAATTTACTTAGCAATGCAGTTAAATATTCTCCAGAAGGTGGAAGGATTAAGCTGATCTGTAAACAACAGGATCATCAATTAATCGTTGATATCGCTGATGAAGGCTTAGGTATCCCTCAGGATGCTATCCCTCATTTATTCACGAAGTTTTACCGGATCGATAATACAGATCGGAGACAAATCGGTGGAACTGGACTTGGTTTAGCAATTGTTAGTGAAATTATGCATGCTCATAATGGTCATATTGAAGTGAAGTCAGTGTTTGGACGCGGAAGTACATTCTCTCTTATTTTTCCGTTACTGACACTAGATTACACATTGGCGCCTATAACGGAGCTGACCAAAGTGGCAGGTGATACCTACCTAATCGCAAGTAAGAATCCAACTATTATGATTGTTGAAGATGACTTAAGTCTAACAGAGCTACTTACGGCAGAATTACAGGATAATGGCTTTCAAGTCGTACATTTCACGAATGGTAAGGAAGCGATTGAAGCTGCTGTAAATATTAAGCCAGATGCAATCGTAGTTGATATCCTACTGAAGAATAGCATTGATGGTTGGGAAATTATTCGTGAAATGAAAAGACATGAGGTACTATCCCAAGTGCCAATCTTCATTTCTAGTGCGCTTGAAGAAAAAGAAGAGAAGGATAAAGGGGTTGAGCTTGGTGCAAGAGGCTATCTTGTAAAGCCTTATCATCCTCACAAATTATCACAAATTATTTTTCAAACCTTACTTGATATCGAAAATTAAATACGGTAGCAAGAGTTAAACGCACACAATAGGTAGAGTTAAACACGGGTAGCGAGAGTTAAAACAAAATAAGAGCCGCAAGGTACGAAATTCATCGTACTTTGTGGCTCTTTTGTTATGCACTTCATGACAGCACTTAGTTAGAGTTGCTTGTTGAGACAGGCCGCATGAGTTTTCCAGGGATTTGGGTTTCAAAGCGTAAGACCTCACCTGTCGTAGGATGATGAAATGCAAGAATACGTGCATGTAGTCCTAAGCGACCAATTATATTTTTCTTCGAGCCATACTTCTTATCTCCGATGATTGGATGGCCGATATCCTTCATATGCACACGGATTTGATTTTTTCTACCCGTCTCAAGTGTGACTTCCAATAAGGAAAATTCACGAGTAGACTCTATTACTTTGTAGTGAGTAATGGCTTCTTGTCCATCATTAGGAGTATGGCTAGAATACATGAGAAGTGTTTTGCTCTCTTTTAGCCAGGATTTAATGGTACCTTGGGATTTCTTAACCGCTCCTTCAACAAGGGCTACATAGCTCCGTTCAAGGACTGCTTCTTGCCATGCGTTCTGCAGCGTTTGCTGTGATTTTTCATTCTTGGCAAATAGCATAACCCCAGAAGTATCCCGATCTAAGCGATGAACAACAAAAATGCGATTGCTCGGATTAGCTCTTCTTACATGTTCAGTTAATTGTCTGTAGGCGGTAAGCTCTTTTTCTGTAGGTGAAGCAATAGATAATAAACCAGCCTCTTTATTAATAACAATGATGTCATCATCTTCATGCATAATTTTGAGACCAATCAGTTTCATTTCCTCAACGACACGTCCCCAATGAATGGTGACTTGTTGGCCAGGTTGCAGAGGATGGTTATATTTCGTAACGACTTTCCCTCCTACAGCTACTTGTCCGCGAGCAAGTAATGATTTTATGCTATTCCGTCCATGCTTAGGTAATTTATCTAATAAATAGATCATTAGTTCTGATGGTTCTTTGACAATCAGATTAGTTGTTTTGTCTTTGTCTTGATTGATTGCTGGCTGTGCCTTAGGTTTTCGTTTATTCATTATGTGCTCCCTTTATATCCGATGTTCTAATTCACTATCTATACGGTGTATTATATCACAAGTCACATTTCTTCTATAATTAATCTGATGTTATAATGGAAGAGGATGGAAATCAGGAGGTGAAGCTGGGTGTCTAATAAGGAATTGATGATTGAAGTCAGTGGTTTATATAAACAATACGGTAGTTTTGTTGCTGTGGATGAAGTTAGCTTCGATGTTCATAAGGGTGAGGTATTCGGACTACTAGGCCCTAATGGCGCGGGCAAAACGACTACGATGGAAATGATAGAGGGACTGCGAAAGCCTGATAGTGGGTTTGCTAGAATTGCGGGCTTCGATACGGAAAATGATTTACGTAAGGTGAAAGAACTGATAGGTGTTCAGTTACAATCAACCTCCTTGTTTGAACTGCTAACTGTTGAAGAAATTATTAACATGTACGCAAGTTTCTATTCGAAATCTGTGGAGATAGAGCCGTTACTCACAGATATGATTCTGCAGGATAAAAGAAAAGGGCAGGTTAAGCATTTATCTGGCGGGCAAAAACAACGTCTCGCTATTGCAATTGCGCTAGTCAACGATCCACTTGTGTTGTTTTTGGATGAACCGACGACTGGGCTTGATCCACAAGCAAGAAGAACCTTATGGGATATCGTGCTACGTCTCAAATCGTTAGGTAAAACGGTAATCCTCTCCACGCATTATATGGATGAAGCCCATATCCTGTGTGATCGGATATGTTTAATGGATCAAGGCAAAGTTGTTGCTTTGGATACACCGGACAACTTAATTCAATCTCTTCAATCCGAGAATGCAATTGAATTCCGATTACCGGAGCATGTTGTTAGTTCTGAAGAACAGAAGCGGCAGCTAATGACTCTATTACATACAATTGATGGAATTGAAGAGGTTGACTTGCGCAAGGATAGATATGTTTTGTATACAAGTGAATTGCAAGCTACACTCACAGGTTTAATTACTGCGTGTTCAGAGCATCACATCAAGCTTATTGATTTGAGAACACGAACTGCAACTCTAGAGGATGTCTTTATTGATATGACCGGAAGGAGTTTGAGAGAAGAATGAAAGCTTATTTTCAATTAACGCTTGCCCAGCTAAAGCTATTTATCCGGAATCGTCAAACACTAATCTTCTCGCTATTATTTCCGGTATTTTTTATGTTTGTGTTTGGTTTTCTATTCAACTCCAATAATTCGATGTCACTTGATGCTGCCATTATCGATCAGGATCGAACGGAAGCATCACAAACCTTAGCACGCGGATTCGAGCAAACGGGCGTCTTGCTTATGCAAAATTATGAGAATGAGGAAGCTGCATTAGAGGCATTAAAACACAGTGATATCGGTGTAGTTATTGTTATTCCACAAGGCTACGGGGATCATTTAAAGCAATTTACTGACAATGCTCAGAATACTGATCGTGCTAAGAATACTCAGGATACAAGTGCTTCAGTTCAATCAGCGCAAATTCACCTCTATTATGATCAAACGAATCTCACGACGGCAAGCGTAGCCAAAGCCGCGGTTAATGGTGTTGCAGATGGCGTCTCTAAGCAGCTAGCACATTTCACACCTGCGATTACGGTTCAAGAGGAAGGCGTGCAAGCACTTAATCTCGCCTATATTGACTTTGTTGTGCCAGGTATTGTAGCCATGATGATTATGACGAATAACCTCAACATGGTAGCGGGACAAATTGCTTCTTGGCGTGAGCGAGGCGTACTGAGGCGCATGCAAAGCACAACACTTCGAGCATCTACGTTCATTGCTGCACAAATCAGTGCAAGACTTGTCCTAAGTGGATTGCAAACGATTATTCTTCTCCTTATTGCACAATTTGTATTTGATGTTCAGGTTGCAGGCTCATGGCTGTTACTATTATTCTTCGTAATCATTGGTACACTTGCCTTCATGTCCATTGGCTTTATCGTTGCCAGCTTAGCCAAAACACCAGAAAGCGCGAACCCAATTGCAGGTATGATTTCATTTCCGATGATGTTTCTAGGGGGCGTATTCTTCCCCATTAAGAGTATGCCGGAATTTTTGCAGCCGATCGTAAATGTGCTACCGATTTCACATTTGTCAACCGCTTTACGCCAGGTCATGAATGTTGGTGGGAGTATAGCAAGCTTATCAACTGAAGCGATAGTCCTTGGATGCTGGATGATCGCGGCTTTCCTTGTCGCTTCAATTACATTTAAGTGGGAATGATTGCGACTTTCCTCAGGGCCTTGGTTACATTCATGTGGGAATGATTGCGTTTAATTTTCTTTTATTAGGGGTAAATTGAATATGCAGCAGTTGAGTGCAGTTGAGTGCAATTGCTTGCAGATACCTACAGTATCGCCTGTTGTGATACTTACCCCTAGTGTTAAAGGAGTGCTCTATTCCCATGATTCTATATCAACTTACGAAGCAACTCGAACAGCGGACTGTGCTTCACACTGCACTTAAGCAAGCCAATGAGGAGCACTTGATTCCAGAATTAATGAATCAGTTGCATGCGGTGCAAACGCAATTATTACTTCAAACAGAAGAATGGATGTCTAATGTACCTCCCGTTATTCAGACAGATTTCCCCAAATCTCTCCCACTAGCTTCATTTGTTGATGATGGAAATTTTGTTACATTCCTATGATCGCTCTGTAATCCCACCTCGTAATATGGTAAAAGTTATCGATAATTTATTTGACAAAAACGATAAATTCTATATAACTATAAGAGGTACAAGTGAATTTGAATTGAAAACGGGGTTATAGGATATGAAAATTGTTGTCAGTACATTAAATGCTAAATATATACATACCTCACTAGCACTTCGTTATTTGAAAGCCTTTAGCGAAAAAGATTTTGATATTGAGATAGCTGAATATACGATAAAAGACCCGGTTATGCATGTTGTTTCTGATTTGTTTCAGAAGCAGCCTTCTGTACTCGGGTTTTCTTGCTACATTTGGAACATTGAAGAAACCATTGCAATTATTCGTACCATCAAGAAAATTATGCCTGAGCTCATCATTGTACTTGGGGGTCCAGAAGTGTCTTATGACACTGACTATTGGATGGAACGTATACCTGAAGTAGATTTTATCGTAATGGGTGAAGGTGAAGAAACTTTTCATCATCTACTTCAAGAAATTTCAACAACACGCAAATATCACTTAGTGTTTGGTATAGCATATCGCAAAAAAGTTCAGGGTAATGATGGGGCGGTGGTAGACGAAGTTATCATTAGTCCAGGGCGACCTAAACTAGATCTCAATCAAATACCATCTCCGCATCGTTTTGAGGAAGACTTGCCAGCCTTGCCTAATCGCATCGTTTATTTTGAGACGAGTCGTGGTTGTCCTTTCTCATGTCAATTCTGTCTGTCATCCATTGAGGTTGGCGTACGTTATTATGATATTGAATGGACCAAGCAAGAATTATTGTATTTAATTGATTCCGGTGCGAAGCTCATTAAATTTGTTGACCGGACCTTTAATATTAAGCGTGAATATGCGATGGAGATGTTCCAGTTCCTTATCGAGAACCATAGAGGCTGTGTTTTCCAATTTGAGATTACAGCAGATATTATGCGCCCAGAGGTACTCGAATACCTAGCCGAACATGCACCACCCGGAATTTTCCGGTTTGAGATCGGTGTTCAGTCGACGAATGAATTAACCAACTCGCTCGTTAAACGTAAACAGAACTTTGCCAAGCTTACGCGTACCGTGTCTATCATTAAGAATAGCGGCAAAATCGATCAGCATTTGGATCTTATTGCTGGCTTACCTGAAGAGAATTATGATTCGTTTCGCAACACCTTTAACGAAGTGTTCGCACTTGGACCTGAGGAATTACAGCTTGGCTTCTTGAAAATGCTGCGTGGTACGGGACTACGGATCGATGCCGAGAAATATGGTTATACCTACATGGATCATGCCCCTTATGAATTCCTAGGGAATAGCGTTATGTCCTTCGCCGATTTGGTTCGGATTAAGCGAGTGGAGGATGTGCTAGAGAAATATTGGAATGCACATCGACTCGATCATACGATGAATTATTTAATTCATCATCAGTTTGCATCGGCTTTTGATTTCTTCCAAGAGTTTGGAGACTACTGGGAAAAACGCGGTTGGCAGAAAATTGGTCAACAGCTTGAGGATTTATTTACGCGTTTACATGGATTTCTGGTAGAGCGAGGAACCCATCAGATGGATGTAATTGAAGGTCTTATGAAGATGGACTATTTCATGGGACATAAATATAAGCCGCGTAAAATCTGGTGGGATGTATCGCTCGATAAATCACGTCAAGCAGCATGTATACGACTTCTGGCAGAACAACCTGGAATCGTTCCAGATCATAGCTTCGCTGAGCTTAAGGCATCTGAGAAGGAATTACACAAACATGCGATGATCGAAGTGGTACCGTTTGATCTTCATCAATACTTAACTGATGGTACGCTTAATCAAGCTTCATCGTACTTGCTAGTTGCATGGTTCCAGCCTGAAGGTGGAGAGAAGGCGCTAGTGTTTGGAACTCCGCTATCTGAAGTATTGGTCTAGGTTCTACTTTAGACATCTAGACAGTTAGTGCTAGTCGTCAGTGGCTTGCAATTACGATGGATTGTTTAAGAGGATAAGCAAACTAGCAGACGAGCAGACGAGCAAACGAGCAAACGAGCAAACAAACAAAAAGGAGCTGCACATGAGTAGAATTTTCTACTTAAATGGGCATGCTCCTTTGCATGTAAATAGCTTTTAGTTTCGATTAATTTACATAAAATGCAGAGGGATAGAGCGAAATCTCGTTAGGTGTAAGATGTCGCATTTGGTACCTAACGTTGATTATATGGCATTTATTTAACACGTTAGGCGTTAGGCATTTAATTATTAGCTTGGAGTACTTGGCATTGTTACTTAACGTCGGGAGTGGAACCTCGCCATTTGACAGTACGCTTTATTAACTGGAAAATATCCTGTTAATATCTTTGAATTCGGCTTAAGTCAGGATAATAACAGGAAATTCTCCTGTTATTTATTGGATTGCGTAAACCGAGCGGCTGTTTGTATTGAAATAGACGGAGTATTTCCCTTTATTTCAATTTATCGCAATGATCTTGTGAAATTAAAGGGAGAAACTATTTAGCCCCCTAATCCACTTGGACACTCTATCTACTTCAGATACAATATAATAGTGGGGGAAGAAGTCCATGAAGAGAAGATTTAGGTGCCCTGTAACAACGAAGAAGGAATTGGTAGCGGAAGTGATGTCAGGCTTTCGAACCGAACAAATGAAACAAGATGCAGCTGAATTCGGTGATCTCCAAAAGAAATATAAAGATGCAGTAAGGCTACTTGGAGAGAAAGAACTGGAGAACAGCATCTTAAAAGACCTATTAAAAAAAACGAATCCTGCCGCTTTGAAAGACTTGAAGTAGCACTTCATTGGATAAAGAAAGGCTATCCAGCGAGAACCGTGCTGCGTATTTGTCATGTACCGCGCTCAACCTATTACTATCATCTTCAACACCCAGAGCGCCAGCAACCGATAAGTAAAGGCCGGCCGATCCCAGGTAGCTCGTTTACTGTGGATGGAAAAAAGGTTTCAGATACACGAATAAAAGGTTATTTACTTAAACTTATACAAGGTCCTAACGCCGCATTTGGGTATCGAAAACTAACGGTACTCCTACGTCGAAAGTACCAGCTCATCATTAACAAGAAGAAGGTTTATCGGCTAAGTAAAGAGCTACGTATTCTCGCGCCTCAACGTGAAAGAACTAATATTGTACCAAGGAGAGTCGCAAATAACCGTGTAGTAACAGGTCCAAATCAACTGTGGCAAATGGATATAAAATATGGCTACGTGGCCGGTAAACGACGTCACTTCTTCTTAGCAAGTATTATCGATGTTTATGACCGTGCAATCGTGTCTTACCATAAAGGAAAAGCGTGCAGTACGCAAGATATCCTTCGCGCCGTACAACGAGCGCTACTTCAGCGTCAGATCTATGAGCAATCACATCGACTAGTGATTCGGACAGATAATGGTCCTCAATTCGTTAGCAAGGCGTTCTACACGTTCTGCGAGGCAACCGGAATTGAACACGAGCGTATACCGATCAAGACACCGAATAAGAATGCCTACATTGAATCTTTTCACAGCATTTTGGAGCGTGAATGTTACCAACAAAACTGCTTTGAAAGTTATGAGCAGGCCTTCTTTGAAGTAGATCGGTTCATTCGTTACTACAATACTGACCGGATTCATGGCAGTTTGAAAGATTGGCCACCGAAGGAGTACCTTCGTTTAGTGCAGCAAGGAGTCCTAAAACCGCGAGATATTGCGCTATAATACGATTGCTTCAGTATGAGTGTGGACAGTGTCCAGATTTAGGGGGCTGAACCGTCCTTAATTGAAAAAATGATTGGTTATAGGAAATTAGCGTTTATTGCTTCTCGACTGCAATTAGGTATGCAGCGTTTGCGCCGCGATTCGTAAAGCGGTACGTTAGTACTTGGTAAGCTTCCTTCGGAAGCGCAGCCGCCCAAGCGGCGACGGCGTCAGCTTCGACGTCGCCGCCTTCGTGACCGGGATACACGATCACGGTCACGATCCCACCGCTGCGCAAGAGGCGCAGCGCAGCATCAAGCGCGGGCAGAGTAGACTCTGTCCGCGTAATTACAGCAGCCTCGGCTCCCGGTAGGAAGCCGAGGTTGAACATGACCGCTCCGGCGGTCCCATGAAATGGAGGCGGGATCACCGCCTCCATTTCTTCGTGACTGCGGAGCGTGAACGTTACCGAGCCCGCGGCGGGCTCGGTAGCTATGCGCTGGTGCGCTGCATCCAGCGCCGCCGCTTGCACGTCAAAGCCGTATACGCGGCCTTTGACGCCGACGACACGCATCAAAAATAGCGTGTCCACTCCATTGCCGACGGTCGCGTCAACGACCGTCTCTCCTTCATGAACGCGATCCTTCACAAATGCCTGTGCCTGACTAAGTACGGACATAAAACCCATGATAGATCACACCTCACTTTGTGAATCATCTATATGGGAATCAGCTATATCCTTCTCGAAGCCCTTCCATTTCTTTCCTTGCCAAGTATCACGTCTGCGAAGCTCATCATCGAATGCATTAAGAACTTCCCATTTCTTTAAACTCCACATAGGTCCGACAAGTAGATCCCGCGGTGCATCGCCTGTTAATCGATGAACGATCATTTCAGGCGGAAGCATTTCTAATGAATCAACAATTAAATTAACGTATTCGTCTTTTTCTAAGAATTGCAATAACCCGGCATTATATTGCTTAACCATCGGCGTTTTGCGCATGAGGTGAAGCAAATGAATTTTAATACCCTGCACATCCATTTGTGCGACCCTACGAGTTGTCTCAAGCATCATTTCGTGGGTTTCTTGAGGTAATCCATATATGATATGTGCACAAGTCCGTATGCCATGTTTACGCAGCTTGGCAACACCATCAATAAAGCACTGAGTATCATGCGCACGATTAATAAGTTCGGAAGTTTCATCATGAACCGTTTGCAATCCCATTTCAACCCATAAATACGTTCGTTTATTTAAATCAGCTAAGTACTCCACAACATCGTCTGGCAAGCAATCTGGACGAGTGGCGATCGATAAACCGACAACACCAGGCTGTTGCAAAATAACTTCAAAATATTCCTTTAGCTGTTCAACTGGTGCATATGTGTTTGTATACGCTTGGAAATAGCCAATGTATTTGGCGTCTGGCCATTTTTGATGCTGCAAATCACGAATTTTATTGAATTGTGTTACTAAATCATCGCGCCTAGATCCTGCAAAATCACCTGATCCACGTGCTGAACAGAAGGTACAGCCGCCAATGGCAATATTTCCATCTCGGTTTGGGCAAGTGAAACCAGCGTCCAGCATGACTTTGAACACCTTGGTACCAAATTGCTCGCGCATTTCATAATTCCATGTATGAAAACGTTTATCTCCCCATATAAGCGGAGTTATTGTTTGTAGTGATTGCTCCATATTCATTTCTCCTTGTTATTCGCTTAAATCAGCATTTCTATTGTAGCCTAATTTGCACTTTAACGAGAAGCCTCAATTTCCCGTATTTGAATTTAACTAAATCGGTAATGCTAAGAAAGCTTGATTATTTATCATTTTAACATATTGAAAGGGGACAGATGCATGAACAAGTTTCATTTAACAGCAACAGCATTAGCATTAACAGCAGTTGTAAGTATTTCAGGTGCAGCCCTTGCCGAAACAACAGCGGATCAGACTTTTACGAAGACTGTCTTTAACACGCAAGCTACAGGTACACCTACGAACATAATCAATGACGTCACAGGTACAACTACCAATGTAGTTCGTGATGTTGGACAAGGAACAAAAAATTTGGTGAACGATGTCAAAACAGGTACAAACAATTTGATGAATCCTGGTGCAACGCCTGTACCACCTGCATCACCTGTGCCACCTGCAACACATGTAACACCTGTACCACCTGCAACACATGTAACACCGAATACGAATATGAATTATAACATGAGTGGTATACGTCCTTATAATACCGTGCCTCAAAACGGAGTAACACCATTAAACAACACAACAAACCCGAATGGTGTACATCCATATAACACGACTACAAATCGTAACGTTAAGGCAGCAAATACTACCGGTGGTTTTAATTGGGGTTGGTTAGGCTTACTTGGTTTATTCGGCTTAGCTGGTATGGGTGGCAGAAGCAAAGAAAAGCATCATTAACTTTCTTAGCTAACTGACTAATGATACCTCTGCCCATTAGGGTAGGGGTATTGTTGTTGTTTTCTTTGATTTTTTCTTAGTAATCGACTATGATGGAGCAGGTTATTTATACATGGGAACTTAATGTTTGAGGAGGATAAAAATGCGATTAAGAGGCAGAAAAGGGATTCGTGAGAATATTGAAAGTCAATCGGATCTTGTTATTCTAAATCCACAGCAATATAAAGGGAAGTGGCATGAGGTTTTCGGTAACGATAAGCCCATTTATGCAGAGTTAGGAATGGGTAAAGGACGGTTTATAAGCGAGCATAGCCGACTAGACACAAATGTGAATTTTATTGGTATCGATATGTACGATGAACTTATCCGTAGATCAAGTGAGAAAGCTCGAGAGGCGCATACCTTAGAGGATGGTTCTTGTGATATAAGCAATATTCGAATGGTTCTAGGAAATATCGAGAAAATAGAGGATATATTTGCGCCTAATGAATTACGACGCATTTATTTGAATTTTAGTGATCCTTGGCCAAAGAAGAAGCATGCACGCCGACGTTTAACTCATGCGGGGTTTGTTCGTAAATATATCGATATTTTGGATGAATGGGGAGAAATTCATTTCAAAACTGATTCCCAAAGTTTATTCGAGTTCTCATTGAATTCATTTGCTGATTTAGGACTACGGATGCGTAATATTTCACTTAACCTGCATGAAGAGGGACCTAATCTCGATCATGTGATGACGGAATACGAAATGAAGTTCTCTTCAAGAGGTGTTAACATCAATCGGTGTGAAGTTGTCATTGGGACAGAAGCACTTGCCGCTCATCTTGATACCCTTAAGAATAATAAAGACCTCAAATAGACGGTATTGCCGTCTATTTTAAGTATATAAGAGAAGATATGAAATTGATTCAAGAAAGTACAAGTTTTCATACTTACCTTTACTCTTATATACCTTAAGAAACGTATCCGTCTTTATAAAGACGGATACGTTTCTTCTTGTGTATAAATAATAAAAGCACTTTTAGGTATGGAGTAAATCAATAATTGCTTGTGAACAGTCCTTAGGGTCAAAATTCTCTACTTGATTGCTGCTATGCGATGGGCGTTCTTCTTCACTAGCTTCGTCGTTATTGAATTCATTTATGAGTTGTTGAATGCGGATGTCGATCGTTTGCCCAGATACAATCTGTTCACCAAAACCTTGATCAAGGAAATACTGCATGTTTTCTTCCTCTTGACCTGGGATTGGTTTATAGAAGAGCATCGGAATGCCTTTGGCTAATCCTTCTGTACAGGTTATACCGCCTGGCTTGGTAATGAGTAAGTGAGAAATCTCCATTAACTTACCAATTTCCTTCGTGAAACCCAACAACCTTATATGTTCATGTTGAAAACGGGGATCCTCTGATAATTGCTGAAGAATTTTCTCATTACGACCCAAACAAATAATTAATTGAATTTGATCTCGCCACTTAATTAAGTCATCCATGAATAGATTATTATCAAAAAGTCCCCAACCACCACCCATAACAAGAACAGTAGGAATCGATTTGAGATTGTATTGTTTACGAATCTCCTCGCAATCATGTCTCTGCCAGAAGGATGGATGAATGGGTATGCCTGTGATCTCAATCTTGTCGGATGGGATACCGCGACTAAGTAACTTATTTTTTACATTACTTGTAGATACGAGATAACGGTTAACTTCTGAACTAACCCATGTACCATGAGCATCATAATCGGTAATAACCGTGCAGAGTGGAACAGAGAGTCCTGCTTTCTTAAGTCTAGATACGACCAAGTTAGGAAATGGATGAGTACAAACAATGATATCTGGTCGTAAATGACGAATGACTTCGTCTGTCTGACGGTAAAAAATCCGATGTAAGGCCATTTGAGTCAATGGGTTAAGTGATTTCTTATATTGAAAGCGATATAACTTGCCGTATAAATGCGGCTTATTAGAAACAGTTCTACGATAGGCATTGAATATCCATGGTGCGAGAGTTGGATGTAAAAAAGCACCAAGCTCAATGACGCGAGTCTGAATTCCTGGATGGTATTGGCGCAGGGAAACCGCCAGCGCTTGTGCCGCTTGGGTGTGTCCGGCGCCGAACCCTTCAGATAATAACAGGATCCTTTTCTTACGCAAGCTGATTTCACCTAACCTTGTCCCCAGTATACTTAATCTTACATTACCTTTTTTAACCTTATATTGCAACATGTGATGGAGTTCATCCGTATAATGAATATGGGATAAATAAGCATACAACAGATTTGTTCTTTCAATTTAGGGCTAAGGAGAGTTGTAACTTATTTATTCGTGCATTATAATAGTGCAGGTCGACATAAAGAGAGAAATTCGACCGGATCTTTAAAATATAGAGATAGAGAAAGCTTTATGTAGGAGATCACTAAAAGGGGGACATACTTATGCTAGACCGTTTTTTACTGGCGGTACAGGTTGTTTTGGCATTGATCGGAGCGTATCAGCTAATATTAGCTTTTTTTGGCTATCGTAAACCGAAGAAAGTTAAACAACATGCACCTAAAAAGACATTTGCAGTATTGATTGCTGCTCATAATGAAGAGCAGGTAGTCGGAGCTTTAATTGAAAATTTGAAGACTTTAAATTACCCAAAAGAAATGTTTGATATTTTTGTGATTGCTGATAATTGTACCGATAGAACAGCTGATATTGCTCGTGAAATGGGCGTATATCCTTGCGAAAGATTCAATGATAAGCTGCGTGGTAAGGGTTATGCGATTGAATGGATGTTGAAGGAGTTATGGAAGCGTCCGAAATCTTATGATAGTGTCGTGATTCTTGACGCTGATAATTTAGTAAGTCCAGATTTCTTGTTACATATGAATAACGACTTATGTAATGGCTCGAAAGTTATTCAAGGATATTTGGACACTAAGAATCCACATGATTCTTGGGTTACGTCTGCATATGCAATATCTTATTGGTATTGTAATCGTTTGTGGCAGATGCCTCGTCGAAATCTAGGAATGGCTAATTATCTTGGTGGTACAGGCATGTGCTTTGACTCAGCCCTCCTGAAGGAAATGGGATGGGGAGCAACATCACTAGTAGAGGATTTGGAATTTACGATGCGTTGTGTGCAGCGCGGAATCTATCCAACACTTAATTATGATGCTAAGGTTTATGATGAGAAGCCTCTTTCTTTCAAGGCTTCATGTAAGCAAAGACTACGCTGGATGCAAGGACATTTCCATGTTGCGCGTCGTTATTTCTTCCCTCTACTATGGCAGGGGCTGAAGGAACGCAGTTGGACTAAAATTGATACAGCGCTTTATGCTGTGAATGTATATACACTATTTCTTGGTTCGATTATGACTGTTTCACTTTGGATTGATATTGTAATTCCAGGTAGCTCACATATGCCATCGTTATTTGTTGAATCACCTGTATTGTTCAATCTGTTAACGGTTTTAATTTATGCTCAATTTCCGATTGCATTAATATTGGAGAAAGCACCTAAGAAGATGTTTCGTTCGTTGCTGTCGTTTGTTATATTCCTATTCTCATGGTGGCCTGTAACGTTCTATGCGTTCTTTACGCAGAACAACAAGCAATGGAGTCATACTGAACATACACGTGTGATCCGCCTTGAAGACGTCCACAGTAAACAAGCTAGCTAGCTTGTAATTATGAAACAATACAAAACCCCGTAGTTATCGGCCATTAAGGCGATATCTACGGGGTTTTTTCTTCATATAACCTGCGAAAACTTATGAGCGGGTTAGATGTCTATAATTAGATTGTTGCTATAGGGTGGGACGGAGAGCAAAGTAATGAATGGAAAAGTGAAGCGGAAGCGACACGGTAGCCTTTTGAGTTTCGAAATATCCTTAAAATATAATCAAAGTTTCGAAACGAAAACAGCTATTGGAATTCATTACTTTGGCTCGGAGCCCCAACCGATTGCAATAATCAAGTCATTACTTCTGGCCCGTCAAAATTCTAGCATACGGTGAATCAATCGGCATCATAATAACCGGTTCACCCTTAAATGTCGTTAAATAACTTTCAAGTGTGCGGTATAACTGATAGAACTGTGGGTCTTTACTATAAGCTTCATTATAAATTTTGGCTGCTTCCTGCTCGCCTTCAGCGATGATTTTCTTGGCATCAGCATCTGCTTGGGCTTTGAGCTCTGTCGCTGTACGATCGGCTTTAGAGGTGATTTTACGGGATTCTTCATCACCTTCAGATAAGTAGCTTGCAGCAATCGATTGTCTATCCGTAATCATTCGGTTGTATACGCTTTGCTTGTTCTCTTCAGGCAAGTCAGTCCGTTTAATCCGAACATCGATAATCTGAATGCCAAACTCACTTTTTTCTAATTGCAAGGCAACTTCTTTTGTTATTTCATCATTTAAGTTACCGCGTGTCGTATTTTCACTGATAATATTTCCATATTCAATCTCAGATAGCTTTCTGCGAACTACGTTGTATACTGCGGCATCGATTCGACCTTCACCGTAAGATACGGTTTTGAGTGTGCGCAGGAACTTCCCAGGGTCATTGATACGCCAAACAGTATAGTTATCAACAAGGATTGGCTTCTGATCTTTGGTCAGAATCGGAGTTGGTTCGCTGTTATATACTTTTTGATATTTAGGCATGGATGTTGTCGTTTCAATGAACGGAATTTTAAAGTTGATTCCTGGTTTGTCATGGACACGAACAAATTCCCCGAATTTCATAACAACCTTATATTCACCTTGCTGTACGATAAATAAAGAGCTTCCGGCTAAGATTCCGACGAGAATGATTCCTATTATGATTGAAATCCATTTATTCATGGGGTAGTCACTCCTTTAGCAGAGCCTTTTAACATTTCATTGAGTGGCAAATATTTAACGGTACCATCATTTGAGTCACTAACAATAATCTTAGCGTTCGGTAATATTTTCTCAAGTGTTTCAAGAATTAGACGATTTTCAGTAATTGCTGGATTCTTGGCATACTCTTGTTGTACAGCATTAAACTTGGCAACGTCACCTTCTGCGTTCAAAATTCTTGATTTTTTGACTCCTTCAGCATTCTCAAGAATGGCTTGAGCTTCGCCTCGCGCTTTCGGAATGATGTCATTTTCATATTTCTTAGCATTATTAATTTTAGTGTTCTTTTCTTCACGTGCATTGGTTACTTCTTTAAAAGCAGTTGAAACTTCACCATCTGGTGGCTCGATATCTTGGAATTTAATATCTTGAATGAAAATCCCTGTATCATATAGTTGATTTAACTCAACTAGCTTTTCTTTTACTTTAATTTGTACTTCTGTTTTTCCATCTGTAATTGCAGAATCTAATTTGGTTGCACCGATGACTGTTCGGATTGCAGCAATAGATGCATTGCGTAAGAAGAGGTCTGGCTCTTCTATATTAAATAAGTATTTCTCAATATTGCTGATCTTCCATTCCACAACTGCATCAGCGGATACAATGTTTTCGTCACCTGTGATCATAAGTGATTCGGCATCCTCAGAGACGGGTTTACCTTGATTCTCTGTGTAACCAATATGTATTTTTTGTGTAATCTCAGCAGGAACTTTAACAACCTGTTGAATCGGGTAAGGAAGTTTAAAATGTAAACCTGCTTTTTCTTCTCCAGTGAATTTACCGAATGTAATAATGGCTGCACGTTCTTGCTCTTGCACAGTGTAGAACGTAGTAGAACCTAGTCCAATAACAATCAGAAGAAGTATACTGATGATCGCAATTTTGCCGCTACCTTTGGGTAACTTGGGCATTTGTGGCATCTGTGGTTTTTGCGGCTGTTGTTTGGGCTCGTTGTCAAAAATGTTCATGAACTGTTGACTCCCTTCGTTATTATATTCATAATTAGTACGAATCTTATGTAAATTAGGTTTCGTTTTATGACAGTTAAACTAACTGTTGACTTGGGTTAGGTAAACATGATATATTACTTGAGTAATAAACTTCGCAAGCAGAGGCGCCCGCTTCTCACCTGTCCGACAACACCGTTGGCTGGTTTAATGGAGATCACTTTAACATGACTGTCATGTGAGTATGCGATCGATGGGATGTGGGCATTTATGCACACATCCCTTTTTTATTTGAAAGCCGGTTAACGGATCATCTTCGGAGGTGACAAGCTATTAGTAAGGAACATATGATTAACGATGAAATTCGTGTCAAGGAAGTACGTTTGATCGGAGCTGAAGGAGAGCAACTTGGTATTACGTTGACTCGTGAAGCAATGCAGATGGCTATCGAAGCTAACCTTGATTTAGTCAATGTGGCACCAACGGCTAAACCGCCAGTATGTCGCATCATGGATTACGGAAAATTTCGTTATGAGCAGCAGAAGAAAGAGAAGGAAGCTCGCAAGAATCAAAAAGTGGTGGATACCAAAGAAATCCGCCTAAGTGCGACAATTGATGAGCATGACTTCCAAACGAAGCTGCGCAATGCGATTAAATTTTTAAATGACGGAGATAAAGTCAAAGCATCAGTTCGTTTCCGCGGACGTGAAATTGCCCATGCCGAAATCGGCAGAAAGGTACTTGAACGTTTAGCTACTGAAACAGCTGAAGTCTCCAGCATGGAGCGTGCACCTAAATTAGAAGGCCGCTCAATGATTATGATTTTGACACCTAAATCGTCATAATATTTTTCTAGGAGGAATTCCCTATGCCAAAAATGAAAACACATAGCTCGCTCAAAGACCGTGTCAAAATTACAGGCACCGGTAAAGTTAAAAGATTCAAGGCGTACAGAAACCACTTGCTTTCACACAAATCAGGACGCCAAAAGCGTAACCTAGCTGGACACCCAATCATGGCTACTGGTGACGTTAAACGCTTAAAGCAATCTTTAGCAAACCTTAAATAATTCGGTCCTTAAGTAAGGGCACACTTTTCTAACATATCTAGGAGGTATTTACTATGGCAAGAGTCAAGGGCGGATTTACTAACCGTCGTCGTCATAAAAAAGTTCTTAAATTAGCAAAAGGTTATTTCGGCTCCAAGCACCGTCTGTTTAAAACAGCGAACGAGCAAGTAATGAAATCCCTTATGTATGCATACCGTGACCGTCGTCAAAAGAAACGTGATTTCCGCAGATTGTGGATCACTCGTATCAATGCGGCAGCTCGTATTAACGGCATGACTTACTCCACAATGATGCATGGCTTGAAGCTTGCGGGTATCGAAGTTAACCGTAAGATCCTTGCTGATATCGCTGTAAATGATGCAAAAGCATTTGCTGATCTAGCTACTGCAGCTAAAGCAAAAGTGAACGCATAAATATAGTTTATTAAGCACCCTACAGTCTTATAGATTGTAGGGTGTTTTGTTTTTTGTTCATAAACATTTGAATCAGATGATTCGTATATATTTAGAAACTTTAAATAATAGTATTGACTATGGAGATTCGCGCGCATATAATAATCTTTAAATCATAAGCAAACGCATTAAAAGTAATCGGCTATGAAGAGGACGAAGTGTTAAGGGCTCTTATGCTCAGAGAGTGATGGATCAGCTGAAACCATTACCTTAAACCCTTACGACGAGCTCACCTCGGAGCCATTTTCCTGAAAAGCACCCGCTTATTAGGGAAAATCGGATTTGCACACGTTACTGTGCTAAAGGTTTGGAGTAATCCGAACCTGCTGAGGTTTTGTGTTGCGAGACATGAAACAAAGCTGGGTGGTACCACGGAAGATAATCCCTTTCGTCCCGTCAGACACATATTTTGTGTCCGGGATGAAAGGGTTTTTTTGTTATATAAGAGCATTTATTTTTCGAGAGGAGGATTCACATGAACGTTGACACAGCGCCAAATTTGTCAAAAGAAGTATTGTTAGAAAAATGGAAACAACCAGAATTAATTACGGGTTCAGAAATCTTATTACGTTCGCTTGTTTTGGAGGGTGTAGATTGCGTCTTTGGTTACCCAGGTGGAGCTGTACTTTACATCTACGATGCACTTTATGGATTTTCTGATTTCAAGCATCTGCTTACTCGTCATGAACAAGGTGCGATTCACGCAGCGGATGGTTATGCGAGGTCTACAGGGAAGGTTGGCGTTTGTATTGCAACATCAGGCCCAGGAGCGACCAACCTGGTCACAGGTATTGCTACGGCATACATGGATTCCGTACCACTCGTTGTAATAACAGGTAACGTTGCAACAACCTTGATCGGAACGGATGCTTTCCAAGAAGCGGACATTACCGGCATCACAATGCCGATTACCAAGCATAGCTACCTTGTACGCGATGTGAATGAATTACCGAGAATTATTCATGAGGCATTCCATATTGCGAATACGGGGCGTAAGGGTCCAGTATTGATCGATATCCCGAAAGATGTATCTGCTCAGAAAGCAATGTTTGAGCCTGTATCAGAAATAAGCATTCGTGGTTATAACCCAACTGTTCAACCGAACAAAATGCAAGTAGATAAGCTGATCAAAGCCATTGAAAAGGCTGAGCGACCAGTAATCATCGCAGGCGGCGGTGTTGTCTACGCAGATGCAAGTGAACAATTAATTGAATTTGTTAATAAAACGCAAATTCCTGTAACGACTACATTCTTAGGTCTAAGTGGATTCCCAAGCGGGCATGAATTGTGGATGGGAATGCCAGGTATGCATGGAACCTATACGGCGAACATGGCAATTCAAAACGCAGATTTATTGATCTCGATTGGTTCTAGATTTGATGACCGCGTGACGATGAAGCTTGATGGATTCGCACCACAAGCTAAATTAATTGCACATATCGATGTGGATCCAGCTGAAATTGGTAAGAACATTAAGACTGATATTCCAGTTGTTGGTGATGTGAAAGCTGTTCTAGAATTTGCTAACACAAAGGTGAAACAAGCGAACTCCAAAGCGTGGATTGAAACGATTCAGTCTAATAAAGTGGAATTCCCACTGAGCTATGAGGATTCGAATGAGGAGCTTAAGCCGCAATACGTTATCGAGATGATTAACGAAACGACCAAAGGTGAAGCGGTTATTACAACGGATGTTGGTCAACATCAAATGTGGACAGCACAATACTATAAATTCAAAAATCCACGTTCGTTTGTTTCTTCTGGTGGACTTGGCACGATGGGCTTTGGTTTCCCTTCAGCTATCGGTGCACAGATGGGTAATCCGGATAAACTCGTTGTTTCAATTAATGGTGATGGTGGTATGCAAATGTGCGCACAAGAGCTTGCAATTTGTGCAATCAACAATATCCCGGTTAAAATTGTCATCATTAATAATCAAGTATTGGGAATGGTTCGACAATGGCAAGAAATTCTGTACGACAATCGTTATAGTCATATCGATCTTGCTGGTAGTCCTGATTTTGTTAAGCTTGCTGAGGCTTATGGAGTGAAGGGGCTAAGAGCTTCGAATAAAGAAGAAGCGAATCAGATCTGGCAAGAAGCACTCGATACACCTGGACCAGTCGTTCTTGAATTCGTAGTTCGTAAGCATGAGAACGTGTTCCCAATGGTTACACAAGGTTGCACACTGAGCGAAATGCTAATGGGGGATTCCAAATGATGATACGTCGACACACGATTTCCATTCTCGTTAATAATCAACCTGGTGTTCTGCAGCGTGTATCTGGATTATTCGGTAGAAGAGGTTTTAATATCGAAAGTATTACCGTTGGTGAATCTGAGGAGCATGGACTTTCTCGAATGGTCATTGTCACCCAAGGTGATGAGAAGACACTCGAGCAGGTATCCAAGCAGCTCTACAAATTGATCGATGTTATCAAAGTTATTGATCTTAGCTCCAATCCAATGGTATCCCGTGAACTTGCACTTATTAAAGTAAATGCAGATGCAGCTGCGCGCCCTGAAATTCTAAGTGTTATTGAGACATTCCGTGCGGCAGTCGTAGATATCGGGCCAAACTCATTGGTTGTTCAAGTTGTAGGTGATTCGGATAAGATCGATGCGATGGTCGAACTTCTTACACCATATGGTATTAAAGAAATGTCAAGAACAGGTGTTACAGCAATGATTCGCGGCTCTGTAAGATAATAAAATTTATTTGTTATAGCTCTTGAGCGGGCATTTGAATGGGAATAGTAGTGGGCTCGAACCTACGGTAATATTACCTACAGCAATTCCTTATAACTTAGGAGTGTAATGCGGTAATCCGTTGAAATGCCCGCTCAAGGGTCGATGTATACAATTTATGTTTTCTACATTTAAAGGAGGAATTATTATAATGGCAGCAAAAATGTATTACGAAAAAGATGCAGACTTAGCAATTTTAAAAGGGAAAACAATCGCAATCATTGGTTACGGATCACAAGGACACGCACAGGCACAAAACTTACGTGATAGCGGTTTGAATGTTGTTATTGGTCTTCGCCCAGGTAAATCATGGACAACAGCACAAAATGATGGCTTCGAAGTTCTAACAGTTGATGAAGCTACTCGTCGTGCTGATGTCGTTCAAATCTTAATGCCAGATGAAGTTCAAGCTAGAATTTACAGAGAGTTAATTGAGCCTAACCTTAAGAATGGTGCAGCTATTATGTTCTCCCATGGTTTTAACGTAAATTTCGGACAAATCGTTCCATCCGCTGATCTTGACGTATTCATGATCGCACCTAAATCACCAGGCCACATGGTACGTCGTACATATGTTGAAGGCTTTGGTGTTCCAGCGTTGATCGCTGTTGAGCAAGATGCTACTGGAAACGCATATGCAATTGGACTTGCATATGCTAAAGGAATCGGTTCAACACGTGCAGGCGTAATCGAAACTACATTCCGCGAAGAAACAGAAACCGATTTGTTCGGTGAGCAAGCTGTACTTTGTGGTGGTACTAGCGAACTAGTTAAAGCTGGTTTCGAAACATTAATTGAAGCTGGATACCAACCAGAGATCGCTTACTTCGAGTGCTTGCATGAGCTTAAGCTAATCGTTGACTTAATGTATGAAGGTGGATTGTCCAGCATGCGCAGTTCCATCTCCAATACAGCTGAGTACGGAGATTATGTAACAGGACCTCGTATTATCACAAGTGAAACTAAGAAAGAAATGAAAAAAGTTCTTGAAGATATCCAACAAGGTAAATTTGCTCGCGACTTTATTTTGGAGCAAACAAACGGAGCATTCTTCCATGCAACTCGTCGTAAAGAGTCCGAACATCCGCTTGAGGTTGTTGGAGCTGGCTTGCGTGATATGATGCATTGGATTAAGAAATAAATTTGCCTTTGAGAAACGCTACCGTACTTTTAGGACGGTTAACCGTTTCATTCTTGTCCAGAGAAAACGGATTTGTTGGAGTTTGGCGGCAAAGCCGTTTTTCTCATATTATCAGGGGGTGACAGCATGAGAAAAATCTATATTTTCGATACTACTCTAAGAGATGGAGAACAGTCTCCGGGTGTAAACCTTAATGTGCATGAAAAGGTGGAAATTGGCTTACAGCTTGAAAAGCTAGGTGTCGATCGCATTGAAGCTGGCTTCCCAGCAGCATCTCCTGGAGATCTGGAAAGTGTAGCAGCTGTCGCAAAAGCCATTCATAATGCCACAATAGTTGGCCTTGCTCGTTCAAATGAGAAGGATATTAATGCGGTTCGAGAAGCACTCAAGAACAGTCAAGATGCTTGCTTGCATATCTTCCTTGCAACTTCTCCCATTCATAGACAGCATAAACTACGGATGAGTAAGGAGCAGGTGCTCGAAACTGCAGAAGCAGCAATTAAATACGGCAAACGCTATTTTGACAAACTGGAATTTTCACTTGAAGATGCAGGTCGCACCGAGATCGATTTCATCTGTCAAGTAACGGATATGGCGATTCGTGCTGGCGCATCGGTTGTTAATATTCCTGATACAGTTGGATATTTGTCACCATATGAATATGGAAACATTTTTAAAACAGTTAAAGAAACGGTTCCTGGCGTTGAGAAAATTCAGCTTAGCGCTCACTGCCATGACGATTTAGGAATGGCCACGGTTAATGCACTCGCTGCAATCATGGGCGGTGCTGATCAAGTCGAAGGAACGATCAACGGAATTGGAGAGCGCGCGGGCAATACAGCGCTTGAAGAGGTTGCGTTAGCGCTTGAGACGAGAGCGGATTTTTTTGGAGCCAAAACCTCACTTGTTTTAAGTGAAATTGCACGTACATCACGACTTGTAAGCAAGCTTACAGGTATGGTTGTGCCAGGCAATAAGGCGATTGTAGGAGCAAATGCATTCGCGCATGAGTCCGGCATCCATCAAGATGGCATGCTAAAGGAAAAGACGACTTATGAAATCATGACACCAGAAACAATCGGGCTTAAAGAAAGTAAGCTTGTGCTTGGTAAGCATTCTGGACGTCATGCTTTCCGCGAAAAGCTGGTCGATTTGGGATACAACCTGACAGATGAGCAAATGAATAATGCATTTATAAAGTTCAAAGAGCTGGCAGACAAGAAGAAGGATGTTCTGGATGAAGATATTCGAGTAATTGTAGAAGAGAAGCTGATTACAACACCTGAAGTCTTTACTCTTGATGCATTCCAAATATCTTATGGCACACAGTCTGTGCCTACTGCAACGGTTAGAATCAAGACAGAAGATGGTTCTGTGCTTGAAGAAGCTGCGATCGGCAATGGTTCGGTTGATTCGATCTTTAAAGCAATTGATAAGGCGACCCAGGAAGATATTGAACTGGAAGATTACACGATTAAGTCGATATCACATGGTAAGGATGCCATTGGCGAAGTGCACCTCATCATGCGTCAAGGTGATTTATCCGTTCAGGGGCGCGGAGTATCAACCGATATTTTAGAAGCAAGTGCCAAAGCTTATATTCATGCCATTAATCGATTAATTGATAAACGGAAATCGGTGAACAATAGCCGTAACAATATGACTATAAGCTAAGTATTTCACATTATGTTATTTATCTGTCATAATTATTAAGCACCTCATCTCAAGCAAGAACGAGAGTGGGGTGCTTTTTCAAAACATGTTCTGGAGGCGTGCTTATGCAATACCAATTTTCCAAATCATTAGAGGGATTTAAATCATCCGCAGTACGCGAGATTCTGAAGTTAACACAGGGCAAATCAATTATTTCATTCGCTGGCGGCTTGCCTGCTGAGGAGTTCTTTCCGCTTGATGCGGTAAATGAAGCTTTTCAAAGAGTTATGGCTAACGGTAAGTCAACGCTTCAGTATGGATTAACAGAAGGATATACTCCGCTAAGAGAAAGCATATGCAAATGGATGGAGCAAAAAGGGATTCATGTTACACCGAATGAGATGCTGATTACTACTGGCTCTCAGCAAGCAATTGATTTGCTTACTCGCATCTATATTGATCCAGGAGATGTTATTCTGGTAGAGAGTCCAACTTATTTAGCGGCTATACAAGTATTTCAGTCACGCGGCGCACACATCATTTCGGTAGATAGCGATAACGATGGAATGAACCTGGATGATCTAAAAGCTAAAATCGCACAGCATAAACCCAAAATGGTATATGTCATTCCGACATTCTCTAATCCTACAGGCAAGGTTTGGAACTTAGAGCGCCGAAAGGGCTTGCTGTCTATATGCCGAGAAGCAAATGTACTTATACTTGAGGATGATCCGTACGGTGAGTTGAAGTTCGGTGATACGCAAGTGTATCCATCGATTTTCTCACTTGATGAGCATCCGCATAATTCGTGTGTAGTATACACGAGTACGTTCTCGAAAACTGTTGCGCCTGCACTTCGGACAGGTTGGGTTATGGGAGATCCAAGAGTTATTAGCAACATAACTCGTGCTAAGCAGGCGGCTGACTTGCACTCTTCGACTCTTGATCAGCAAACGCTGTATCAGTTGCTTGAGCATTTTGATTTGAACGGTCATATTCAATTAATTCGCAAGCATTATGAAGAGCGTATGCGCTTGATGGCGGATTTGCTGTCTCAATACAATTGGCCTGGAGTAACATGGAATGAGCCTAAGGGTGGAATGTTCTTTTGGGTTGAGATGCCAGAATCAATCAATACGACAGAGCTGATGAAAACTGCAGTAGAGAACGGCGTTGCCTATGTACCTGGATTTTCATTCTATGCAGATCGGCCGAAATACAACACAATGAGATTAAATTATACGTTTGCAGATAATGATACGATGAAGCTGGGGATGGAACGGCTTGATCGCGCTATAACATCCGTTTTACAGAAAACAAGCATATAAGTAGAAAATGCCAAAAGCCGTGATTCCCTCTCCTATGAGAAGAAATCACGGCTTTTATTTGTGTTACACTGTCACCTCCTAGGCTATCGTGCAATATGATGCTGATATGGGCAAATGACCATTGTTTGAGATCAAACTGGAGGGAGGTTATTGAAGTGGCAGTAATTAAGGCAAATTCTGAAGATGTGAAGCTGCTGGCTAGACTAATGAGGGCAGAAGCGGAAGGAGAAGGTGAATCTGGCATGCTTATGGTTGGTAATGTAGGTGTTAATCGCATTCTTGCCAACTGCCTGGATTTTATGAATCTACGTTCTGTCAGTGATATGGTCTATCAGAGTCCCGGTGGATTTGAAGCGATACAGAAGCCATATTTTTATCAAGCAGCGAGAGATCGAGATATCCGTCTTGCACAGCGTAATATAGATGGTGAGCGAGTTTGGCCTGCTTCATATTCATTGTGGTTTTTCCGCCCAACGGGTGAATGTCCAGGTACCTGGTTTAATCAAGAACATTCAGGCCGCTATAAGAACCATTGTTTCTATAGCCCCACAGGAGAAGATTGTCCTGCTGTGTACAATACGTATTAAAAAAGAGGAGGATTACCAAAGTTATGATGAATTATCCTTTAAGACCTGTCATGAATGATCCATATATGATGCCGCCCGGGATGCAGTGGGGACCAGGAGGCATGCAACAAGGAATGCCTATGCCATCAGGAATGCCTATGCCATCAGGAATGCCTATGCCATCAGGAATGCCTATGCCATCGGGAATGCCTATGCCATCGGGAATGCCTATGCCACAAGGAATGCCACCATCAAATGCTGCGAGTGGACAAATGATAGCACCGTCAGGAACTGTTTTTCCTCCACCAGCGGTAGAAACATCCTTTATTGAAAATATTTTGAGAATGAACCTTGGAAAGACAGGGACATTCTATATGACATATGAGCATAACACGCAATGGAATGCCAAAATTTTCAAAGGGGTTTTGGTCGGTGCTGGTAGAGATCATATCATTATTAAAGATTCAAACACGGGATTAACTTACTTGCTATTGATGGTTAATTTTGATTATGCGACATTTGAAGAGCCGCTTAACTATACTTATCCATATCAAGGTGGTGCAGGCGTGGCTCCGCGTAAGAAGCCAGCTGGCAGTTAGATCGTGGCAGTTTCTTTATAGTTAACGCTTTGTGATCTGCAAATTGCAGGTTATGAAGCGTTATTTGTTTATAAATGGTAGTCTCTATGAACGTTATAGATATAGCCTATAAATACAATAGATTTTATATCTTTGAACTAATAGAGGATATATGTTACAAAGGTAGAAAGGAAACTATTAGAGGAGTGGGGATAAATGACGGAAATTAAGAAAATTGCAGTGGTATCTGGAGATGGAATTGGTCCTGAAGTTGTAGCAGAAGCGATCAAAGTGATGAAACGTACAGAAGAAATGTTTGGTTATAAATTTGAGTTCGAGCATGGTTTATTTGGCGGGATTGCTATTGATAAGAAAGGCACACCAATGCCACAAGAAACGCTTGATATGTGTAAGAGCGCTGACGCTGTCCTACTAGGAGCAGTTGGTGGACCTAAGTGGGATAACAACCCACATGCAACTCGTCCTGAGACAGGTCTTCTTGGTATGCGTAAGGCACTAGGTTTATATGCTAATATTAGACCTGCATTCATTTTTGATTGCTTGAAAGAAGCTTCCACATTGAAGCCTGAAGTATTAGAAGGAACTGATTTAATCGTTGTTAGGGAATTAACGGGTGGTATTTACTTCGGAGAGAAATTCCGCCGCGATACAGATAATGGTCAAGAAGCAGTAGACACTTGTGTCTACAATGTAACCGAAGTGGAACGTATCGCACGTAAAGCGTTTGAAGTAGCAAGAACGCGTCGCAAGAAGCTTACATCAGTTGATAAAGCCAATGTACTTGAAACTTCACGTTTATGGCGTGAAACAGTCATTCGTGTCGCGGCTGACTACCCAGATGTTGAGCTTGAGCATGTACTTGTTGATAACTGTGCAATGCAGTTACTTCGTAGACCTTCATCATTCGACGTAATTGTTACGGAGAATATGTTCGGTGATATCATCAGTGATGAAGCGGCAATGCTTACTGGTTCCATTGGTATGCTATCCTCTGCTTCACTTGGTGAAGGTGCGTTCGGATTATACGAGCCCGTACATGGTTCAGCACCTGATATTGCGGGTCAAGGCATCGCTAACCCGATTGCAACAATTATGTCCGTAGCGCTAATGTTCCGATTGACATTCGGTTATCATGAAGCTGCTGATGTCATCGACCGTGCTGTGAAAGAAGTGCTAGATAATGGCCACCGTACATCTGATATCGCTGTCGATAAGAGTAATGCTGTTGGAACGGTTGCGATGGGAGATTTAATTATTGCTGCTATGCATAAATAGTTAAAATTATTTAAATATAGTTATTCCTTATTAATAATAATTATTATCTTGACATTTATTTAGTCGAATGGTAGGATTTTTTGTATAGGAAATACATAATAACGAGGAGGACATTAATAATGACACAACGTTTAGTAGGAAAACCAGCTCCAGATTTCACAATGGAAACTGCAGAAGGTAACGGTGTAGACTTCGGAAAAGTTTCATTGTCAGATTATAAAGGAAAATGGTTAATCCTTTTCTTCTACCCTCTTGATTTCACTTTTGTTTGTCCGACTGAAATTACATCTATGAGTAATGCAGTTGAAACTTTGAAGGGCATGAACTGTGAAGTTGTCGGTGCATCTACAGATAGCGTACATTCTCACCGTGCTTGGATCAACACTCCAGTTGACCAAAACGGACTTGGTAAATTAAACTTCCCTCTTGCTTCTGACCTTACAAAGAAAGTTGCAAGCGACTATGGCATTTTAATTGAAGAAGAAGGCGTAGCACTTCGTGGACTATTCATTATCGATCCTGAAGGCGAACTTAAATATCAAGTTGTAAACCATAACAATGTTGGTCGTTCCGTTGATGAAACACTTCGTGTACTTCAAGCGCTTCAATCAGGCGGCTTGTGTGGCATGAACTGGAAACCAGGCGACAAGAACTTAGTTGCTCAATAATAGTACATTTATTGGACAAGAGCTCCTTGTACCGTAGTTATTTACGGCAAGGGGCTCTTTGTACAAGGAAAGAACAAATATTACTTAGCTCATCCATTCTTAGAAAATAAAAAAAATATTATTTGATTAAAGAGGAAATTTATAATGTAATCGCGAATACATTTTCTCAACAATAAATATTTAGTTCATTTCATTTCACTCTTTGAGAAGCGGAAGAGAGGGCGGATATCATGAGCTTTTGCTGCGGTGCTAGTATGATTGGAACGAAGGGAACACTTAAACATTTTCGAACACAAATTAATAATGTACCAATCGTGTTCTGTCCAGTATGTCATCGAGTTGAGGTGCATTATCTAGTTGAACAAGAATATGAGCTATTAGCTGAATTCGCCCACGATGATGGGGCGACAGAAATTGATTTTATGCAATATGTTGAAGAGGACTCTGAGCTTGGATTGTTTGAAAATTGTGTGAACCATGATGAAGAGGATCCGCTTCAGGTAGTGAAAAGTCAGATTGATATGGCGCTCGATTTGTTATCTATAGCTAAGGGAATGCAAGATGAGGCATGGGAAGAAGAACTTAAGAAACGATTAGTTATGCTCAGCTCAAGACGCAGTAAATTAACTCGAAGAAAATCACCCAAAGGTTCTCATAAGTAAGGAAAGATTAATTCAAGCTATTAATTAGGAATGCCCAGGCACGTTATTGTGCCTGGGCATTTGATATTGGTCAATTATTAGTGTTAGTAATGTTTAGGTTTATTCCTTATACTTTGGGTGAGTTTCTTCCATTTATCTTTCTCAGCTAGTTGCGCTCGTTGATCTTCTTTACGAGATAAGTAAGCAAGCTCACGTTGGAGCTTAACATAGTTATCATAGCGTCTACGCTCTAATTCTCCTGATGAGATTGCACCTTGGACAGCACAGCCAGGTTCTGTTCCATGTGCGCAGTCATCAAATCGACAATGCTTAGCTATATCTTCAATATCATCAAAGGCAGTTTGGAGACCGGCTTCACTATCCCACAGTCCAATTTCCCTCATGCCGGGTGTGTCTATGATAAGACCACCTAGATCAAGGGGCATCATTTCACGGTGTGTTGTCGTATGTCTGCCTCGGTCATCACCTGATCGAATAGCTTGGACCAGCATAACACTTTCACCAATCAATCGATTAACAATCGATGACTTACCTACGCCTGAAGAACCTAGTAAAGCGACGGTTTGGCCTTCCGTTAAATAGGGATGTAATTGTTCAAGTCCCTCATCCTGTAGACTCGAGATTGCATGTATGGGTACACCAATGGCGATTTTCTCGATTTCGGCTATTTTCTGTTCGATATCGGAGCATAGATCAGCTTTGCTTAAGACAATTACAGGATTTGCTCCACTTTCCCAAGCGAGAATCAAGTATCTCTCTAAGCGTCCAATATTAAAATCATTGTTTAGTGCATTTACGATAAAAACAGTGTCTATATTCGCAGCCACAATTTGTTCATCTATGACTTGGCCTGCTATTTTACGTGAAAACTTGGTTTTCCGCGTAAGAATGGCATGGATTGTTGCTTTGCCTTCAGCAATCCTTGGACTGACCATAACCCAGTCGCCTACAGCGGGATAATCCTTACGACCATCAGCGTTAAATCGCATTTTGCCAGTGATTTCGGCGTTAAGCTCTCCATACTCTGTAATTATTCGATAAAGTTGCTTCTGCTCAGCTGCAACCCGTCCTGCAATTAGACCGTCTTTATTATTGTCAGTTAATTGTTGTTCATAAAATTTGTTCCAACCTAGTGATGTTAAATTCAAATAGAATTCCTCCATTAAATGTTTTTGGGTAATTGTCGTTACAGAATTCAGCATTATACATATAACATCACTCCTTAAGTAAGTTGATTTAATTAATACGTTATTTTTACTGATTTTTACTTTTTGATAATAACATTTATTTCCTTAGAAAGCGATAGTTATGTGAAGACTATGTTATAATAGTAAATCGGAAATAGTTGACTTAGTAAACTAGAATGAGGTGACATGGTTGTTACTTATAGGTATAAAACGATTTTTTGGAAAAGGCCAATCAGACCTCTCAAATGTGCTTCGAACGAATTTGCCGGAGCAGATCGTTACACAGATCCAGACAGGTAATCTGACATTACGGAATGCCTTTATTGCTGAGCATCAGCAATATGTTGCTAGGACTGCAAGTAAGTTCTATAAACGACATATTAATCCCGCGACTGATGATGAGTTTACAATTGCACTTGCTGCTTTTGATGAAGCTATCAATCAGTACAATTCACAAATGGAAAGATCGTTTCTAGATTTTGCAGGAATGATAATGCAACGCCGTATGGCAGAATACAAGAGTAAAGATAAAGAAATGTTTGTGGAGTCGTTCGTTCATTCCGATACGTATGAGAAACAGAGTGGATTAGCTGAGCGTACAAGTGAAATTTCAAACTTAACTGAGGTGCTGAATGAGTTTGGAATGGAGTTCGCTGAATTAATTGAAGAATCTCCACAGGATGAGGAATTAAGTTTTGAATTATACTCGGCAGCTAGGAAACTAGCAGATGATGCAGAATTAATGAGGCAACTACTAAAAACCAGGAAATTACCGATTAAAGAACTAGCATCTAAAGTAGGGATATCGCGAAAAACGCTTAATCGCCATCAGCATTACATTGTTATATTAGCTATTCTAAATAATGGTCCCTTCCCAGCGCTACGAGCTTATCTAGAGCTCTCTTCTCCTAGGGAAAGGAGGGGGAAAATATGAATAATAGAGGAATCGTTCTTGAAATAGAGGACAACCAGTTAATCATCATGCGTTCAACTGGACAAATTGATCGCATACCTCGTGGTAAGCGTATTTGCGAAGTCGGAGAGGAAATTGTTTATATCATTTCTCCGAAATCATCTATTAAAGGACTTATCATTACTATTATTGGTTTATCTATAGCACTAATAGCTTGTTTCTTCATCATTATCAAGATGACTGGGGCTGCTGCAGGTGATGATATAATTGCTTACGTATCTATAGACGTCAAGCCAAGTATTGAATTAGGTATCGATGAGAATGAAATTGTACGTGAAATACGTGAGATAGGTAAAGACAGTAAAGAATGGATTAGCGACATTAAGTACGAGAACCAAAGTCTTGAAGACGTAACGGCTGCGATTCTGAATAAAGCAGAGAAAGGTTCTCTAGCTGGACGGGAAGGCGATATCGTGGTTGCTGCTGCAATAAAGACAGAGAACGCGAAGATTAGTGACGTTGTTCTGGCAAATAAATTAAATGAGCAAGTGACTAAGCATATCCGAGATACTCATCCGAACAATGCGAGTGAATTTATTGTTTTATCTATGGCAGTTCCGAATGAACTTAGAACAATTGGGAATGTTCAAGGTGTATCTATGGGACAATACGCTATTTATTTGAAAATGAAGTCAAATGGAGACCATATTTCATTTGAGAAAATAAAGGAACAAACTCTTCGCCAGCTTGAAACAGAAGTTAAAGATTTAGTAGCCACACTGACAGCCAATCAAGCCATGAGTAAGGCGGTATTAAGTGAATTATTACAAGATGAAAAAGCAGGTAAATTGGATGAGGATCTATCCAATAAGGGAAGCACGGTAGCACCAACTTCAACTAAGAAGCCTGTTTCGACACCTAAACCTACTATGAAACCATCTATTTCACCATCTCAATCTACTAAACCAACAACGACTCCTACTGGAAGTGCTAAACCTACATTTAAGCCAAGTAGTACAAGTAAGCCGACTGCTACTCCAGAGTCATCCATTAAACCGAGTCCAAGTAAGAATCCCGATTCAAGTCCGAAACCGACATCAACGCCAAAATCAACAGCAACTCCTAAACCAACAACAACACTCAAACCATCATCAACACCCAAACCAACTGATAATCCAAAAGAAAGTGATGAACCTTCTGTTGGATAAGCAAAATCCCGTTTTACGAACCATAGGTTCTGTATAACGGGATTTTTTCCATAAGGTGCTATTCAGATGTTAAGCTTCGACATTACGACTTGCTGCAACTTTTCTTGTCGTTTTACGTTTGTTCGTAATTGCTGTAATATCAGCGACTCGAATCACTAAACGATTAACTTCATCCGTCGTATAGGATAAGTAATCAACTCGCTGAGCCAGATGAGACAGTTCAATACCAATCCATCCTCGTTTACTTGGATGCATAAATAAATCGTGTTTTAATACAGATAGTGAGGCGGCGTTATTATCATGGTGATCTTTCGTTACAGTAGCCACTTTACCAAGTGAGAAGTAGAGCGTTCTATTATCCCAATCAATATACCCATTTTGAAAAGTGATAATCAGTAAATCAGACTCTCTTGACTCGTTTGCTTGAATAATATATTGATCTACCTTGTCTGTATCTTTCCCGGTTCTAATCCACTGCGATGTACGTGAATTAGGAATTAAATAGACGATAATGATTGGGCAAGCACTTGCAATATAAATGAAAATGATAGATTCAAAAACAAAAGCTAGTGAACAAATAACGAGGAAGGCGATAATTGATAATATAAGACCTAAATAATTGTTTTTCACCAATGCATGTTACCTCCTGACATGATAGAATAGAATCCAAAGATAGAGATAATCTTCTCTTTCTCATCTAATCTGTCAATATTTTACCACAATTAAGCTAGGCTTTGAAGTTAGGAAAATAGGTTGTTAATGGGTAGAGGAGATCAGTCAGAATGAATTTAAGCAAACATATACCTATGGTAGCTCGTAAAAATTCGGAGACACGTAAAGGTTTGCGTGTGTTGGTATTTGAAGGAATGGTTGCAACGGTCGTGTTGCAGCTACTAGCAGGTCCATTTCAAACCGGATATTTGCTACATTTAGGAGCTTCATCGAGTCAGGTCGGATTAGTACTTGCGATTACTACGTTTGTTAATATGCTTCAGATTTTCGCTGCTTTCTGGATGCAGAAAAGCATGACGAATCGTAAATTATGGTTGACTGTATTCGGAGCATTACACCGTTATTTATGGGCTGCATGCGGATTAATCCCTTTTTTATTACCTCAAATGTGGTGGGTATCGGCTTATATTGTTCTATATACCTCGGCTTTTGCGTTTAATGCCTTTGGTGCAGTTATTTGGACTACACTAGCAGGCGATATAGTTCCAGCTACGATCCGCGGTCGCTTTTTTGGGATTCGGAATACCTTAATTGGTGCATGGGCGATTGTTGTTGTATTCTTAGGCGGTCAAATATTAAAATGGTATCCGGGTGAACTTGGATATATGATATTGTTTGGAATCTGTGGAGTGTTTGCTGTATTTAATATGATAGCGTATACAATGTATCCTAATGTACCCTTGATGAAGTCCACAGAAACTGATTTTTTGCCAATGATGAAGAAGCCATTTATAGACCGTGCGTTCATGAAAGCTATCGTGTTTCTGTCACTCTGGCTGCTGATCCAAGGGATTGCTGTACCGCTATTTTCTTTTGTTATGCTTAGTGTATTGCATGTGAGTATTGATATTGTATCGATCATTACAGTTGTACAAATGACAATTACAATGATTGCTTATTATATATGGGGTAACCTTAATGCCAAGTATTCAACTCGTAAGGTACTCTATTGGACATTGCCTTTTATAGCTTTATCCTGTATAAGCTGGGTTGGACTAACGATATTGCCGATTTATGTTGTACTTATCACAGCCCATTTGTTCTTAGGAATTGGACTTGGAGGGTATAATCAATTAGTATTCAATTTTATTATTGGTGATACACCTAAGAGCGAGCGTCCGATGTTTATTGCGATTTATTCAGCTCTAACAGGCTTTGCAGCATTCCTAGGACCACTCATAGGTGGCTGGCTTTATGGCTTGTTTGATAATTCTCCGAGATGGATCCAATCTTATGGTATAGCCTTTACCGCTGGATGCTTATTGCTTCTATTAGCATTAACATTAGGCCGAGTGATTTTTGGTTCGGAGAGCCATTTATCGAAACAATAGGATGAGGATCTAGCCCTATTTCAGGTATTATGAAATTGATTCATTTGTCCCTAAATAAATTCAAGGAGAGATTAACTATATGTACGAAAATGAACAATCCTATTTAAACTTATGCAAACATGTATTAGAGAATGGCACAGTAAGGGAAGATCGGACAGGAACGGGTACGATCAGTACGTTTGGATATCAAATGAGATTTGATCTGAGTAAAGGTTTTCCTCTTCTAACAACGAAGCGAGTTCCATTCAAATTAATTGCAAGTGAGCTTCTGTGGTTTATTAAAGGAGATACCAATATTAAGTATCTATTAGAGAATAACAATAATATATGGAACGAATGGGCTTTCAAAAAGTGGGTTGAGAGCTCGGACTATCAAGGTCCTGATATGACTAACTTTGGGCTTCGTTCTCTTGAAGATGAGGCGTTTAAGGCGGAGTATGAAGAGCAACTCGAGAAATTTAAACAGCTCATTGTAGAAAATAATGAATTTGCTCAGAAATACGGCGAGCTTGGGAATGTATACGGTAAGCAGTGGCGAGCATGGAAGACTTCTACAGGTGAAGTTATTGATCAGCTGAAACAAGTGATTGAAGACATTAAGAAGAATCCTTCTTCCAGACGTTTAATCGTAACTGCATGGAACCCAGAGGATGTACCAACGAATATGGCGCTTCCACCTTGTCATAGTTTATTCCAATTTCATGTATCTGACGGAAAGTTATCTTGCCAGTTATATCAAAGAAGTGCTGATATTTTCCTCGGAGTTCCATTTAATATTGCAAGTTATTCGCTACTCACGCATTTAATTGCTCAGGAGTGTAATTTACAGGTTGGAGAGTTCATTCATACACTAGGGGATGCACATATTTACTTGAATCATATCGAACAAGTGAAGATTCAACTTAGTAGAGATCCTAGGGAATTACCTGTTTTGAATATTAACGAAGATCTACAAAGTATCTTTGAATGTGAGATGGAGCATTTAACCATTGAGAACTATAATCCCCATCCTACAATTAAAGCACCTATTGCCGTATAAAGGAGGCTATTCAGAATGAGCATATCTTATATTGTGGCTATGGATCGTAATCGTGTAATTGGGCGAGAAAATCAGCTGCCATGGCGTCTACCAGCAGATTTGAAATTTTTCAAGAATACGACTATGGGACATACGATCGTCATGGGGCGTAAAACTTATGAGTCTATTGGAAAGCCTCTACCTGGTCGTACGAACGTCATTATGACGCAGAACCGTGATTATGAGGCCCCAGGATGCGTGATCGTGCATTCCATAGAAGAATTAATGGATCGGTATGGAGATGAAGAAGTATTCGTCACCGGAGGATCGGAGCTGTTTAGACTCTTTATGCCTTATGTAGATAAAATGTACATAACGCGGATTGAGCATGAATTCGAAGGTAATACCGTTTTCCCAGAGTTCGATGAACAGCAGTGGGAGATCACATGGAGTGAACAGGGAATTAAAGATGAGAAGAACCCTTATACGTACTTTTTTCAAAAACATGAGAAGAAATGAAGCTATCCCAAAGGTCATGATAAAAGACTGACGGACGCCTCACTTTAACAAAGAGAAACCTTACCAATGGATAATGTTAAGAGGACCTAACATTAATTCATAGGAGAGGTTTCTTTTTTGTCCAATCATATTCTATGGACCAACTTAGCTTACCGAGGGTGAAGAGATTATCGCTTGAGGTCAAATGTATAGATTCGATCTAGAGGATAGCTGCCCGATGTTCTGAATTTTGTGGCACCCGACTCGAATAATACGTACAGCATATTATCATGCTCTACAATTCCTTCTGTCATCGGAGGACCTGTGATGGTTTCGATATGATTTTTACTATCTAAGAACCATAAAGGCACTTGTTTAGTTCCAAAATCTACCTGTTTATGCGGCTTCTCAGCAAGAGTATTCTTATGGAAGACGAGAGAGCCATCTGTATTTCGACCAAAGGATTCACTTACAATGATTTTGTCTGATCGTACAGTCATTCCTTGAATTCGGTTAGGTATTGCAAGCACATAGTCTGGTACAGTAACATCTTCTTCTATTTTCTTATTAGGAGGAAGATCCGTTTGTTCATCCAGTTTGAATCCTTCCGCCCAAGCGCGATATTCTGCATCGTCACGGTTCGTTATATAGTGCTTTGGACTCGTAGGGTAATCAGCGGTTCCGTTGGCAAATTCGCCAACCCACAGTACTCCATCTGCGTAGGAAGTGTACGAAGCTCTTAAATCTGTCTTAAAGCTTCCTTGGAAATAGATCTTATCTTCCTTAGCGCTCTGGATCAGATCTTCCTTCTTCATGTAGTACATATTACTATTGGAGGAAATCCAAACATATTTGCTGCTTACTGCTACGCCTCCTGCATGTTCGTTGTACGCCTGTTTATCCGCATTATAGAGTTGAAGGGATTTAACAAGCTCTCCGGTTTTAGCATCGACGACAGTCAGTATACTCGGGCTTTTATCTTCACGATAGTAGGATACTAGAATCCAGTTCTGCTCTTTCATATAAGCAATACCTTGTGGAATATAATCCTGAAGGAGTCCAGGTACAATAGGTCCAGGCTTAGCTAACTTTAAGAATGGTTCGAATTCTGGTTTATTCACACGTACTTTAATATTCGTGTCTTCTTGTGTAATGACCGATAGATCTGGTTTTTTCTCAGTAGGCTCCGATGTAGTTGCAGCTGAAGGAGAAGCTACTACAGAAGCTGCTGCAGAAGCAGTAGGTGCTACGGTTTCAGCTGACTGATTTCCTGATTTGGAACAACCAGTTATAACGGTTAACAGTAATAAAGAAATGGTAAATACCTTTGTAATCCGCTTCATCGTACCCTCCATAGCTATTATTCTGCTGAAATAATCGAACGTAATTGTGCAGGGAAGTTCGTAATGATACCAGAGACACCATAGGAAATTGCTTGTTTCATTTCCTTCTCTTCATTAATCGTATAAGGGAATACTTTCAAACCATGTGTAATGGCATCGGTAATATCCTCTGGATCGATGTTGTGAAAATTAGGATGCAAGGAATACACAGGAACTCCCAATAGTTTTGCAACCTCACGATGTTGGTTGAAGTTACAGTTATAGATCAGTCCAATTCTCACATTAGGTTCTGACTGTTTCAGAAACTGAAGTGTTTTAAAATTAAATGAAGACAAAATTACATTGTCTACACGGTTTTTCCTCTTCAATAATTCGAGTAATTTGGGTTCAAGCTGGCGGCCATAGGATTGTTTAACTTCGATATTAATCACGATATGAGGAGGGACTAAATCGAACACTTCCTCAAGCAGAGGAAGCCGTTCTCCTTCGTATTGCTCATGAAACCAACGACCTGCATCCACTTTCTTCAATTCAGATACGGTCATCTCGTTAATATATCCTGTGTGATCTGTTGTTCTATCAAGTGTAGCATCATGACAGACGATGATTTCACCATCTTTGGATAGATGAATGTCAAGCTCAAAAGCATTACAGCCGTGATCCAAACCAAGCTGGAACGCTGCCATAGTATTTTCAGGGGCTTGTCCCATACTTCCGCGATGGGCCATGATCAGAAAGTCTGAATTTGTCATTGGTAGTTCTCCTTCAATTACTTAAAATATAAGAACTTATATCGCCAGGCTCCTAAGTTCTTAAGTATTTCTCGCAGAAACTTGACCGTCTTATATAGACGGCAGAACCGTTTCTACTTAAATGTAGAATTAGCCATTGCAGCGACAATATGTTTCTGAGCGAATATGAATACCAGAACAATTGGTAGAATGACCATGATGCTCGCAGCACTGATGTAGTGGAAATTAAGTGCTTCATCACCTGCGACAGCTTCTCTCATCATCGCGATCCCTACAGTTAGAACTCGCATTGTATTGGAGTTCGTCATAACTAGCGGCCAGAAATAGGAATTCCAGCTGGAGATGAAGGTTAGTACAACGAGTGTACTAATGGTAGGCTTCGCCATAGGTACTAATATGCCATAGAGAATACGTAGACGACCGGCTCCGTCTACACGAGCAGCTTCGATTACATCATTATTAATAGATTTAAAGGTTTGTCTGAGTAGAAAAATCGCATATGCGGAAGCAGCATGAGGAATGATTAGCGCTGCATATGTATTTAACCAACCAACTTTAGCAAGCATGACATAAACGGGAACAAATATTACTTGATCAGGTACGATCAAAGCAGCAAGGATTAATAAGAAGAGTTTATCTCTGCCCCAGAAATTGCCCTTTGCAAAAGCAAACGCCGTGAAGATGGCGATATTAATTTGAAAAAACAGAATTCCAGCTGTTTGTATGACTGTATTGAGGAAGAAACGGTCAAATGGAGCCGTTTTAAATGCATTTACATAGTTAGACCAATTAAATACCTCAGGCCAGAAAGATGGAACTGCTAGTCTTAGCTCATGAGTTGACTTCAAAGAAGTAACAAGTAGCCAATAGATTGGGAAGAACATAATTATAGTTACAATAAGTGCTAATACTAATTGTAGGGTTTTAGAAATTCGGAATGTCATCTATCTGCCTACCCTTCATAGTGAACTCGTTTATTAGATACTACAAATTGTACGATTGTTAATACAATGATAATCAGGAAGAAAATAATGACGAGTGCAGATGCTCTACCTGTCTTAAATTCTTTGAATGCCATCTCATAAATCCAGTAGACCATGGCTTTGGTGGTATCGAGTGGTCCCCCAAAAGTCATAATGTTAACGGATTGGAATACTTGCATGGATGAAATAAAGTTCGTTACAACCAAGAATAATGTAGTTGGCGAAAGCAATGGAAGCGTGATTTTGAAAAACTGTCTTACTTTGCTTGCCCCGTCAATGCTAGAAGCTTCATAATATTCGAGTGGAATTCCACGAATTCCAGCAATGAAGATCAGCATAGCGAATCCTACGCTTTTCCATAAGGATACAGTGATTAGCGACCACAAAGCTGTTTTGGGATTGTTAAGCCAATTGACAGGGTCTAATCCAAACCATCCAATGACCATATTAGCTAAGCCGTATTGGGAGTTAAAGATCCAGACAAAGATCATGGCAGCAATAACCATAGAGATGTAATACGGCATAAACACGATCATACGCATAAAACCATATATTTTTTTGGTCGAATTAAGCAAAAGTGCTAATAGAAGACCGATCACAAGTGTTAATATAACGTCGATAAACGTATAAGAAAAAGTAACTTTTAACACGTTGTAGAAGTCGTCATTAGTCAGAAGCTTCTCGTAATTTTCAAGGCCAATGAACTTTTTAGCAGGCTTCGTCATGTTCCAGTTCGTAAAGCTGATATAAAGTGAATAAAGAAGTGGATAGTACACAAAAACACCTAGGAAAAACAGAGCAGGGACAGCAAACGAAAAATCCATTAATTTATCAAAAAACTGGTAGTTTAATTTTTTATGCTTTGTGTGTGTTTGTAAATTCACACTCTTTGATGTTTCCATTCACTAACCTCATTTCATACAAATATCCTTTGAAGAAGTGTAGGTGCGAAATGAAATTCGCACCTACAGTTGCTAATTCTCTAGTTTATAGATCGTCTAGTACTTCATTCATTTTGGTAGCAGCTTCCTTCATAACTGTTTCAGGGTCTGCCTTCTCAAGCACTATTTTAGCCATTGCATCTTTGTAGAAGTTACTTAATTCTGTATAAACAACGTGCTGCAAGCGAGGTGTTACATTATCAAAGTTATCTAGAACTGCTTTATATTGCGGCCATGTTTCTTGATATTTCTTACCTTCTTCAGATGCTACTGAAGATTTATGAGTTGGTAAGTATCCAACTTTCTCTGCCCATTGAATGTTAAATTCAGCAGAGGTCATATGTTTAATGAATTTCCATGCAGCTTCTTTCTGATTGTCCTTGGCACCTGACATCATGACGATACCAGCACCACCGATGTTAGCAATACGCTTTTTATCCCCTGGAATGAAAGATACGCCAACTTCAAATTTAGCATTTTCTACATAAGTTTTGATAATTGAAGAAGAATGCTGTACCATTGCGATTTTTTCCTCTAAGAACATTTGACGCATAGTATCAGAAGCACCTTTACCTACGCCAATATGCATGGAGCCTTCATCAAACCATTTTTTGAAGTTCTTAATGTAACGTAAGCTTTCTGGTGAATCAATATTTGATTTGGTCATGTCTGCATTAAGGATTGAACCGCCACCGTTAATCATCCACGGGTCATAGTTCCATACGTCCCAACCAGGTACTGAGAATGCATAACGAGTTGTTTTGCCGCCTTCTTTGACAGTAGCTTTCTGATTGAACGCTTCAATCTCGTCCCAAGTTTGTGGAGGTGTAATTCCTAATTTATCGAACAAGGTTTTGTTATAGATGTTAACGCTTGTACTAACGATTAGTGGGAAACCAAATTGCTTTCCATTATATGCATAAGCAGCTAGCATGCCTTGGGAGAAATCAGCAGTATCAACTTTATCACGTTTGATGTAACCATCTAGATTCTCGAAAGCACCGCCTTCTGAGAAGGTTGCTAGTGAAGCAACTTCAACGTTCGTTACAGCAGGTACATCTTTTGCTGCAATCGCTGCTTGAAGCTTTTGGTGTAAATCGGCATAAGCACCTTGGAAGACCGGCTCAACTGTGATATGAGGATATTTCTTTTTGAATTCCTCGATCATAAAGTTAACGCCTTTCATTTGTGCTTCAGCATGAGCATGCCAATACTGAATCGTTACAGGTGTTGTATCTTCAACAACAGCAGGTGCTGGTGTTGCTTCTCCTGCATTCGAACCAGCTGTTGAATTTGATCCTGAGCCAGAACAAGCTGCTGTGACCATGAGCATCACAAGTGTTAACAACGTGAACAACTTTTTCATTGTAATCTCCCCCAAAATGAATTTTTATTAAAATTACACAAATAATTCTCTAGGTACTGAACACTATAAGCTTTATTTGTAAATTATAATCCGTGAATTTGTAAGATTAATGCTATAAATGCTCTGGATAAATCACAACCTTCCAAAAATTACTAATAATCTGATAAAAATAAAAAAAACCGAAGGAGCCTATTACTTTTCTTTGTACTACAAAGAAAAGTAGATAAGTTCTCTGGGTCTTCTCATTTTCTCCACCCGGAGCGTAAATAGGTTTTCTTGAAAGCGTTTGCTGATAGTAAGTATATGTTAAGAATGTTTATAACGTCAACTAAAATGTAAAAATTGTGAATAATTATTTTTTTATGTTTAGAGAAAATAACGAAAATCTAAGATGTGATAATAAATTTAGAAAACCTCTTGTCAAGATTGCTTAATAAATGTAATATTTTGATTGTTCAAATTAAATAGTTTGGGTAGAGATAATGAGAACCCTTTACATGATTTAGCACTTCTTATAATGGAAGCGCTATTATGTCTTGGGTTCTCATTAATTTTATATAGAATAGGAGGTTCAGATAAGTAACTATTTAATTTTTACGTAATTTTGATAAATACATTAATTTAAATTTACACAAGCATTCTATACTAACCTGAGCAAGTTGCTATATTCTAAGGGGGAAAATCATGAAAAAATTAGTGGTATTAATGTTTGCAATCGTACTTATTATTTCTGCGTGTAGCAAAGGGGATTCAGGGAAGTCTACCCAAGGAAGTGCGGCTCCTAGTGGATCGACAGCTCCTCAAAAAGATAAGAAAGAAGGCGGAGACAGCGGTAAAGCTGTTGATCTCGAATTCTTTTTCCCAGTTGCTGTAGGTGGTCCAATCACTAAAATTATTGATGCATTGGCTAAAGATTTTGAAAAAGAAAATGAAAATATTAAAATCAAACCTATCTATGGTGGAAGCTACCAAGATACGGTTACGAAGGTTATGACGGCTGTTCAAGGAAATAATGCACCAGATATCGCGGTTCTATTGTCAACTGACTTATATTCCTTATTGCAAATGAATGCAATTGAGGAATTGACACCGAGATTCTCTAAAGAGTATTTGGGTGGATTCTATGAAGCTTTTATGGGTAATACCAAATCGGGTGATAACGTATGGAGTATCCCATTCCAACGTAGTACGATCGTTCTATATTACAACAAGGAAATGTTCAAGAAGGCTAACTTAGATCCAGAGAAAGCACCAGCGAATTGGACTGAGATACGAGACTTTGCAAGTAAGCTGACCGTTAAAGATAGTCAAGGTAAAGTGTCACAATGGGGTATTGAAATCCCAAGTACGGGTTATCAATACTGGATGCTGCAAGCAATGTCTCTCCAAAGTGGGGAGAATATCATGTCTAATGATGGCAAACAAGTATTCTTTAATAAGCCTCATGTTGAGGAAGCACTACAAATGTATATGGATTTAGGCCAAAAGGATAAAGTTATGCCAGAAGGTACTTTGGAGTGGGCAACGGTTCCTTCAGATTTTATCAGTGGAAAAACAGCTATGATGTTCCATACAACTGGTAATCTGACGAAAGTGAAGACGGATGCGAAGTTTGATTTTGGCGTGTCTTTCTTGCCTGCTAACAAACAGTATGGCTCACCGACTGGAGGCGGTAATTTATACGTCTTCAAGGATATCCCAGAAGAAAACAAAAAAGCAGCTGTTAAGTTTATTGAATTTCTAACTCAGCCTGAGCGTGTGGCTCAATGGTCTATCGATACAGGATATGTAGGCACTACCAAAGCAGCTTATGAAACTGATCTACTAAAAAAATATGTAGAAGGATTCCCTCAAGCGAAAGTTGCAAGAGATCAACTTCAATATGCACATAGTGAATTGTCCACTTATCAAAATGGACAAGTGACGAAATTGTTTAACGATAACATTCAGGCTGCTTTGCATAGCAAGATGAGCGCAAAAGAAGCTCTAGAAAAATCGCAAACACAAGCAGATCAAATTTTGAAGAACTTTAAGTAGTTCATTTTGAATTCTAATATTGGCGACACGGTCATGAAAGCTATGGCGAGTGTCGCCAAATACTTACTAGGTTAATTTAAGGACGTCGAAGCCGTATCTACTTGTAGGAGGCAGAAAAATGAAGATATATGGGCTGAAAAAGATCATGGTTATGGCAATGATCGTTACAATGCTACTTAGTATGTTAAATGTTCCAATGCAAACTGTTTATGCAGAGAGCAATAGTGTGTCTGATCTGGTCATCACTGAAATTGTGCCTAATTCTTCTGGGGCGGGGCAGCTTTATGAGTATGTGGAAATTTATAATACAACTTCCCATCGAATTGATTTAAATGGTTATCAATTACAATACTTCACGACGGATTTTGCAAAACCAGCAAACAAATGGACGATTTCTAATAAGAGCATAGAGGCTAATAGTGCCTTGGTATTATGGCTTAAGAAGCTGAAGGATCCAGATGTATATGTTCCTTTAGAGGATTTTAATGCGAATTATCAGGTCAACTTGTTAACAGAACAAGTATTTGAAGTGAAATTGACGACAACTGCACAAGGTTTGGCGGATACATCGAAGAGAAGAGTGGCTATTACTGGCGCTGACCAGACTTTGATTACTGCAGCTTACTATAACTCTGATGTGACTACTGATGGAGCAAACAGCAATCGAGACAAAAGTGTGACTTATAGATACTCGGGTAGTATGGACATGGAGAAAATCGCTAATGGTCAAACAGCTACTCCAGGGATCTTAGCTACTGGTCAGATAGTGGGTCCAGAGGCGCCAACTAATTTATCTGCCCAGCCAGATAATGGAGCAGTTAATTTAACATGGACTTCTAGTGTCAGTGCAGATGCATATCATGTTTATTACTATTCTCTAGGTGATACAAGCCATGAGGTGCAGGTAACAGCATCGAATACATCAGCACAGCGAATTGAAAATCTGACCAATAATACAGAATATATATTTTGGGTTACTGCAGTAGCAGGTGGAGAAGAGTCCTCATCCTCATCATTTGCAAAGGTAATGCCGAAGGCGCCAATCGATGTGATTCCACCTTCCGAACCTACAGGTCTGACAGCAGAGCCAGGTACGAATCGAATTCTCTTAAGCTGGAATCCGGTTAGTGACTCCAATCTTGCGGGTTACAAAGTCTATGTTGATGGTGTTTTATATCAAACCTTATCAGCAGCAGAGAATCAAATTGGCATTGGTTCATTAAATAAGAATCAGGAATTTGAATTCAGCGTATCCTCGTTTAATCATTCGGGTATCGAATCCGAACACATGGCAGTAATCAAGGCAAAACCATCGGATCGCCTTCCAGAGCTGCTCATATCGGAGTTAGTAGCGGATACCGACAATTACGAAGGATTTGATGCATTTGAATATATCGAGCTCTATAATGCAAGTGATCTGGAAATTGATTTACAAGGATATAAAGTAATAGCTGGCTGGGAAAAGGTGATTGACCGATCAGTAAAGGTAGGATCTGGCGAGAGCGTAGTGCTTTGGACGAGAAGGGCAGAAATTGCTCCTATTTCGTTAGAAGCGTTTAACAGCTACTATTTCAATTCCTATACAAGCAAATATCTTTCCGAAGATCAACTTAACATCATTCATAATGTTGGCGGATTGGTTAACGGTGGTGGTAACGTTACAATTCAGGATCCGAGTGGATATGAAGTTAGCAAGGCTAGTTATGCGAAAGCTGATGTGCCACTGAATAGAAGCGCGATCTATAGCTACCCAATTGATGGTGGTATAGAAATGGTGCTTCAGGCAGGTAATCAGGCTATGACACCTGGAACACTTGCCCCAGATCAGGCACCGGAGAAGAGCAAGCAAGATGATGTGAAGCCACAGACGCCAAGCAATGTACAAGCAGTTGCTGGTAACGGTGTAGTGCTACTTCAATGGTCACCAAATCATGAGTCAGATATTTTCAAGTACAACATCTATAAGGATGGTATTCTGGAGCATTCGGTTCCTGCATCTAAGCAGGAATTTAGGGTATATGAACTGATTGGAAATAAAGCTTACACATTTGAGGTGTCTGCTGTAGATACCTCTGATAATGAATCTGATAAATCAGCTCCGCAATCTGTAATGCCGTTACATCAACAGATCACGCAAGTGCAAAGGTCGATTAACAACATGGATAGTAAATATAAGGCGGTATGGGATATAGGAGAAGATGGTCCGGTAATCCCTGGACTTCCACAGGATTTGGTACCACAAGCCCTAGCTTATTATGAAGATATGAATTGGATGCTCGTCGTCTCTTACATGACGGATGGCAGACCAACGACTCTTTCAATTCTTGATGCTGCAACAGGGGATTTGATTAAGTCAGTTGTTCTTTATCAGCAGAATGGTGAGCCTTATACAGGTCATGCTGGTGGGATCGCGATTAGTAAAGACTACGCTTGGATTTCTTCGAATTCCTCTTTATTTAAGATCAAGCTTGATACACTCATTCAGGCACAAGATAATGACGAGGTTACCTTTATTGAGCGAATCAGTGTACCCGTCAATGCGTCCTATACAACATTTGCAGATGGTATTCTTTGGGTAGGTGAATTCTATGAGGCATCCTACACAGTAGATCCTTCTCATACGCAAACGACACGAACAGGCGAACAGCATAAGGCTTGGACTGTCGGCTACAAGCTCGATCAGGATACGGACTCTCATGAGCAACTAGTAGGTGATAGAACTGAAAAGGCTGTACCTGATTTCATTTTATCAGTTCGAGAGAAAGTGCAAGGTGTTGTTGTAAGAGGGGATAGTATTATTCTGAGCACTTCTCTTGGAAGAAATAAAGATAGCAACTTGTTTAGATACAACAATCCATTAGGAGAAGAAGCTCATTTTACCGCGACAGTGGGAACAACTGAGGTTCCAGGCTGGTTCCTTGACGGACTATCCGCGAAGCCAAATAATAGTAATTTGACTATCGTCCCTATGGCTGAAGGTATCATCGATATTGGTGATGATCTCTATGTTGTACTAGAGTCTGGGGCTAACAAGTACAGGTACACGACGACTTATATTATGGACACGATGTTGAAGCTGAATCTGAATCAGTGGGATCAATACGGGGTAGCATCGATTAACGGCATTCCTTCGAATATGAAGATTGGAGAGAATGCTAGGGCAAGTGTTCTTGAGGCACGTGGCAAATCAGCACCAATCGACTTAACCGCATCCTACATCTTTGCAAGTAGCGATGAGACAATTGCTGAGATCACTTCTACAGGTGGAATTACGGCCAAGAGTCAAGGCGATGTGACGATTACTGCAACAAATGGTACTAACACTTTAACGTTTCAACTTAGCGTTGCCAAGACCCCTGCACCAGTAATTAGTACAATCAAATTGGCACAGGGCCAAATCAATAAAACGACTAAGGTGACAGGCTTACAGGAAGGTGTGACATACAAGTATTTGAAGGGTAAAGCGGGTTCTGTGGTTCAACCCAGCATCGGTGATCTACCAGACAAATATACTGCTACGTTAACAGCCTCAACGAATATAGAAGTGAAGAAGGATGATCACATCTTCATTGTAGAGCTTGATCAAAACGGCAAAATTGTAAGATGGGCAGATTTTAAAGTAGCCAAGAACGATATTAAGCATGGTAATGGACCCAAAAAGCCAGGCCAAGGTAAACCATAAAAATTTAATTATTGCATATACATTCGTTTGGCCAGAGACAATGAGAGGCCACGGTTACATATTTGAACTCTATCAATTAAATGGTAGGTCTATATGCATACGTGGTTTCTTCGTGTCTCATGATTATATTTATTAGCTTAGAAATGGGGAATTTCATTGACACAACGTAGTTTAAGCACAAAAGGGAGAATTAACTGGAAAGAAAATCTATTTGCCTATGCGCTACTTTTCCCGTCACTTGTGTTTCTTGCTTTGTTTACGTTTTATCCAATTATTAAATCCATTTATTTGAGTTTCCAAAGTTCTACGTTCGGTGCACAGACATTTGTGGGATTTGATCAATACTCGCAGGTTTTTCAAGATGAGATTTTTTATAAAGTTCTCACAAATAATATGCTACTCGCTATTGGGACGGTGCCAGCAAGTATTCTATTAGCTATTTACTTAGCTATATGGGTAAATAACAAAATGAAAGGGACGGGTATTCTTAGAGCAGCTTTCTTCTACCCGACTCTCATACCCATGATTGCGATCGCCAATATCTGGTTGTTTATTTACACCCCAGATTACGGACTACTCGATAAATTTCTAAATTTGTTTGGGATTGACAGTCCCAATTGGTTGGGAAGTCCGTCTTGGGTTATGTTTGCAATGATGTTTATGCTTATTTGGAAGGAAGCTGGATTCTTCATGCTTTTTTATTTGGCTGGTCTCCAAAATTTACCCGGTGAAGTCTATGAAGCAGCTAAAATGGAGGGTGCGCGTCCTTTTCAGGTATTCCGCAAAATCACATTCCCATTGTTAATGCCTACAACCTTGTTCGTTATGGTTATTGCAACTACAAATGCATTTAAGATGGTAGATCACCTGTACATCATGACCAAAGGCGGTCCTGACAATGCAAGTAACCTACTGTTATTCCACATTTATGAGACTGCGTTTAGTTTCTGGGATATGGGTAGAGCTTCCGTATTAACCGTAGTTCTTCTTGTCATACTACTTGCTATATCGATCTTTAATTATGCCTACTTAGATAAGCGAATCCATTACTAGGAAAGGGGAGGTTATCACATTATGAATTATATTGTTAATCGAATTATTATCATCCTAATAGGAATTATATTCATCGTACCGCTTGTATGGACAATTGTTACATCATTTACTCCTTCGAGTGAAGTAATTACTAGAGTTAACCCTTTTGCGATTGAAAGCCCGACATTTTCTAACTATACTGCAGCATGGGATACCATTCCTTTTCTTCAGTATTATTACAATACAATTGTTATTGTTCTTGGTATTTTAGTGGTACAGTTGTTTACAGTGACACTAGCGGCTTATGCCTTTGCTAGATTGAATTTTATTGGACAGAGCATTATGTTTATCGTCTTTTTAACACAGATTATGATTCCGCCTGATATTCTAATTTTTCCGAACTATGCAATAATGAAAGAGTTAGGATTAGTAGATTCTAAACTAGCCATTATGCTGCCTTATTGGGCATCTGCATTCGGTGTGTTTTTACTAAGGCAAACGTTCAAGCAGATCCCAATTGAACTTGATGATGCGTCTAGAGTAGATGGATGCAAATGGTATCAAACGTTATGGCATGTGTATTTACCTTCAGCTAAACCTACCTATATTGCTTTTGGATTAATTTCCGTAAGCACACATTGGAGCAATTTTATGTGGCCGCTCGTTGTTACCAATTCGGTTGAATCTCGTCCGTTAACCGTAGGAATCGCGATTTTTGCTCAATCATTCGAGACAGGTGCGCAGTGGGGAACTGTTACAGCGGCTACTATTCTTGTCATTACACCGCTACTTGCAGGATTCTTATTTTTTCAAAGACAGTTTGTGGAAAGCTTCATGCACTCTGGCATTAAGTAGGAGGTTCTAATGGAAATTATCTTGATGGGAACCGCATGTGCGGCTTCTGGAATTGAGCGAGACAATACGTATTTACTACTGCAGCAACCCGAGTCGTGCACGCTAATCGATGTCGGTGGTAACCCACTTGGCAAATTAAAAAAAGTGGGGATTCCAACGCATCATATTAAGCGTGTCGTGCTTACACATTTTCACATTGATCATATTTACGGCTTGCCTTCTCTATTATGGGGGATGTGGATCGATGGTCGTAGAGAACCATTAGACATCTATTGCACAGAGGAGAAACGAGGATGGTTGGAAGATTGGCTGTCATTGATGCAAATGAGTGAGTGGCCATGTTCATTTGAGGTTCGGATCAATTCGTTTGACTGGATGAAGCCGTCTCTTATTTGGCATAACGATGATTTATCATTGTCGGTATTCCCTAGCAGCCATGGCCAAGTACCTACGGTTGGGATCAAGGCCATATATAAAGATCAGGTAGTTGTATACTCATCCGATACTTCTATTAATCTAAAGTTAAATGAGATCCCGAAGATTGATTTACTTATTCATGAAGCAACGACAGCTTACAAGTCCTCGTCTTCACATAGTTGTCTACAAGATATAGTCCATTCGTACAATTTTGATGCAATCGATAAACTAGTAATCGTTCATGTAACAGATAATGAACCCTATAATGAGGTATTAAACGGATTAATTGCTGAGGTTCGGTCGAAGGTTTCAGTGGGGCAGGATTTGATGACTTTCACCCTTGAATAAGAGGTTTATATTGGTGAGCAAATAGATTATTTTGGTAATTTAGTCTACCTCTTTTAGTAGATTATAGACATTTTAGTTAGTACAGCATATAATAGTGTGTAAATTACATGAGTAAATGGGTGGAGACATTAGAGGACCCTTTTGCCGAAAACGCACTGTTAGTGCGTATTTCGCCTGCAAAAGGGTCTTTTTTGTGTGTGTTCTTCTTGGTTCCACTGACGTGATGATATGGGTTTTCACAAAAATGGAGGGAACTGAAATGGAATTATTTTCTGTTAATGATCGATTAAGCTATTTGAGCACAATGGCTGAGCAAGAATTAGATTTATTCGTCATTGGTGGAGGGATCACCGGAGCAGGTATCGCTTGGGATGCAAGTGTAAGGGGGATGAAGGTAGGTCTCGTTGAGATGAATGACTTTGCTTCAGGTACAAGCAGTCGTTCAACGAAATTGATTCATGGTGGACTTAGATACTTGAAGCAAGGCGAGGTTAGACTCGTTCAGGAGGTTGGCTCAGAGCGTGCACTATTACATAAGAGTACACCCTATTTGGTAGATCCAATCCCAATGCTACTGCCTATTTATAAGAAAGGAACTTATGGTTATTTCGCAAGTTCGATTGGCTTGTACATTTATGATTGGCTGGCAGGCGTCAAAAGAAGTGAGCGTCGCAAAATGTTTGGTCGCATAGAAACTATGAAACTAGAACCTTTGTTTAAAACCGAAGATCTTAAGGGTTCCGGATACTATTATGAATATCGCACAGATGATGCGCGATTAACGGTCGAAATTATTAAGAGTGCTAAAAATCGGGGAGCTGCAATCTCCAATTATGCCATGGTAACCGATTTTATTTATAAGAACGGTAAAGTAGTAGGTGTGAAGGTTAAAGAAAGAATTAGTGGGGGAAAATTCGATATTTATGCGAAGAAGATTGTTAATGCAGCGGGTCCTTGGGTCGATGAGCTGCGGAAAAAGGATAACTCCCTTAAAGGAAAGCATTTGCTACTAACAAAGGGAATTCATCTTGTTGTAGATGCCAAGCGACTACCTATTAAGCAAGCAGCGTATTTTGATGTACCTGATGGTCGAATGATCTTTGCTATCCCTCGTGGCAGTAAAACCTATATTGGGACGACAGATACCTTATATGAAGGAAACCCTGAAGATCCAAGAATAAGCAGTGATGATCGCAAATACTTAATTGATGCTGTTAATGCGGCGTTCCCAACGGTTCGATTACAGGAATCTGATATTGAATCAGGTTGGGTAGGACTTCGTCCGCTTGTACATGAAGAAGGTAAAAGTCCATCTGAAGTTTCTCGCAAGGATGAAATGTTCGTATCTGAGCGCGGTCTAATTACGATAGCGGGAGGCAAATTAACAGGCTTCCGTAAAATGGCAGAGAAAGTAGTGAATTTAGTTTCAGCGCAGCTCCGAGACGAGGAAGGAAGAATATTTCCGCCATGCACGACGAATCGTGAACTAATCAGTGGAGGAATTTCGCAAGACGGGGAATCATTCGAGCAGAACAGAACTAGACTCGTAGAAGCTGGCGAAATACTTGGACTTAATAAAGAACAAGTACTAGACTTACTTACCCGTTATGGCTCAAATACAGGCGATGTATATCGTTATTTGCAAGCTATACAGGTCGAGTCTTTATCTAGCACTTTACTTGCGGATCAAGTGCTTCGTGCAGAAGTTATGTATTGTGTGGAGCATGAGATGACAGTTACGGCTTGTGACTTTCTCCTAAGAAGAACAGGTTGGGTATTGTTTGATCGGTTCAAAGCAGAACATGTCATGGAATCGGTTCTATTCATGATGGCAGAATTGCTTGCATGGGATTCATCGGAAATAAATAGACAGCGTGCTTTAGTAATCGAGCAGATGAAGATTGCACGGGGAGAATAGAATTAAAAGTCAGAAGACATCTTGTCACTCATATGGCGAATATGCAATAATAGCGTTAATTAAAATGAATAAGCCGGGTAGAGACCATGAGAACCCATTGCATGATGATACACTTCCTAATTTAGGAGGCGTTATTGTGCGATGGGTTTTTTGGTATTAAGAAACGAAACGCAAGGGGGAAACATAGTGAATCAATATTCAGGTTATATTTTTGATTTGGACGGTACAATTTATCTAGGTGATGAATTGATTCCCGGTGCATTAGAGACAATCGAATACTTGCAGTCTCAGAATAAGAAGGTATTGTTTTTAACCAATAAAACGATAGATTCAAGAGAAAAATATGTAGCGAAGCTTAATAAGCTTGGTATTCGTGTGGGGCTCGAGCATTTATTGAATCCAGCACTAGTTACGATTCATTACCTGAAGGATCACCATCCTGGAGCTAAGGTTTATGTAATTGGAGAAGATATCTTAAAGCAAGAAATGCTTCAGAATGGTATTGTGTTTGCTAACTCACCTGCTGAAACAGATGTTGTTGTCGTTTCATGGGATCGCAATTTCCACTATGATCATTTGGATTTTGCTTATCAATCTATTAAACAAGGAGCTGCCGTAATCGCAACTCATCCGGACCGTACATGTCCGATGCCTGGTGGAGATGTTCCAGACTGTGGCGGTATGATGGGGGCAATTGAAGGAACGACAGGACAGAAGATCGATATCATCATGGGTAAGCCTTCTATTCTAACGGCTAACACAGCTCTCGCTCTACTGGAGCTTTCAGCAGAGCAATGCTTAATGGTAGGAGATCGTCTGGAAACGGATATTCGAATGGGAATTAATGCAGGTATGGGTGCAGCTTTAGTTCTAACAGGCATAACAAGTCAAGCAGATGTTGAAGCTGCTACACAAAAACCAACTTATATATTGGATTCGGTTTATGATATCCTTAAATCATCCGTCGTGTACAATCCTAGTGAATAATGTAGAATAATGACGGTAATACAACATGGGGTGATGATGATGAAGGTGAATTCAGAAAGCTATGATAGACTTGCGTATTGTTTAAAACGTAAACCAATTATAACCTCCTTGGTGAATAAAGAGGAGCTTCCAAGCATTTTGCAGTCTACATCTAATATCGTATTTGTTCTTAAATCTGATATTTTTTCAATTGAGGCAATTGTTGAACAGATTAGAGATGCAGGAAAGCTATCATTTATTCATTTCGATTTAATTGATGGAATTGGTAAAGATAAGATGGGCGTCGCTTATATGGCTGAGAAAATTGGGATTGATGGCATCGTCACAACCAAAAGCTCGATTATTACGGAAGGTAAAAAACATGGTTTGATGACGATCCAGCGTCTATTTGTTTTCGATTCCGTTTCACTAGATAACGGTATTAAAATAACCAAAACATCTCAACCAGATGCGATTGAAGTGCTGCCAGGGATGGTATGTACGAGAATTATGCAGCGAATTCGTGATGAAGTTAATGTGCCTGTCATTGCAGGCGGTTTAATGGTGGATTTAACGGATCTTGAAGCAGCACTTAAAAGTGGTGCAATCGGTATATCCTCTTCGAGTAAGGAACTATGGAAATGGCAGGATGAACATGCATAGCTCATGTGAGCTAATATAAGTGAAAGTTATTGGAGGTCATAACTTATGATTCCTATTGAATTAGCCCCAGAGACGATGGTGTTTAGGTTATTGTTAGCTGCTGTTCTGGGTGGCATTATTGGCTGGGAACGAGAGAGAAAGAATAAACAAGCAGGATTAAAGACACATCTACTCGTTGCCGTTGGTTCAGCATTGATCATGTTGACTTCTATTTATGGGTTTGGCAACGAGCTGCTAGATCATATGAATGCTAGATTTGATCCTGCAAGGTTAGCTGCACAAGTCGTGAGTGGAATTGGATTTTTAGGTGCTGGTGCAATTCTAAGGCGATCCAACAATGTTATTTCAGGCTTGACCACAGCAGCTACATTATGGGTGGTCGCAGCAATTGGCTTGAGTGTGGGGGCAGGGTTTTATTGGCCAGCTGTTGTTACGATCTTAATTATCATATTTATCATTTGGATCATTAACAAATTAGAAAGTAAGTTGATACTTTTTAAAAAATATGGCAGTCTTAAGATCGTTATGTCGAATCGTCCTAAAAGTGTTGAGGTGATCACTGCCTTATTGCAAAAGGAAAAGATGGCTGTTGAACAAATGGCAGTGAGGGAAGAGATGGAATCAGGCAATAATAAGCGCGTATATATGGAATTCCGTATACATACATCCAGGCGCAAAGGAATGCTTGATTTATTTGATCATATTTGGAAGATTGATGGTATTAAAGAAGTGAACATTGACTGGAAAGAATAAGTAAAAAATCTATCATTATTTACTCAATATTCTGCTAGAATAGACTTAATCATTGATTACCGTCTCAGGAATGGAGTGGAGCAAATGACGATTTTTATTAATCTAGCACCTTATATGAATCAAGTAGACAATTCAGTAGAACTACTCAGGCGCTGGAACGGCGGAATCGAACTTATGATGGATGGTCCGAACTGGAGAGAACCCGTCGATTGGGAAGTTGAATTTAGGCGGTTTCAACATTTTCAAGGTCCTATAAGTGTTCATGCACCCATATGGGAATTGAATCTGGCCTCTGCACGTTATGCTTCAATTCGTGAATATTCTTATGAAGTTTATAAAGAATGTCTGGATTGGTGTGCACGCATAGGCGCTGAGCATATGGTACTGCACCCTAATTTGTATTCAACTCCTTTATTTGCACGGCAAGCATCACAAGAGTTTGCAAAGGAGAACTTAAGACGATTAGGTGAGTATGCCGAGCAACTAAATATTGGTTTAGCTGTCGAGAATATGGGCATGGGTGATTATGCGCTATTTAATCAAGAGGAGTTTACAGCATTATTCAAAGAAATTCCTTCTATTGTTGCACTCGTCGATGTTGGACATGCGCATGTGAATGGATGGGATATACCAGCTCTTATTCGCCATCTTGGACCCTCTATTAAAGCTGTACATCTGCACGATAATGACGGGATCAACGATCTACATCAGCCTATTGGTCATGGCACAATTCAATGGGAATCGATCTGGGATGCACTGAATAGCTTAGACCATTCCTATCGTCCGATTCTAGAGTATAGCGAAGGTGTTTCACTTGAGCTTATGCTGGAGCATGGTGCAGAAGTTGAACAGAAGCTTTCAGGGAGAATCTTAGGATAAATGTTCAGCCATAAACAAAAAAACAAGCTGTCTCTTCAGTAGGAATTATCTACTGGTTAGACAGCTTGTTTGCTTATTTACCTACTCAGAAATTTAAGTGGCTCAACACCAAAATCAATGCTTAGGCTTGCGTTAATTCGTGTGTGTAGGCGTAAGCTGTTAACTGTACGCGGTTTTCAAGCTGTAGTTTTTCGAGAATATTCTTCATGTGGTTCTTGACCGTATTCTCAGAGATGAGCAGTTTTTCACCAATTTGCCGATTATTATCACCAACTGCAACGAGCTTGACAATTTCTCGCTCACGAGTTGTTAGTATACTTGCAGCAATACCTGTTTGCACAGAAGATGTTCGATCACGTACAGATTGAAATCGATGGAACATCGAGTCAGCCATCTGTCTAGCAACCTCGGAATTGTCATCAAGCAAAGCATGAAGGTAAGTTAACCATTCATCGGGATCCATATTCTTGAGCAAATAGCCTTGTGCACCGAATTGTAGCGCTGTGAATAGGTCTGCTACATCATCTGATACGGTTAACATGATAATGCGAATCTGGGGATACATTTGTTTTAATTGCCTAGTTGCTTCAAGTCCATTCATTGGTGACATGCGGATATCCATTAATATGAGATCAAGCAGCAGCTGCTTACATTGCTCAATCGCTTCACCGCCGCTGTGAGCTTCGCCAACTACAATGAAGGTATTATCTGATGCAAGTAAGGAACGTACCGCTTTGCGAGCTAAGGGGTGATCATCTACGATCAGTACTCGATAGGGATGTTGATTCACGTGATTTACTTCCTCTCTTCAGAGAACATGTAGAGCTTAGTTCCCTCATTTCCAGATGTTAGCTCCCATTTGGCACCTAATTCTTGTGCACGATTACGCATAAGGGAAATGCCATATTGTCTACTAGACTTCGGTGATGGCTGAATACCAATCCCATTGTCGATGATTGTTAGCTCCCAATTGAGTGTACTTGCTTGAAAGCTAATTGAAGCTTTACTTGCTTTGGAGTGCTTACGTATATTGGTGAATGCCTCTTGGACAATGCCGAATAATTGTGTTTCTTCCGATGTACTAAACTGTCCATCTTCAATCTGAATATTCGGTGTTAGTTCCACAGCAGTGAGCAGTTCCCAATCCCGAAGCCATGTCATTAAGCGATCGGTGAATGATATCGCATCATCTGGCGATGTTCGCAAATTGAATATCGCTTGTCGCAAATTGTTATCAATTTCAGATACAGCTTCTTTGGCTTCCTCAATCTGCCCTTGCTTTAATTTAACATTAAGGAAGAATAGGGTCTGWGCCAAATTATCATGCAATTCTCTCGCCAGTCGTTCGCGCTCCTCATATACTGCACGCCTCGCTTGTTCTTGTACAAGCTCCTGATTGGATCGTTCAAAGCTACTAAACATCCAAGTGCCAATTAAATACGATAGAATCAGAGTTAGTAATGTAATATAGAAATTCCCCGCTTCCATCGATAAATAGTCTAGCATAAATTCGTGACGAATATACTCGAACCCGCCAATTAATAGGGGAGGAAGTAGAATCGTAATTAATTTGAACATACGTAATGACATAGTTATAAAGCTCCATTCTTCTATCAATTAATCAGGATGAGAAAGCACCAAGTACATTTGTGCCTTTGCAGATTATGTACCATAAGTTGATGAGCTTGGCAAGGCTTGCCTAACATTTTGCCAATTTGTCAACTCTGTATGCGAAGTCAGTTACTTTTTTTGCTAGAATAGATAAAGTAAGTTTATTAGTTACTATTAAATTGTTTCATTTAGTTGGAGGTGTACTTAAGTAATGAGCTTGCATCAATTTTCTACGGATATGGGCGTTTCTTTGCTCATACAACTGGCTTCAAGAGGGATATGGTATTTAGCTGTATTAGCGCTTACTGGCTGGTTATTATGGATTAGCTTGTATAAATTAGGTGGAAACTCTCAATCGTCGGTAGCTCAAATATCACTTAATCTACAACGTTTTCATATTTTTGCACTTATTCTGATGATTTTATCACATTTAGAAGAACTACTCGATGGTGGAGGATTAGATGAAATACCAAGTATATTTCTTTCTACAAGTGTAGGAATCGGCTGGCTCATCCTGCTGGCGTTTTCTATCATTGGCCTATTCATTCTACCTCGATTACCTATGCTTAATTATGTTTGGATACTCGGATTGCTGCTAGTTTCTAGTATGTACGGACATTCTGCGACAGGGGATCCGCAATGGTTAACGATGTTCATAGGATTTATACATTTATCTGCATCGGCAATAGTTGTAGGTGGATTGTTTTATGCAATGATGATATGGAAGATTCAACGCGATCAATTGCTACCTTTTGCTCGTAAAATGCTGTTAGGTGTCATTTGTTCTATTATTGTATTAACAATTACCGGTATAATATCAACTCTGTTGTTATTACCTAGTATTTCCTATCTGTTTAGCACACAGTGGGGATGGTTGTTATTAGTTAAGGTAGTTCTAACATTATTTATGATTATACTTTGCATATTGTTGCTTAGAAAATTACGGAATAAGCAACCTGACTCTGTTGTGCAAGGTCTGAAAGTAAGCATTGGCTTTAGCATCGTTATTGTACTGATTGTTGGTTGTATTACGTATATGTCACCAACACCAACGAATAAACCATTGTTTTGGCATGAAATGGGTGAGACTGTCCATATGTCAGCACGGATTACCCCGATGTTTGTAGGACCCAATACATTCCGAGCTAAAATATGGGTTTCGAACGAAGAACAAGCTCCAGAGCTAGTACAAATGCAGCTGCATTGCCTAGATCGCATAGATCAGCCGCCAATCTTAATACCACTTACACCTTATATGGATACGAAGAAAGAAGCAGAGTTTGAAGGCTTTACTGAATACTCCTACAAAACAGAGGATAGGAAGATACCGTATAATGGAAATTGGAGAGTAGAAGTGCATGTGAAGCGAGTAACTGGTGATGAGGTTATTTATCCAAAAGAGTTTAAGCTGAACTGATCATCGTTATCTTGTCATATGAGCTTCAATAAGCTTGCTGGCGAACCATAAAGATGCTGCAAATGAGGCTAATATTAATAATTTAAGCGGACTATGAATGAGAGCCAGGAAATCGTGTCCAACGAATGAAACGATCATGATCATGATCGTTTTTCCTGTTGCAATAGCAATAAAGAAGGGAAGAATCGGTATTTTATTAATCCCTGCAGCAATATTAATGAGAAATGAGGGTCCCATAGGAAAGCAACTAAATAGAAAAATGGAACCAAAAGAGTTCTGCTCGACCCATTCAAGACTCTTATGTACGATCGGATTCACCTTCCATCTATTAATGATAGGGTGATCCGCCATTCGTCGAAAAAATAGGAAAACACAGAATGCCCCACTAACTACCCCAATCCATGAACTAATAAATCCAGGCCAAAACCCATAAGATGCTGAGTTGGCAGCGACAAGTAAGAAGAGGGGTAAGGGTGGAATGAAAGATTCGATAAAGGTTATCAGAATACCTGGAATGGGCCCGAATGATTTGTACTTTTCAAGGAGATATACGAGTGTGTCTTGGGTGAAGAAGGAGCGGATTTCTAACCAATCAGACATTGGGTATTAACCTCCCTAGTTGAGCATTTCAACGATCCATTTGATCCAATAGGCAGATGGAATGAATAATAGCTGAGCAAGAATGGTTCCTACGAAGCGGGATATCATCAGTAATCCGAACATTTTATTAAGAGTTTCAATATCAGCTTTGCCTGTTAATGCGCGGTCAGTTGCAACAGCGACTTGAGGATCTACAAACATAGCGAAAATAATAGTAGCAATTCCGTTAATAAGGCCAGAAGACATGATGGCTGCTGATTGGTTCTCTGGTGTTAATACAGCGGCGTAAAGGGCAGCTAGTACACCGACTGTGTATACCGCAGTGACAATACAGTTCAGCAGAAGAAGGCGTTTAGGTAAACCCCCAATTCGCAAACGTGATAGCATAGCTAGACGAGGTCTACGAATATGATGACTTGCACTTTTAATCCGTTCTACTGTAACGGAATGCTTAATCATTTCTGGTAATGATCCAGCAACTTCCAAATGAGAGATAATTCTTGCTGAGATGAACACCAGAGTGGGAAAGAGTATGAGAGTTAATAGAGTACCAATAGAGGCAGAAATTAAAATAACACGAAACGGTATAATGATATCAGCTATTCTCCCATGGATCGCATCATCAACCATCGTCCCAGTTAGTATGCCTTGTAGAAGGTTAGATGTTCTGGATACAAGGACAATGATTCCAGCCAAAGAAAGTGCGACAGCTAGCTTGCCTACGCGTATACCTGCTAGCCGGATTGCGTAAGAAGCTGTGTCTGTCGCATGAATGATAGCTGTAAGAACACACAGCATGATCACTTGTTGAACCACTCTAGTACTCCTTTCAAAGCTTCCCTTATTGGGAAGCTTTTCCATATACTTCTTTTATTCAACCCACGCCTGAGGATGAGTGCTTGGAGCGTATTTAGCGGCTTTACTATTTGCTTCTACTTGTGCTGGTGATTTACAGCCCGGAATGACAGCAGTCACCGCTGGATGCTTTAAACACCAAGTGAGTGCCCAAGTTGCCATATCCATTCCTGGAGGTACTTCATGCTCATGTATGGATTGCACTTCCTGGAGGCGCTGTTCAACCAGCTCCTGATCATGACGATGACGTACATCGTTGTTCGGAAATACAGTTCCAGGCTTATATTTACCGCTTAGATACCCGCTGGCAAGCGGCACTCGAGCAAGTACACCAAGATCTTGCTCCATACAGCTAGGGAATACTTGTCCTTCAGGGACACGGTCTAGTCGATTGTAAACTACTTGGATCGCTTCTGAGCCTACTTTGGTTGAAGCCGCTGTTTGGTGAAGGTTATCATTCTTGCCAATCGAAGTGCCAAGATGACGTATTTTACCCGCTTGTTTTTGTTTATCAAGCATGGTCCATAAATCATCATTATCGAATACCTCATCTGAACCAGAATGGAACTGGTAAAGGTCGATATAGTCTGTACGTAATGACCTAAGCGACTCCTCAAGCTGCTCTAGTACTTGTTCAGGTGACCATTCTTGTGTACGGTCAAACAGATTGTGAAAGTGATGACCGAATTTAGACGCAATCACAAAATCTTCTCTACGATTTCTTGCTATATAATTACCAACAAGTCGCTCAGCAAGATGATCACCATAGCATTCGGCCGTATCAATTAGATTAATCCCGACTTCCTGTGCACGATCAAGAATCGCATCTGTTTCTTGTTGATTGAAAGCTTGTCCCCACTCTCCACCGAATTGATAAGTACCTACTCCAATGACCGAAACCTTCACCCCGGTTTTACCAAGTCTGCGATATATCATTTACAAACACTCCTTATGTCAATTAATTGTATGCGTAACAGTTTTATTATGGCATATTTATCATATATAATATAGGATAATAATGGATAATTAGAATAGATATTGGAGTGATTATGGATGCGAGTCATTATTAAAATTATCAAAGAATATGGAATAAGCGTAGTTATTGCCATTGGAATTTCATTGTTCCTTAATACATATGTTGCCCAAGCAGTAAAAGTGCCTACAAATTCAATGGATCCTACAATTAAAGTGGATGATCGACTCGTGCTAGAGAAGTTATCCTTACATAATTTAAAGCATGGCGACATTGTTGCGTTCTGGCCTCCACTTCCTAATAATGAGGATCGTTATATCAAGCGGCTAATTGGCTTGCCTGGTGATACGATTGAAGTTAAGGGTGGTTATTTATATCGCAATGGAGATAAAGTAGAAGAGCCATATGTAAAAGAGAAGATTAATTACTCGTTTGGTAAAATAACAGTGCCACAGGATAAGTACTTCTTCCTAGGGGATAATCGTAATGTATCATTTGATTCCCATCTCTGGCCAACACCTTTTGTAGATGCTGATGAGTTGATCGGTAAAGCTTGGATTAGATTATTCCCGTTCGACACCTTTGGATCGCTTAATTAATCCAATTATTTTATTTGTAATAAATTACCTATATTTCATCTATTGCCTTCTGCGTGTAAAAATGATATATTAATTTTTGCCTTCGATAAAGGTCATAGCGAATATCGGGATGTAGCTCAGCTTGGTAGAGCACCTGGTTTGGGACCAGGGGGTCGCATGTTCAAATCGTGTCATCCCGACCATGAGACTTCTTGCAATTCGCCGACTGTTATCTTAACATGCGGGTGTAGTTCAATGGTAGAACTTCAGCCTTCCAAGCTGATAGCGTGGGTTCGATTCCCATCACCCGCTTCATACATACAAAGTAAGCTACCTATTAGGTGGCTTTTTTGTTGTTTGGAGCGGCTGCGGGGAAGTGAGCATAATTATACGTAAGCTGACGGACTCGCGTCCGCTTGGGACTTGAGCAGTTAGCGCCTAAGGGCGCTTCTGGTGAAAGAGATCGGAGTATCCCCATCACCACTTTAATCAAATTAGGGATGGATTGGAATTGTCATTGTCACTTTTCCGCCGCCGGATGGTTTAACATTTTCAAGCGTCAAAGTCCCGCCATGATTTCGTATAATAGATTCAGCAATATAAAGTCCCATACCGTGATGATTGCCACCCCCCCGGCTTTGGTTACCCATGTAGAATTGTTTTGTAGCTTCCTTTGAATCTGTAGGCGAAAAGCCGCATCCGCTGTCCGTAACGGTGAAACAAACGTTGTTCTGCATACTTCGGACAAGAAGAGTAATGCTGCCATTCGGCGGCGTATGTTCTGCCGCATTTGTTATTACATTTAAAACCGCTCGTAAAAACAAGTTCCTATCAATCATGATAAACTCCGGAAACTTCTCTTTTTGAATGAAAACTTGCAGGCTCTTTTGAGATGCAAGCGCCCTCATCTGTTCTTCCAGCTCCGTAAGCAGCTTGTCTGTTTCTACTCTGGTTACTTCTTGTATAATTCTGCTCTGCAATTTAGACAAGTCGATTAATTCCTTTGTGTATTTCTCAATCCGCGCCGCGTTCTTTAGGATATATTCATTATATTCTCTCTGTGCGTCGTCCTGTGCAGTGTCGTATAATAGTTCTGCATTGCCGCGAATGATCGTAAGCGGTGTTTTGATGTCGTGGGCAAGGGCAGAAATTTGCTCCCGGCGGGACTGCTCCATCTCCCACTGTTGCTTCAGAGAGGCTTTTAGCTCCTCTTTCATTCGCTCGAGTGAAGCCAATACATCATCAATTTCACGGATTCCGCAAGGCTGGATTGTGAATTCAAGATCCTGGTTCTGTATTTTTGTCGTTGCTTCCTGCAATCCTGTCATCTCCTGCGCAAGTTTCTTTACGAAACGAGAAGTCAGTACGGCAGCCTGAATCAAAAAGCTCAATATGAATACAAGAATTCCTAAAATTTGAGGGTTAGGTAAGTAGTTTCTTAAAAACGAGGAATTAAATTGCGGTACTAAGGAATATCGCAATATGCAGACCTGGTTTTCTCGTTGAATCACAAAATAAGAATGGGGGATATTAGATTTTTCACCATCCTGTATGCTCATCCATGCATGGTTTGCGTCTTCAACGGTTAGGTTTCCAGATACAAAATTCCCTCCCGAGGAAAACACAGCATATTTTACAGTGTCAGGAATCATGTCGGGCGTCACTTCAGCGCTGGAAGCGATACTTTCCTTGACTGCTGCAATTTGATTTTCAGCATAGTTAGCCGGCAAAATTGCACCGTAAGAAAGCCCCAAAGAAAACAATCCTATCAGCAGAGCTAGAAGCACGAGCGTTCCGATACAGAATAGAAATAAGTATTGTAAGAAAAAAGTACGGAGCCGTATTGTTTTGTGTCGTTTCATGATTTCCATTTATATCCTATCCCCCAAACCGTACCTATCGAATCAACTTCGAATATATGCAGTTTTGCGCGGATGTTTTTAATGTGTTCGGTAATAGCGGTGCTGTCGCTTTCTCCATCGAACCCAAAAACAGATTCATAAATCTTTTCCTTAGAGAACACTTGACCTCGGTTTCGGGCAAGAAATTCACAGATTTGATACTCGCTTTTGGTAAGCGGTATTCTCTTGTCATCCACGAGCATTTCTTTGCCGGACAGATTGAATTGAACGCCATCCACACAAAGCATATTGCGTCTTTCCCTGGTTTCCCGCCTTAGATGAGCATTCACACGCGCGCGCAGTTCGCCAGTACCAAAGGGCTTCAGGATATAATCATCCGCTCCCAGTCCCAGCCCGTACATAATATCGTCCTCTAGTGTTTTTGCCGTCAAAAACAGAATAGGGCAGTCGACAGCCTTTCGTATTCTCCGGCAGAGGGTAAAGCCATCTACACCCGGCATCATAATGTCCAGAAGGATCAGTTCAAATACACCAAGGTCGATTTTCTCTACTTCCTCCGGATCGGATATGGTCGTTACCAAATGCTTGTCTTTTGTGAGTGTGTTTTTGATGAGTGCCAGAATATCCAGCTCATCATCCACAGCTAGTATTTTTGCCATCCGCGTTTCTCTCTCTCGCAAGAAATTAAATAGGTTTCCCCATTATATTAAACTTCATGGGCTGTGTCGAAAGCATTTCCTACTATTCCTCTGATTTTCTTCCTTCCCAGCGCCAAAACCATACACATGCTAGTATGAAGGCTAACAGAGCAGCAAATATACAAATCCAAGTACCTGTACGCAGCTCGGATACAAATGCCGGCATAATTCTGGAGCCGGAAGCATGCGTTGTCCATAGGGATACAAAACGTACGCCCCATCCACAAGGAATAAACGGCCATATTCCGTCGCCCAATCCGGTTAGGAGCAGGGCGGATAACAAGCTTTCCACGATTCCAAGACCGATAGAAGCGCCTTTCCCAAAACGCAAGCTGACAAATAAATGCAGAACATACAGAAATAAATTACTTCCAAACAGAATACTTGCACCAATCAGGTAGAATCTGATTCCCAATGTATCCTGATGCAAAATTTCGCTGAATCCCCAGCCAAAAGCACCTGACGCAAAGAAGATGGCACCAAAGCCGAATAACAACAGTAAAAATAATTTACTTATGAACGCCAGAATCTTTGCCGTGGAAGCTGTAAGCATCCCCTGAAAATTTCCCGTTGCTGATTCCTGCTCCGCCGCCATTGAGCAGACAAGCCCAATCAATGTAGGAAATGCAATTGCCAGCACCTGTAGGTACCCGGAAGCTTTCTCAATTGGATTCCACGGAGAGAAAGAATAGTAGGCCAAAAACAGTCCCGCTCCGACAGCTGGAACCAGTAGGTGAATCAGCAACAACGATGTTCGTTTCGTTTTAAGTAGATCAGCCCTTAATAACCGAAACAATCCCAATCCTGTCATCTTATTTCGCCTCCTGCCTTTGAAACCATATAGTGGTAACAAGAGAAAGTACACCAAACCATGCAAGGGAAATCAAAACGCCAGGCAAAATGACCCCGGAATCCAGAAGCAAACTGTCTGCTTCAACAGGGAGCCCATTGGGCAGGATATTCAGAACAGGACACATCAACCGAATCGGAATCGAGTATGGCATCATCCACCATGATGTTTTATCGGCGAACAGAATGCCACATACAACATTACCGGCAAGATTCAGCAGTATCGTAACAAACATTCCGCACTTCCCGCTGAGATAAAGGCAAAGCGGAATTTGCCACAGGAAAGTCGTAAAAATCAACAAGCTGCCCGCGATGCTATTTAGGAGAGGGATGGATTGTCCGAGAAGCCGCCCTCCAGCCGTCACTCCTATAAAGAAAATCACGCAGGAAGCCAGAAGCAATCCGGCGCAGGCAAGGATTTTGCTTACCCAAATTTTCTTGAGGTCGAGCGGCATAGCGAGCACACTACGATACTTCATCCTTGCATCCTTTTGCATAACCAGTGAACAGAAAATGATGAGTGCGCCGGGTAGAAGTGTGGTATACCACCAGTTATAAGCTCCAATTTGAAATACACTTCCCGCCCCCAGAACAAAGCAAAGCAGCAGGGTTACAACCGGTGCAATCCAAACCAGCTTTGGTGCAAAGGTACGTTTCCACTTCAATCTTTCAGCCAGTATACAGTTAATCAGGTTAATCATCTTATTGATCCGCCTTTCGGTTGGCAGCAGCCACCTGCATAAACAGCGCCTCCAAATCCTTACCATTAGGAGCTGTCCCCTGATAACCCAGCACCCCACCGGCGATAATCCCAATTTCGTCTACTACCTGCTCCACTTCGGAAAGAATATGACTGGACAAAATCACCGTGATCCCCTGTTCAGGAAAGGAACGGATTAATTCCCGAAGTTCTTGAATGCCAATCGGATCAAGTCCATTAGTCGGTTCGTCAAGGATCAGAAGTTTGGGGCGGTTTAGTAATGCGATAGCAATACCCAGACGCTGTTTCATTCCCATAGAAAACTGTCCTGCGCGTTTTTTACCGGTATTGGTCAAATCAACCAACGCAAGCACTTCATCAATACGCGAGGGAGATATTCCAAGCGTTATGGTATGTACCTTCAAATTTTCTCGCGCGGTCAAGTTTTCATAAAGGGGCGGTGACTCGATCAGTACACCGATGTCCGTCAAATCTTTTCGGCTCCATTCATGTTCATTAAAAATGATTTTTCCAGAATTCGGTCGCAACATCCCCGCAATCATTTTGAGCGTTGTTGATTTTCCGGCGCCATTTGGCCCAAGCAGACCATAGACAGAGTTTCGCGGTACAGATAAGGATATATTGTCCACCGCTTTTTGATTTTTAAAGCTCTTACAAAGGTTTTGTGTTTGTAAAATCATTTGCTGCATAATTATCATCCTTTCTATGTGAATAGAATAAAGGACAATTATCAGGATTTTATAAGGAGTTAAAGTAGCAGAAAATAATAGAAACCCGGCAGTCACTTAGTAGCGCTGCCGGGTTTCATTGTTTTTTGTTGTGATCCTATGTTACTCAAAACCTTTTACAATCATGGAAAATCAGTTGTTCCTCGTCATGCAAGCTTGTCGTTTGCACAATTCGCTCGCTTATTATTACTGGATGAGCTTCCGAGTATATGGACTGTTAAGCTTGTACGCTTTCGGGTGCCCCAGCAATCTATGAAGTAGACTCTAAATATCTAAATGCCTTATAAATTTAGAGAGTTCTTGTTCATGATTGACACCAAAGCAATCTTTGTTTTGGTACTTAAAAGATTTGACTACATCTCCTATATGCATTCTGATTTTCTTCTTGTCTTGTGCTACCGACGAATTATTAATCGCCGAAAAAGGTATATAATCGATCCTCTCATCCTCATATCTCGTAATTGATTGTGTGTAAGGGTTCGATGAAGACGGGATAAAAAACATTCCGCTGTCGTTGTAAGCAACTACCCAAATATGCTGTGGTTGTATTGCGTCCTGAAGCAAATTAATGACATCCAATTCAGCACTTTGCATATCCGGAAGCTGTTCACGCACATAGTTCCTCATAACATCCTGAGCCACACCGGCAGAGCGACTCACCTTTTTATTCTGTAACACCATCACAATTACCGCAACAATCACCAGTGCTGCTGGTATAGCCAATAATCTTAAATCCATAGTAAATTTCCCCTTTTTTCGATTTATTTTATCGTAATGGATATTTTGACCAAGGACTGTCATCATCCTCAATCAACTCTTTTGCAATTTCCATAATCCCGTGCAGCATCACATTGGATCCGCCCCACATGCATCTCCCAATGATATAGCCATCAGCAAGCTCTTTCCAGTTAAAATAGGTGTTCTGACATTCTTTATAGGCTTTACGAATATAATTCCAAGCTTCTTCTTCTGAGAGATATGCCGTTTCATAACAGCAACGTGCAATCAGAACCAATCGCCCCATATCCCAGCCGACAATAGATTGTGTGCTCAAGTCTGCTCTTTGTTTGATAAACTTATTTTTAACCAGATCTTCGATTGTTCCATTTAGATTTTGTATATATTTGTATGTTCTTACCTTTTCATCTTCTTCCAAAATCGTCTCATCAATGGTTGTGGATTGACCTGAAACTAATTGTTTGATGGCCTCAAAATAGACTCTATGTCCCCTGCTACTCAGCCATTCCAAAGTCCTTAATGCAGTATCTCTATCAACAATGTCGTAATAATCAGCAAGATTTCGTCTTATTTCATTTTTGTCAGACCCGGTATGCAAACTATCACAAAAGTACATAGTCTGTTCTGCATTGATTGCTCCGACATTCAAAGCAGCATACTGTTCTACGGTTAAAACAGCAGCATTGGGGTTCTTTCGATACTTTTTATTGCTCAGTGCACCCATTAATTTTTTAAAAAAACCCATGTTTTCATCCTCGTTTCGTTCATAAAATATAAATACTCTCACATAATGAAATTACTTGAAACTAATAGACTCGATTAATTTATTTGTTTCTGCTTTGGACTCATCATCTACGTAAGTGATAATCAAGTTCAATGCATATCCATTCGTGAGCGTGGAGAAGAATTTTTGTGAAATACTCACACCTTTTCCTGTCAAGTTAGCTTCCAGAACGTCAAAATCTTTGCCGCCTACTTTAACAGAAGCAATCTCCTTGAACTCATAAGGAAGTTGGGATGCTATAAGATTATCAGGAAAAAAATATTTTTCTAGCTATATTTTTGTATAGTATGAATTTTCTAAAAATAATATAATCGAGCTGCTTTTAATACAGCTTCTGTGCTGGATTGAACGCCTAATTTGTCGAAAATGATTTTTTTGTGGTGATTGACTGTGCACTCCTTAATTTCTAATGTTAGTGCAATGGACTTTACTGTATGGCCATGTGCAATAAGCTTCAGCACGTGCAACTGACGGTCTGTTAACTTAATAGAACACTGCTCATCTGTTTGTTTCGTGATCTTGTTGTGGTAACCGCTCAGTATATGTTCTGGAAGAAGTTTAGCAATGGCGATTAATTCTGTTTTCATGTCCTCATTAACGGTGGACACATCCAAAAAACCGATGTTCTTGTTGCCGATGGTAAGCGGAGTCGAGAAGCAATGCCAAGTGTGGAAAAAGGCATTTTCATGCTGTTCAGGGCGCAGATAGATCGGACCGCTACAGGACATCGCTTCCGAGATGGCGTTGACACCGCAGCTTTTCTCTGAGAAACACATGCCCAGTCGTATTGGAGACCGCCTCACTGTGCTTTCAAGATTTTTACTGTAGTTCATTGTCAGCAGAACGCCGTGTGCATCAGTCAGCATAAATACGAACGAGCCTGTCAGGTATTCTTTGATGTCCGAGATGCACTTGGCAAATATAGAAATTAACGTTTGGTTATGCTCGCAGATGATGTCAAATTGAGATTGAGACACGAACAGAGCAGGCGAAGATACGCATGTTTTTGAACTTGTTTCATATCTCTGCGTTCGCACAGCCTGTATCTGAATCATAGGTGGTGATCCTCCTTATTTCCTCTCCTTGCTATAAAAAAGTCCATCTAATCATTATCAGCTTATTGGAGTGAGTTATAAATAAGCCAAATGTACTATTTATTATTTATTAATTCATAATTTTCGTAATTGTTGTAATTACTTAATTAAAAACTTAAAATTGACATGCGAAGATCTATAAATCACCTTTTGTTCAACCGACGACTTAGTTTCAGGGAGGAACCTTAAGTGGGATATGAGTGGCTGGATTGGGCGAAGCAAATTCAAAGCATTGCTCAGATTGGTTTAACCTATAGCAAGGATGTTTATGATCTTGAACGCTTTGAACAGCTGCGTAAGCTGAGTATGGAAATTATGGCTCGTTATACAGAGACTGAGCTGCACAAGCTGCCGAATTTATTTGCAGGCGAAAGTGGTTACGCGACACCGAAGGTTGATATACGTGCCGTCATCCTAAAGGATGGGCAAATTTTACTCGTCCAAGAAAAAGCAGATGGTGCATGGTCACTGCCTGGTGGCTGGGCGGATATTGGACTAACCCCTTCGGAGGTTGTTGTGAAGGAAGTACGTGAAGAAGCGGGAGTTGATGTTCGTTTCGTTAAGCTGCTCGCAGTTCTAGATACGAAGATGCATAATCACCCGCCATCTCCATACCATGTATACAAGATGTTTCTTCACTGCGAATTGCTACAGGACCAAGAGATTCAGGAATATGAAAGTGTGGAAACGAGTGGAATTCGTTTTTATGATATCAATAATCTACCTAAACTGTCGCTAGAAAGAAATACGGAAGCACAAGTGAGAATGATGGTTGAGCTTATCCATAATAACCAAGCGCAAGTCATCTGTGATTAGGTAATCCTATGCTGACGGATCCTGAATGTCAAAAATATCCTCGGTTTAAGAAGTCGGATGATAAAACAGGAATTTATATAACATTTGAAGCTTCGTCTAAATAAAGGAATACCCTTGCATCCTATGGGAAGATTGCATATAATAACTGTTAACTGTATATGGCTAAATGTGTCGACGGAGAAGAGTAAGCAGTGCCTCCCCACAGGGAGAAGATGCCTAGATTGAGAGCATTTTCAGGGAACTAGGCTGCCGAAGTTCGCTCCTGAGCAGTCCTTTGAACAAGTATACTTCAGTAGAAGGAACCGGATGAAGAATCCGTTAAGAGTAATGAAGTGAAATGTCTGTAGAGACGAAGAGCCGGTCTATGATGTCGGTCAATTGTTTCTTTTCTAAATAACAGATGTTTAATCAGGGTGGTACCGCGAGCTTTCTCGTCCCTTTTGTGGGATGGAGGGCTCTTTTTGTTTATGTAGATAAGAAAGTTTATTTTTTGAGGAGGGTACTAAATGAAAGAACGATTACAAGCATTAAAAGTGGCAGCATTAGAAATGTTATCGCAAGCTGTTACGCAAGAGGAGCTTAATGACCTTCGAGTTAAATATTTGGGTAAAAAGGGTCCATTAACAGAAATATTACGCGGGATGGGTAGCCTTAGTAGCGAGGAGCGTCCTGTCATTGGTCAAGTGGCTAATGAGGTGCGTGAAGCGATTGAATATCTAATTAATGAGAAAACGACTGCATTCGAGGAACAGGATACAGAAAACCGTTTACGTTCAGAGACGATTGATGTTACCTTAGCGGGTAGACCTTCAACTCAAGGAGCTGTACACCCCTTAAATCAGGTTATTGAAGAGATTGAAGATATCTTTATTGGAATGGGATATACAATCGTTGAGGGACCTGAGCTTGAGCAGGATTACTATAACTTCGAAGCACTTAACTTGCCGAAGGATCACCCAGCACGTGATATGCAGGATTCATTCTATATTACAGAAGATTTATTGATGCGGACACAAACTTCACCTGTACAAGTTCGTACAATGGAGAAGATGAAAGGTCAGCCGATCAAAATCATTTCTCCTGGTAAAGTATATCGCCGTGATGATGATGATGTAACTCACTCTCATCAATTTACTCAAATTGAAGGATTGGTTGTTGGTCGTAATATTCGCATGAGTGATCTCAAAGGTACATTGCTACAATTCGTTCGTGAGTTATATGGACCTGATACAGAAATTCGTATGCGCCCAAGCTTCTTCCCTTTTACAGAGCCAAGTGTTGAGCTTGATGTCTCTTGTTATTATTGCAAAGGTGCGGGATGTCGTACATGTAAGAGCTCAGGCTGGATTGAGATTCTAGGTGCAGGTATGGTTCATCCTCGCGTACTTGAGATGGCAGGCTACGATCCGAAGGAATGGAATGGATTCGCATTTGGTATGGGTCCTGAGCGTGTTGCTATGTTGAAATATGGTGTTGACGATATCCGTCATTTTTATACAAACGATGTACGCTTTTTGAATCAGTTCGTGCATCTATAAGAATTACAATTTAGAGGAGGCATCAATAACGAATGAAAGTATCCTATCAATGGTTATCACAATATGTAGATGTATCCGGTTATACGGGTGAGGAATTAGCAGAGAAGTTGACACGTTCAGGTATTGAAGTCGATGTTGTGGAAAATCGTAACAAAGGCATCTCTGGAGTGGTTGTCGGCTATGTAAAATTGAAAGAAAAGCATCCGGATGCTGATAAGCTGAATGTTTGTATCGTGGATGTAGGTCAAGAAGAGGATTTGCAAATCGTCTGCGGCGCACCTAATGTAGCTGTAGGTCAAAAAGTACCCGTTGCAGTCATTGGAGCTGTTCTGCCAGGAGATTTCAAAATTAAGCGTGCTAAGCTACGCGGTGTTGAATCCCAAGGTATGATCTGCTCTGCCAAAGAGCTTGGCATGAATGACAAACTCTTGCCTAAAGAAATTCAAGAAGGCATTCTAGTGTTGCCAGAGAATACTGAAATTGGTACATCCATTCTTGACGTGCTAGCGCTTGACGATAAAGTGTTAGAGCTTGACTTAACTCCAAATCGCTCAGATGCATTAAGCATGATCGGTGTAGCTTATGAAATAGCGGCAATCTTGGATCGTCCGGTTAAATTGCCTGATTCCGAGTGTGATATCTCAAATGCAGCTATTAGCGAAGAGTCCATAACAGCTGATCGCATTGGAGTTACCATTACAGATAACGAGCTTTGCTCCCATTATTCAATTCGCTTAATTGAGGGTGTAGAAGTAGCTGCTTCACCGCTATGGATGCAGAATAGGTTGATGGCCGCGGGAATTAGACCTATTAATAATATTGTCGACATTACGAACTACGTCATGCTTGAATACGGGCAACCTCTTCATGCGTTCGACGCAGATAAATTAGCGGATGATCGAATCGAAGTAAGACTTGCAGAAGCTGGTGAGAAGTTAGTTACGCTTGATGAAGTAGAGCGCGAACTTGAGCCGCATATGCTAGTCATTGCTGATGGTGAGAAGCCAATTGCGCTAGCTGGTGTGATGGGTGGAGCTAACAGTGAGGTTACAAGCGGTACAACAAGAATCGCATTAGAGTCGGCTAAATTTGCAGGTACTTCTGTAAGAAGAACTTCGCGTCAGCTTGGTCTTCGTTCTGAAGCATCCTTACGTTTTGAAAAAGAAGTTGATCCGGCTCGAGTAATTCCTGCACTGAACCGTGCGGCGGCACTAATGGCAGAATATGCACATGGTACGCTAGCCAAAGGTATTGCAGAAGCGCATGTGAATGCGTCTAAAGCAGTATCCATCGAGCTATCACTCAGTCGCTTAAATGGTTACCTTGGCATGGAACTTACACTTGATCAGGTGAAAGCAATCATGGGAAGATTGAATTTTGATTATGAAGTAAGTAGTGAAGATAGCTTACTCGTACATGTGCCAAGTCGCCGAGGAGACATTCTGTTTGATGTGGATCTGATTGAAGAAGTAGCAAGACTTCACGGATACGATCATATTCCGACTACACTCATGAGCGGTGAGACGACTCCTGGATCCCTAACGGGTGAGCAATCGATTCGTAGAATCATTCGTAATGTGATGACACAAAGCGGAATGAATGAGGTTATTACCTATTCCTTTGTACATCCAGACCAGAATCAGTTACTTCCAGGCTTGTATCCACAGGCTAAACCAATTAGCTTAGCGATGCCAATGAGTGAAGATCGCGCTGTACTGCGCACTTCGTTATTGCCTAACCTAATTGACACTGCTGTATATAATCGCAATCGCAAAAATGATAATTTAGCTTTATTCGAAATTGGTAAAGTATTTGTAACGGAAGAAGCGTCTATCACGAAGCAACCTGAAGAAAAAATGTTGCTATCTGCGTTAATCACAGGTAAACGTTTATCAGACCACTGGTCCTACAAATCGGTGAAAGTTGATTATTACGATCATAAAGATGAGCTAAAATGGCTTGCATCTTATTTTGGTAATGTTGATTTCTATGATTTGAAGGGCGTATTCGAGCGATTAATTTCGTATTTGGGTATTCAAACGATTACGTTCGAAGCTGGAGCCCCAGAAGGTTTTCATCCAGGAAGAACTGCTGAGATCGTAATAAATGGTCCAAAAGGTCGTCAGGTAATTGGTAGAATGGGTCAATTGCATCCTGCTTTACAAAAAAACAAAGATCTTGCAGATACCTACGTGCTTGAGGTTGAACTAGAGCCGCTGTTAGAACAAGCCAATGATTTGGTTGTGTATAAGACATTGCCACGTTACCCGTCCGTAGCACGCGACCTTGCACTTGTGGTTGAATCTTCAGTGCCAGTAGGATTAATGGAGCAAACCATTCGTGAAACAGCTGGCGAATTAATGGAATCACTTCGTGTGTTTGATATTTACACGGGAGACAGACTAGGTGGAAACAAGAAGAGCGTTGCATTCTCACTTGTTTACCGCCATCCAGAGCGTACATTACAGGATGAAGAGATTGCAGAGGTACAAGAAAAGGTAGTTGTAGCGTTACAAGATGCTTTTTCAGCTGAACTTCGAAAATAGAAAATTTTAGCATGTAGTTTGTAGCAGGAAATGAGGCTGGGCGTATCGAAGTTCTATTGGATACGACTAGCCTTCATTTTTGGGAGGAGGAAAAACAGATGAACGAGGATCGAACGCGCATCACGGTTGACATATATGGAAATCAATACAAAATTATGTCAAGCAAAAATACTAGTGTTGCTTATATCAAAAGAATCGCTGCTGAAGTAAATGAACATATGCAGCAAATTGCTACTAACAATCCTAAGTTAGATGTGCAGCGAATTGCTGTACTTGCAGCAGTACATATTGTCGATCAGAATATTCGAATGCAAGGTGAACTAGAGCCTTTGCAACGATTGAAAGAAACAAGTGAGAAACAGGCGGCGCAACTTAAGGAAGTAACGGAACAGCTTAAAGGCATGTCGGATGAGAAAGAAGCTGCTCTACAACAACAACGTGATGAATTTGAAGTGATGCTAACTAAGCAGCGCCTAGCTCATACAGCAGAATTGCAAGCGCAATCTACTAAGCTAGAAGATGCTTTAAAGAAATCACAATCGGAGCTTAAGGAAGTATCGGACAAGCACCAGCACGAAATTATGCAATTCAAGGATCGAATTCGTAAGCTCGAAGAAGAGTCTAAGCAAAAACAATCACTGTTTGACCAAGAACGACATAAATCCCAAACACAATTACAGGAAGAACGTACGAAATCCAAGGCTTTATATAATCAGGAAGCTCATAAATTACAGACACAGCATAATCAAGAGATGAGTAAATTGAAAGTTCATCATGATCAAGAGGTTCAAAGCCTAAAAGCGAAGTCTGAAAGTGAAATCAAGAGACTGCATGCTGAAATTGAACAAAAACACAATGCTCTGAAGTCTATTCATGATCAAGTAATTAGTGAACTACAGACGAAGCATGACCAAGAAATCATTGAATTGCAAACGAAGTATGATCAAGAAATCAGCAGCCTAAACACTCGGTTAGAGCAAGGGGTTAGCAGCTTAACCATCCAGTTAGAACAAGAGGCTAGTCTGAAAGCTCAGCTTGAGAAGGATCATCATCATCTTATAGATCTTCATACGGAAGAAAAGCGTAAATTACAAGAACAGCTTAAGAATGAAACGACAAAGCTACAATCTGAGCTTGAACAGGAAAAACATAAATCAGATCGTAGACATCAGGATGAGCGAATTCAGTCCAAAGCTATACTTGATGACGAAGTTAACAAGACTCGTATTCAGCTTGAACAACAAATGAATCAATTGCAGGAACAACACATTCAAGAGATGAATGAACTAGAAACGCTTTATAATCAAGAGTCTGATAAATTACAGACAAAGCTTGTTCAAGAAATCAGTAAGTTACAAACGCAATTAGAACATGAGCGTAGTGAATTGCATGGTAAGCTTGAACAAGAAGCTAATAAGCACCAAGCTCAAATTGAACAAGTACGTCTAAGCTCGGAGCAACAGCTTCAAGAAGAGCGTAAACTAGCCCAATTACTTCTTGAGCAAGAGGCTAATAAGACTCGTACACAACACGAGCAAGAAGTTAAGAAGCTACAGGCAAAGCATGATCAAGAAAAGGTAGATCTTCAAACCCAGTTTAATCTTGAAGCAAATAAGTTAAAGGATCAACAAGTTCAAGAGTCCCGTAAATTGCAGACGCAAATTGAGCAAGAACGCAGTAAATCACAGGTACAAATCGAACAAGAACGGATTAAATTGCAAGCCCAGTTGGAGCAAGCGGCCCAAAATTATCAAAAACAGCTTGATGAAGAGCAACGTCAGTTACATACGAAGCTTCAGCTTGAACGTAATCAAGCCAAGACTTTATACGATGAAGAGGTTAATAAGTCGAAGGCTCAGCTTGAGCAAGAACGCACTAAATGGCAAGTTCAGCTTGGACGTGATCGTGAACAGCTACAGTCAGTAAGAGCAGAACGTGATGAAATGCTTCAAAAGCTACGTAGCGCACAAGAATCAAGCGAGCAGCTAATCACTAGTAAATCCGCGATACAGCAAGAGCTAGATTTACTATTTGAGGAATATCAACAGATTAACCAACGCTTCGATATTAGAGAAGCTGAGTTTACACGGAGTCGTGAGGAATGGGAAGCAGCCTATTTGCAGGCTAGTGCTGAGCGATCCAGTTCTGAGCAATCAACAGAGCATGAACTCGAACATGTTCAGGAAGAATACCGTAAGCTACAAGAAGAATATGCTAAACTGCAAATTGAATATAATGAATGGATTGAACTAGTTGTCTCAGAAGATGAGAGTAAATAAACATTTAGATCCATTTAGATTCTTAATAAGTGTTATAAACAATAAGAGTGGCTTACTCAGCAGTAGATTATTACTACGGGTTAGCTACTTTTGTTGTTTAAGCAGATTTATAGAGAGAGAAAAAGGCTGTCCTAACATGAAGAGTTGTTCTTCAAGTAAACGACAGCCTTAAATTTAACCTATTTACGGTTCGACGATAAGTTTAGTTTTCATATTGGAGTGTCCAGTTCCACAAGATACGTTGCAGACAATTTGGTATGTCCCAGCTTCATTAGCTATTACTGTTTTGGATGATGGACTTCCTTTTTTGCCAGCCAAGCTGCCGCTTAGCCCTTCAAGCTTAATACCATGTACGCCATCTTGTATATCTAGAGTAAGCGTGAAAGCTTCACCCTTCTTTACTTTATACTCGGACTGATCGAATTTCCAATTGCTAGCAACAACCTTAACCTCTTTGGCAGGAGCGTCAGTTGTTTCACTGAATTTAGCAGTACCTCCGCCTCCGCAAGCTGTTAACGAAATCATAATCGCAACGCCGAGGAGCAATGTCCATAATTTCTTCATAAAGTTATTCCCCTTTACGTAAATCATATTTTGTGATAAATATCACATTAATATCATAACGCAGTGCAAGGGGAATTGCAGTGACAATTCTGTGAAATTAAATGAGGTTTGACCATTTAAATAATTCAACGAATATGGGGCATTTTTAAGTTTCATTATCCGAATTTTTATTTACAACTTCGAACGGTGTTTTAATCGGAATGAATAGATCAATGATCCCAATAATAAGTGCACTTAGGACAGCACCCAGAATGGTAATCTTTACACCAGAAACAAAAAACTGAGCTACATAAATAATCACAGCACTTGTTACAAACCCTACGATTCCTCTTCCGAAGGGTGTAATTGTTGTCTTGAACATACTCTCTACAATGAATGCCAGAACAGCGATGATAAGAGCGAGTAATAACGCACTCCCAAAACCTCCGACAAAAAATCCTTTAATGATCCAGGAAACAAGCATTAATACGATCGCACTTACAACGAATCTGACGATAGATCCAAGAATATTCATTATGAAACCTCCTGTTCCTTAATTGCTTATAGTTAATTTGTCCTTCATAGGGATGATTAAAAACGGAAATTTGTACCAAGGAATTAGCTAAATTAGCTATTCTTAGGGTATAATATGTTGTAGCAAAATGACGTAGAGGTACGGAGATTAGCTGAGAGGTTGGGAAAGTATTGAAGGGGAAAGTATTACAAACATTAGAATTTCACAAAATTATTCATAAATTAGGTACACATGCCGAAACTTCGCTGGGGAGTAATCTGGCTGCAGAATTAATGCCAAGCAGTGATTTAACAGAAGTCAAACGAAGACTTCAAGCTACTAGTGAAGCAGTCCATGTAGAGCGATTAAAAGGAAATGCCCCATTTGGTGGTATACGTGATATTGGTCCTAGTTTACATAGGGCAAGAATTGGCGGGATGCTTAATCCAACTGAGTTGCTAAATATTGCGACGACTATATTTGGTGGCCGTAGGCTTAAACGATTCTTACTATCGCTTCATGAGGAATATCCGATTCCATTGATGTTTGATATGGCGGAACTACTTACGGAACAGAAAGCACTTGAAGATCAAATTAACAATTGTATTGATGAAAATGCAGTTGTAGTTGATTCTGCTAGTGCTGCTCTAGCCAAAATTCGGAGTGAATTACGTACGAGTGAGGCACGAGTTCGTGAGCGTCTTGAATCAATGATTCGAAACACTTCTATACAGAAAATGCTTCAGGATTCACTCGTAACCATTCGTGGTGATCGTTTTGTAATTCCAGTTAAGCAGGAGTATCGTAGTCATTTTGGCGGAATGATTCATGATCAGTCGGCATCAGGTGCAACTTTGTTTATTGAGCCTGAAGCTATTGTGATGCTCAATAACAAAATTCGCGAGCTTAAGCTAAAAGAAGAAGCAGAAGTTGAGAAAATTCTGCGCATATTAACAGCGACTGTTGCGGACCTGACAGAAGAATTGGTGTCAGATTTAGGTGTGTTAACGCAGTTTGATTTTATTTTTGCCAAGGCTGGACTTGCTCGTGAATTGAAAGCTACAATGCCTATGATGAATGATCGCGGCTTTATTAAGATACGTAAAGGGCGTCACCCATTAATCGCCAAAGAGATTGTTGTGCCACTTGATCTAGAGCTTGGTAATAATTACACTTCAATTATTGTTACAGGGCCGAATACAGGTGGTAAAACAGTATCACTCAAAACAGTTGGCTTGCTAACATTGATGGCAATGTCAGGTATGTTCGTGCCTGCTGAAGAAGAATCTCAGTTATGCGTGTTTGATGGAATTTACGCAGATATTGGGGATGAACAAAGCATTGAACAGAATTTAAGTACATTCTCGTCACATATGACGAATATAATATCTATTCTGCGTGACATGACACCTAAGAGTTTAGTGTTGTTCGATGAGCTTGGAGCGGGGACTGATCCAGCAGAGGGATCTGCATTAGCTATTTCACTGCTCGAGTATATTCACCGTATGGGCTGCCGGATGATTGCCACAACACATTATAGTGAGCTGAAGGCATATGCATTCGAACGTGATGGAATTATTAATGCCTCAATGGAGTTTGATATTGCGACTTTATCACCAACGTATCGCTTGCTTCTAGGGGTACCAGGACGAAGCAATGCGTTTGCAATTGCAGAGAGACTTGGTTTACCCAAAACGATTATTGATCAAGCAAGAGGTCAGGTAGGCGAAGATGATCTTCGAGTTGAATCAATGATTGCATCACTAGAAGAGAACCGTCTGACAGCTGAAGCTGAGCGTAATTCTGCTGAAGAGCTTAAGCGTGAAGCAATGGAATTGCGTAAGGAATTGGACGCACAGAAAACGAAGTTCGAGGAGCAGCGTGATAAGCTGATGCAGAAAGCGGAGCAAGACGCATCGGCTGCAGTAGCAAAGGCTAGGCATGAGGCTGAAGAAATTATTGCCGAACTAAGACAGCTTGCTAAGGAAGAGGCGGGTAATGTCAAGGAGCATAAGCTTATTGACGCTAAACGACGCCTCGACTTAGCCACTCCGCAACTACGTGAAAAGCGTGCGCGTGCGAACACAAACCGTCCTGCCAGCATAGAGGTGGGCGATGAGGTGCGTGTTGTCCACCTGGGTCAGAAAGGCCACGTTGTGGAGATGAATTCTGATGCCGAGGTGCTAGTTCAGCTTGGCATCATGAAGGTCAAGGTCGCGAAAACTGACCTTGAGCTAGTAACATCCGCAGCACAGCAGCGCAAGGCGACGGTTCCTGCCGCGAGTGTCAAACGCTCGCGTGATGAGAATATTCGCACGGAGCTTGATATGCGCGGAATGAATGTAGAGGAAGGGTTGGTCGAGGTCGACCGCTTCCTCGATGAATCGATTATGGCAAACTTAGGTCAGGTTTACCTCATACATGGCAAAGGCACGGGTGTACTTCGTGCAGGAATTCAAGACTACTTACGTCGTCACAAGTTCGTTAAAGCATTCCGTCTAGGTGCATACAATGAAGGCGGAGCAGGTGTCACCGTTGTGGAGTTAAAGTAACGATAAAGTAACGAATTACCTTAGAGGGGTGAGGCATTCGCGATGGTGGATACACATATGATTTTTGATAATCCCTACTTATTTGCATTAGCCATGTTTTCAGTAGCCGTGCTAGCCTTAATTGTATTCTTAACCATCTTCGAGTTCGTAACGAAGTATGATGATTGGGCTGAGATTAAGGCAGGTAACGTTTCTGTAGCAATGGCTACTGGCGGTAAGATATTCGGGATTTGCAATGTGATTCATTTTACTATCAAGCATAATGATACACTCATTCAAACATTGATTTGGTCTGCAATCGGCTTTATACTACTTCTTGTTTCCTACTTTATATTTGAATTTTTGACACCTTATTTTAATATTGATGATGAGATCCGAAAGGATAATCGAGCAGTAGGCTTACTATCGCTTATTATTTCGGTTTCTATCTCGTTTGTAATTGGAGCTTGCGTCAACTAAGAACCCTTAGAAAGGAACGCTGTCTAGATGAAATATTTATGGGGAACGTTATTCTTGGTAGCAATTGGGTTTATAGTAGTTGGCGTTATCTATGTGATGAATAATACGTAAGAGACTCATATAGACTTTATAATCAGGAGGAATTGTAATGGAAGAACAGAAGGAAGTTATGTGTCCATGGTGTCTCACAGAGATCGTGTGGGACGAGGAGTTTGGACCGGAGGAATCATGTCCTCATTGCTTTAATGAATTAGGTAATTATCGTAGTGTTCAAATAGGGGCTAATGATCAGGATGATGATCTATTAGATGAAGATGATGTGATTGCTCCTAAAGAAGTACTAGTGGACTCAGATGACATTTGGGATGATGAGGATTTAAATCATAGAGATATTTATAGTGAAACGGTACAACAATGTATTGATGAGCAAGAAGAAGCACCTGAATGCCTAAGCTGCCGCGAGCTGCTCTTGTTAACGGGTCAAAGAAACGTTATAAGTACAGAATTCACATCACATATACCGAATGTGTTAGATCAAGCTTTCTTGGGAGCTCCGTTCACGATGAATGTATATATTTGTCCTTCGTGCTTTAGAATTGAGCATGTGCTGTCTGATAAAGATCGTTCAACTATGATCGAGCGGCTAAGTAAAGAGATTGTAAAGTAAAGATTTGCTGTAGTTTGAAGGGATACCTTGTTAGGTATCCTTTTATTAGTGATATAGAATTTATAACTTTCAAATCATAAATTCTAAGTATTACCTTAAGAAACACATCCGTCTTTTAAAGACGGTGAAACCGTTTCTTTTTGTGTAGAAAATTCAAAATATTTTCAGAAAATTGGCGAATATTGAGTACGTTTTATATAATAGAATAGTATAATCAAAATCATGTAAACCGCTTTCAGTTGAATTAACTATACGTATTTTAAAAAAATAATTTAACGAATCGTGTTCTTGTTGTGAATGAGGGTGAGGAAGAAATTGTATGGGGAAATATGGGTGAAAAGTGAAGTCAACGAAGATACAATATTTTATTTTACGATAGTCGAAAAAGCCCAATTGAAGGGGGCATCAAACTAGATGGTAAGAGTTTTAATAATTGAAGATAGTCTTGATGATATGGATTTAGTTGTTTATCATTTGGAGAAATATGGTTATGAGCTTCAACTGCAACGAGTAGAAACAAAGGAAGAAATGAAGAGTGCGATGGATGCTCATGAATGGGATATTATCATTTCTGACCATATGCTACCTAATTTCAATTCGGTCGAAGCGCTGATTATTCGAAACGAAGTAGATCCGAATATCCCATTCATTCTCGTGTCAGACAAAATCGGTGAAGAACACGCTGTTGAAGTGATGCGACTTGGCTGCAATGATTATGTTCTTAAGAATAACTTAATACATATTGGTGAAGTGATTAGACGAGAGCTGCAAGAGGCCAAGATCAGGCGATATAATGAACGTTATGTCCAAGAATTGACAGTGACTCATGATGCACTTCAGGTTAGTGAAGAAAAGTATCGTAATTTAGTTGATAATTCTTTGGACTATATATTTAGTTTTGATATGAAATATTGTTTTACGGCAGTTAATAATACATTATGCAAAGCTTTTAAATTGAACGAGAATGAGATCGTAGGCAAAAGTCTTCACGATTTGACCTTCATGGGGGATTTCAGAAAAGAGTGGATGGATCTACTGAATCAAGCTTATGATACAGGCCAAGTCGTTGTAAAAGAACATCAGAATTCAAGTTTGGACAAAACATTCGATTGCCGGATTTACCCGCTATATGAAGAGAATGGGATTCTTATTGGAGCTACAGGAACTTGCCGAGATATTAGTGAAATTAAAGAATATGAACAACATATTTATAAGTTGGCTTATTTTGATTTGTTAACGGGCTTGCCTAATCGAACTCATCTACTTAAAACATTGGATCGAATCATATCTGAACCATTGGTAGGGGATAGAACATCGGCCCTGATTTTATTGAATTTGGATGATTTTAAGAAAATAAATGATACCTTAGGTCATACTTTCGGTGATGAACTGTTACAATATATGGCTTTTTCTATAAGTGCACTCGTTAGTGAGAACGGGAGTGTTTATCGAATTGGAGGGAATACATTTGCAGTATTGCTTGATCCTATCCAAGCAAGCGAAATTATTGAAATTGCTGATCGACTGCATGACATGTTTTCCACTCCTTGGGACATTAATAATCATAAAATAGTACTTACTGCAAGCTTTGGAATTTCTGTATATCCATATGATGGTATAACTGTGTATGAGTTGATAAGTAATGCGGATACAGCGCTTAATAAGGCTAAAATGCTTAGAAAAAACAATATACAGGTTTTTAATGCAGCGATGAAAGAAGAAATGCTACAACGAATTCAAATTGAGAATGGTCTTCGCTCCGCTCTTGAGAATGATGAATTTGTTCTGCATTATCAGCCACAATATGATACAAGCAGAACGACAATTCGGGGAATAGAAGTGCTTATTCGCTGGAATAACCCGAAACTTGGATTTATTGCTCCATTAGATTTCATTGGAGTAGCCGAAGAGACGGGATTAATTATACCGATTGGTGAGTGGGTGCTTCGCAAGGCATGCGAGAAGAACAAAGAGTGGCAGGATCTTGGATTCCCCAAAATGATAATCGGTGTTAATATATCGCCCATTCAGCTTAGACAGAAGGATTTTCCTAGTCTATTAAAAAAGATTCTGGAAGAATCTTCACTCGAACCTCAATTTCTCGAACTTGAAATTACGGAGAATGTCATGATCGATTCTCTTGCAACCATTTCAGTGCTGAATGAAATTCGTGATTTAGGTATCAGGATTTCACTTGATGATTTTGGGACTGGATATTCTTCTTTAAATTACTTGAAGATTTTGCCTCTAGACAGTCTGAAAATTGATAAATCGTTCATAGAGGGATTAAACAAGGAATCAATTGAGAAAACAATCGTTGGGTCGATTATCTCTCTTGTTCATAAGTTGAAACTGGATGTTGTTGCTGAAGGTGTAGAAACCAAAGAACAGCTTCAATATTTAGAAGAGTGCGGATCGAACTATGTACAGGGATATTTATTCAGTAGACCTCTTAGCGAACAAGATTTATTGAGATTATTACAATAGGATTAAGGATACCATCAAGAAGTCTAACAGGATGTTATTTCTGTGAGACTTCTTTTCACATGCTTTCGTTACATTTATTGTGGATTTGAATGACGAACCGTTGTATTATGTTATCTAATGATTATTATCTTGACTTGAACGAATAACAATTGACTGGGGGACTTAAGATGGACGCGAGGAAGTTAAAAATTCTTGACCTTCTCAAAGAGGATGCCCGTCGTAGTAGCGATCTGATTGCAACGATGTTAGGCGAGTCAGAAGAGCAGGTAGCACAGACGATCAAAGAGCTTGAAGAAGAGAATGTGATTGTTAAATATGCGACTGTTGTTAATTGGAGTAAGTTTGTTAGTGAAACAGTAACAGCCTTAATTGAAGTACAAATAACTCCAGAACGTGGTCACGGGTTTGATGCGATTGCGGAGCGGATCTATTTATATCCAGAAGTGAAGTCAGTTTATTTAATGTCAGGAGCCTATGATTTACTTGTTGAAATTGAAGGAAAATCCTTGCAGGATGTTGCTTCGTTCGTTTCCAATAAGCTCTCACCTCTTGATCGTGTATTATCGACAAAGACACATTTTATTTTAAAGAAGTATAAGCAGGATGGCATCATCTTCGAAGATCATGAGGATGATCATCGTCTGCCAATCACTCCGTGAAGGATGTTGAATGATGAACATTAACCAGACCGCAAGCAAGCGTCAATCAATGAAAAACTACATATCACCACTCGTTCGTGATATTCCACCGTCAGGTATTCGGAGGTTTTTTGATTTGGCAGCAGGCTCCAAGGATATTATTTCTCTTGGTGTTGGTGAACCGGATTTCGTTACTCCGTGGCATGTTCGCGAAGCTGCTGTATATTCACTCGAACGTGGCAAGACACAATACACACCAAATTCAGGATTGCCAGAACTACGTGAAGCAATTGCCGAGTATTTATATACACAATTCGATCTTAAATATGAACCAACGAACGAAGTTCTCGTAACCGTAGGTGGATCAGAAGCGATTGATCTTGCGCTTCGTACACTGATCCAGCCAGGTGATGAGGTTCTAGTACCTGAGCCATGTTATATTTCTTATTCTCCCATTGTAACGATTAGTGGTGGTAAGTCGGTTGGAATCGAGACATCTGCAGAGGAGAACTTTAAATTGACTCCTGAGAGACTCAAGGCAGCAATTACCCCACGATCCAAGCTATTAATTCTTTGCTATCCAAGTAATCCAACAGGTGGAATAATGACCTATGAGGATTGGGAGCCAATTGCACGGATAGTCGAAGAACATGACTTAATCGTTATATCTGACGAAATATATGCTGAGCTAACGTATGATCAAAAGCATGTCTCTTTTGCTGCTATGCCTGGAATGGCTGATCGTACAATACTAGTTTCTGGTTTTTCTAAAGCATTTGCCATGACTGGGTGGAGAATGGGGTATGCTTGCGGGCATCCCGATTTGATTAGCGAAATGCTCAAAATCCATCAGTACACCGTCATGTGTGCGCCTATTATGGGCCAAATCGCTGCAATTGAAGCACTTAGGAATGGACTTGAAGATAAGGATCGAATGGTGGAAGCTTACAATCAGAGACGCAGACTTGTAGTCAAGGGCTTCCGTGAGATCGGTCTAGAGTGTCACGAGCCGCAAGGTGCATTCTATGCGTTCCCGTCTATCCGGTCTACAGGACTTTCTTCTGATGAGTTTGCTAGGTTATTACTTACAGAGGGGAGAGTTGCTGCAGTCCCAGGTGATGTATTTGGTCTAGGAGGAGAAGGCTTTATTCGCTGTTCGTATGCAACTTCAGTCTCACAGTTAACTGAGGCCTTAGATAGAATTGGAAAAGTAATTGGCAAATTGTGACGAATTTACTATTTTCAAGGCTTAAATAAAATGGTATATTTATACTAAATAAGTCGGAGAGAGGAAGATGGACATATGACCTTTATGGAATATCAGCTTCCACAGGCTTCTAATCAGTGGCTCATCAATGATTCTGTAAGTAAGAAGCGTTGGCTACTTAAGAAGACGATGCACATCTCCTCTCAACGAGATTTAGAAGAACAAATTCACGATTTGCGTTTACGGTTGGAGCGACTAGTTCTTGATGGACAGAAAATGACTTCAGAGCGGGTTATCGAGATTAGTATGGAACTTGATTTGAAGATTGTAGAATATATGAATAGTAAAGAAGAGGGCTGACATGTTGTCAGTCCTTTTATATGTGGGGATGTATCTCCTTCAGGTTTCGTTTATCATTGTACTTGCTTTTGTGCCACGATTGATCGGGTTCCAGCATAGATGCCATATACCATAAACATTTCACAGAATGAATGATGCCCATTTACCAATTGTAAAACGATGGTCTATTTTTTGTAAATGAGATAGTCCGATGAAGATGAACAAATAACCTAGTACATCTGGGAGGAGATCAATAGAAGTAATTAAATAACCGAATATTTAGTTGAATAAATAGGCAGTATGGCCAGTATGTTATGGTTCAATCATAGCATATTTGAAGTGTTCGTCTTGTAATATTAATGAAGTACGCATATAATTTACATGAAGCAAAACGCTTGAACGGCATTATTAACTAAATACCTATAACGGATAGGTGCCTTCGTATATCGTTCATTTGATATGCAAGGTTAAAAGGGAAGCTGGTGAAAATCCAGCACGGTCCCGCCACTGTAACTGGAAGCTAACTTCAGTGATATAGAATTTATAGCTTTTGCATTATAAATTCTATGTATCACCTTAAGAAACGCATCCGTCTTTAAAAGACGGTAAAATCGTTTCTTTTGCTAAGCCACTGTTTGATAACGGGAAGGCGAAGTATAGCGTGTGAATACCAGTAAGTCAGGAAACCTGCCTATCTGTTTAAACAACGAAATCCTTCGAGGAGAGGACTATCGCTAAACACGGAATCCAAGCTTTTGACTTAGCCACTATCTTCCGTATTTATCGTCCCCTCTGTTCTATATGAATGGAGGGGATTTCGTTTGGTACTTCTTAATCAAGCAGTCTTGCTCTAATACATAAGGGGGAAGAAGCGATGAACAAACAAGTGAAAAAAAGCAAGTTATTATTATCGTTATTAACGATGGCATTAGTTATCGTATTAACGGCATGTGGTGGTAAGGAAGCTGCACCTACAACAACGCCAGCAGCTGCAACAGTAGCTCCAACTGCTACACCAGAAGCTAAAACAGAGGCGAAAACACAGTTTCCACTAACAGTTAAGGATGTTACAGGTAAAGAATTTACATTTGATAAGGCACCAGAGCGTATTGTCTCTGTATCGCCAGCTGAGACAGAATCTTTATTCGCGCTTGGTTTAGGGGATAAGATTGTGGGTGTATCTGATTATGATGATTATCCTGAAGCTGCAAAGACAAAGCCTAAGATGGGTAGTATCGTGAAACCAACGGTTGAGGCTCTAATTGCTGCTAAACCAGATATCGTATTTACGGGTGTGTCGATGAAAGAAGCAACTGTTGAAGAGCTTCGCAAAGTCGGTATTCAGATTTTTAAAGTAGAGCCTAAGACATTGGACGATGTTATGAACAACATCTTACTTTATGGTCAAATTACTGATGCTAATGAGCCTGCTAAGCAGATTGTTGCCAAAATGAAACAGGATATTGATAAAGTGCAGAAAGCTGTAAAGGATGTTAAACCAGAAGCTAAAAAGAAAGTGCTTCTTGAGTTCTCACCTGGTTGGACAGTTGGTAAAGGTGAGTTCATGAATGAACTGATCACAATTGCTGGTGGTGTGAACGTTGCAGCTGAGATGGATATCACTGGCTGGGCACAAATGAATGAAGAATTGATCGTGAAGCAAAATCCGCAAGTTATTCTATATGCAAGTGGGATTATCGATGATAAAAGCAAGAAGCCTTTAGAAACACTTATCCGTGAACGCGCTAGCTGGAGTAAGATGGATGCTATTGTAAACAACCAAATTTTTGGGCTTGATGTGAACAGTTTAAGTAGACCAGGTCCACGAGTTACAGATGGACTATTAGAAGTTGCCAAAGCATTGTATCCTGACTTGGTGAAATAGCCTATGAAACGTAAGCTACTACTATGGGGAGGAGCAGGGGTTCTGCTCCTGCTTCTTACTGTTTTTATAGCGATATTTGTTGGAGCAAGCTATGTATCACCTAATCATATTCTCAGAATAATTGGGAGTCATCTTCCGTTTATAGGGGATTGGTTTATGCCTGATTGGGATGCATCTGCTGAGCAAATTATTATGAATGTTCGTATGCCACGTGTGATGCTCGGCATGCTTGTCGGTGCTTCATTAGCATTAGCAGGGGCAGCTTTTCAGGGTGTCCTTCGCAATCCACTTGCCGACCCGTATACGCTAGGAGTAGCGTCTGGATCATCAGTTGGAGCTGCAGTGCTTATCTATTTTGGTCTTGAATATGCATTGTTTGGGCAGTGGACAATTCCGGTTGTAGCTTTTACTACTGGCATCATGACACTGTGGATTGTGTTGAAGCTTGCGCAAGAGAATGGTCAGATAAGGAAGGAAACCTTAATTCTTTCTGGGGTTGTGATGCAAGCCTTCTTTGGAGCAATAGTATCGTTCCTCGTAGCCATGTCCAAACAAACGGTTAATGAAATTATGTTCTGGCTCATGGGATCGCTATCGATGCGTGGATGGGAATATTCACTAGTGATCGGCCCTTATTTATTGATCGGACTCGTTATCCTCATTGGATATGCGAGGGCTTTGAATTTGTTCGCACTTGGCGAAAGACAAGCTGCACATCTTGGAGTTCATGTTGAACGCACGAAGTTGATTGTTCTATGCGTAGCTACTTTGCTTACAGCGGCTGCAGTATCGGTAGCGGGAGTCATTGGATTTGTAGGGCTAATTGTTCCCCATTTACTTCGTCTTATCGTTGGTCCTGATTATCGCTTACTTATCCCACTATCTGCTCTTGGTGGGGGGATCTATGTTCTGTGGGCAGATACTTTGGCTAGAACAGCGCTTGCGCCTACAGAAATACCACTTGGTGTTGTTACCGCTTTTATCGGTGCTCCGTTCTTTGCGTATTTATTACATAAACAGAAGAAAGTATCTCACATGTAAAGAAGAACGTATCAGTAGTTTGAACGCTATATCTTTTCATCTATTCTCGTGAACAAGGAGGCTCGGATCATGATTAAGTTAAATCATATTTCCAAAGCATATGACACTAAAGTTGTCTTGCATGATGTCAATTTAACCGTAGAGCAGGGTGAATTTATTGGCCTCATCGGACCCAACGGAAGTGGGAAATCGACCTTGTTACGGATGATTTCAGGCGTTGAGCATGCGGATAACGGAAGTGTTGAGCTTAGAGGAAAGTCTGTTCGAGATTACCCACGTAAGGTATTAGCTAAATGGCTTGCTGTACTTGAGCAAGATGCGCTTCCAGCGCTTGGATTTACCACAAGAGAAATTGTAGAAATGGGTCGATACCCATTTCAAAGCTGGTTAGGTGATGACTCGAATAATGGTTATCAATTAGTAGATGCCATATTAGAACGGTTGAAGTTGAGTGAAATTGCTGAACGCAGAGTAGATATTTTAAGCGGAGGTCAAAGACAACGTGTCGCACTAGGTAGAGTGATGGCCCAAGAGCCTTTGTTATTACTGCTTGATGAACCGACAACTTACCTCGATATTGCTTATCAAATTCAAATGATGGATTACATCCTCAAATGGCAGGTTGAGTGTGGTCTTACAGTCGTTGCTGTATTACATGATTTGAATTTGGCAGCACAATATTGTACTCGTTTATTAATGATGAGTGACGGGCAGATCGTTGCAGATGGAACACCTGCAGAAATCATTACTACTGATCTAATTAAGCAAGTGTATGGTACTGAACCCATTGTTTTATCTCATCCTGTTAGTGGTGTGCCCCAAATACTACTACAGCCTGAGGGGAGTATATGGACAGTCTAAGAAAATTAACAAAATATCGTAAGCTTATAAGGTAAGGCAAAAATCTATTTTTACGAAAGAGTGTGACTATGATGACAGCATTACACAAGATGATTACTCGTATTGAATCACTTCATAATAGTAAAATAGACGAAGCAGCGCAGTATTTGGATTCTCTAACCAAACCTCCAGGCAGTCTAGGTAAACTAGAGTCAATCGCCAAGCAGGTTGCAGGAATTACAGGAGAGCTTAAACCATCGTTCACGAAAAAGGCAGTCATTGTTATGGCGGCAGATCATGGGGTATGCGAGGAAGGCATTAGTGCATTTCCAGCAGAGGTAACACCTCAGATGGTATTAAACTTCTTAAGCGGTGGTGCAGCAGTTAATGTGCTGGCACGTCATGCAGGTGCTGATGTCGTATGTGTTGATATTGGTGTGAATGCGGAACTAGAGCATCCTAAGCTCATATCACGCAAGGTACGTAAAGGTACAGCTAATATGACTAAAGGTGCTGCAATGAGCTATGATGAAGCCGAACGCGCCATTATGGTAGGTGCTGAACTGGTCAATGAAATGGTACAGCAAGGGGTTACGTTGTTTGCAACTGGTGAAATGGGAATTGGAAATACCACAGCAAGTTCAGCAATATTATGTGCACTTACTGGATTGTCACCTGAAGAAGCGGTCGGACGTGGTACTGGAATTGATGATGCGCGAATGCAGCATAAGCTTAACGTGATTGCTCAGTCACTTGAAGTCAATCAGCCAAATGGGAAAGATCCACTTGATGTACTGGCTAAAGTTGGGGGACTTGAAATCGCAGGATTAGTTGGTGTTATACTGGGCGCAGCAGCCAATCGTTGCCCTGTAGTGATCGATGGATTTATCTCATCGGCGGCTGCATTAATTGCTAGTAAAATGGCTCCTTTATCTGTTGATTATATGATTGGCTCACATTTGTCCATGGAACAAGCACACCGTCGAATGCTAGAAGCAATCAACCTATCTCCGATGCTTCAAATGGATATGAGATTAGGTGAAGGGACCGGTGCTGCATTAGCCTTTACTTTAATCGATGCTGCAGGCAAAATAATGCGTGAAATGGCTACCTTCCAAAGTGCTAGAGTAACGAGTGATCAAGTGTAGAATTTATCAAGTATAGATTTTATGAAGAATAGATCTTTACCTGTAGTCTAGAGAATTAGTAAACAAGCTGTAGAATAAAGCTGTATGATAGAAATAGAGCCTTAAGATAATGTGTACCCAGTAAGCTGTAAGGAGTGTTGATATAAATGGCTATTTTGGTGACAGGGGGAGCGCGCAGCGGCAAAAGTGGGTTTGCCGAGCGGTTAGCAGCTAGGCTAGGAGACTCCGGGCTGTATATTGCTACAGCACAAATTTATGATGAAGAGATGCGCGAACGCGTCTCTTTGCATCAAGAGCAGCGCACCAGCGGCACATTCTCGTGGGTGACACGGGAGGAGCCTTATGAGCTATCCAAGCTGCTGCGCGAGCTTGCCAGTAGCGGGGAATCCTCGGTAGTCGCGACACCGACTATGAATGTGGTGTCCAGCGCTGTTACGGATTCCACTACTGATGCGACATCCGCCAGCGCGGAGCGGGCGGTAGTGTTAGTGGACTGCCTCACCTTGTGGCTGTCCAACCAATTGCTCCGGCATGAGAACGAGCCGGAGGCAGTGGCCCTCGTGACGGCGCAGATCGCGGATTTGGCAGAGGCCGTATCGGCCTATCCATATCCGCTCATCCTCGTCACGAACGAGGTGGGTGACGGCATCGTACCCGTCACCCCACTTGGCCGGCAATTCCGTGATCTTGCCGGTCGCTTAAACCAGACGCTCGCAGCGATATGCTCGCAAGTTTTCCTCGTAACCGCAGGAATTCCGATTGAGCTAAAAAGCATAGCGTACAAGCTGGACGAAAGTGAGCGAAACTAATGCTTTTCTATTCGTTACAAGAAATCATATGGATTGTAATAGCCGCCATTCTCTTAGATTTATGTATCGGCGATCCGAAGTGGCCCACACACCCGGTCATTCTGATCGGTCGCTGGATTAGCTTTCTAGAGAAGCGGCTTTTGACGTCTAATGATATTAAGCGTGCAGAGTTAAGTCCTAACATCAAGCTATGGTGTGGTGCTGTGCTCACTGTTTCCACCACACTACTTAGCTTTGCAATTCTATGGGGAATTATTGCAATCACGACTTGGATACATCCTTGTTTAGGGTATGTAGCAAGTGTATGGTTCATTGCTTCTACAATTGCGATCAAAGGCTTGAAGCAAGCAGCTTATCGTGTTCTTAACCCTATACGTGCAGGTAACATGCAAGATGCACGTAAATATACAGGCTATATTGTAGGTAGAGATACGAAGGAGCTTTCTGAAGCAGAACTGACTCGTGCAGTCGTTGAGACTGTTGCTGAAAATATTGTGGACGCTGTAATTTCACCAATTTTCTATGCTTTGCTTGGTGGAGCTCCATTTGCTATGCTGTATAGAGCATCGAATACATTAGATTCAATGGTTGGCTATCGCAATGAACGTTATTTATTTTTTGGACGAGCATCAGCGAGATGGGATGATGTCATGAACTGGATTCCAGCACGACTGACGGGTCTTTTAATCTTAATTTCCGCTATGTTTGACCATGAATTGTCAGCAAGACGTGGATTTCGCTCGGTCATCACCTTTGCAAGTAAACATCCAAGTCCCAATAGCGGCATACCAGAAGCAGCAGTTGCTGGAGCGCTTGGTATTGAGCTTGGTGGTCGCAATATATATGGTGGTGTTGCTAGTGAACGAGCTAGACTTGGCTATCCACTAAGAGAGAGAAATGCGAATGATATCGTGTCGACAGTTCGAATATTATATCGATCTGCCTTTATTGTGATTGGAGGATTAGCCATATGGGCTCTACTCATAATCGTGTAACAGACTGGCTGTATGGATGTATTGCGGCCTTTCAATTTTTATCGCGGATTCCTATTCCACTGCAAATTAACTATAACAATCAGGTGTTCCAAAGAAGCGTACCTTTCTATCCGATCGTTGGTGGAGTAATTGGGTTATTACTGCTAACTCTAGCCGTTATTGGTCAAATGATTCTGCCTCCAATGCCGGCTTCAGTGCTACTTATTACTTTCTGGATTATCTTGACAGGCGGATTGCACTTAGATGGTCTCATGGATACTGCTGATGGTATTCTCAGTCATCGGGATAGGGAACAAATGCTTGACATCATGAAAGATAGCCGGGTAGGAGCTATGGGTGTCATTGTTTGTGTCCTGTATTTATTCATGAAAACCTCACTTATCTACGTGATTGTGCAGCATGATCTCTCCCAGTTGTTTCTTCCCTTATTGGTGATTCCGATCTGGAGTCGTTGGTTTATGACTGCTGCAATTACCCATTGGCCATATGCAAGACCTGATTCTGGATTAGGTAGTTTTTTTAAGGGGACGTCAGTACGCTATGTAGGATTGGGTGCAATAGTTGGACTTTTACTAAGCCTAGCGGTGCTTGGCGTACCCTATTTACTTGGGAATTCAATCGACTGGATACTGCTGCTATGTGTGATTGGTGGTATGCTAATAATCGGTTGTATGACAGCAGTTTATTTGGCTCGCAAGCTTGGTGGGTTAACAGGAGATACATACGGCGCATTGAATGAGATCCTTGAGTTAACAGGGCTCTTGATTGTAGTTATCTTTTATCATTTAACAGTTTAATTAACTGTGTTAAATATATGGTTGTTATTTTTCATACCTTATAAGTTGCTCTAATACATAATCAGTACATGCTAAAGACAGAATCCAATATTGATCGTAGTAGCGGAGGGGACGGAATTGTCCTGAAGAAGCGAAGCGTTCGCCTACAAGTTTTCCGAAGGAAAACTACTTCGTAAGCGTATGCTTTGACACCGGATTTCTACCGCTCTATGCGGTATATAATCAAGAAATCTGGTGGCAACAGCGATCGTAAGGACAATCCGTCCACGCAGCGGTCATCGATCGGCACACTTGTAACGTTTCTAGCACTGATTATGATTTAGACCTTAAGTTACCCTAGGAGGCACGTTTATGTTAGAACGTTATGGACATGGTGGAGATCTTCGTACAGCTGAGGAATCGTTTGGTTTGAATAAAGAAGAGTTTCTTGATTTCTCTGCCAATATGAATCCGCTTGGGCCACCTGAGGTAATTGAGCACATTATGAAGTCGAAGTGGCATGAAATTAATCGATACCCAGATCCAGCTTCACGCCAGCTTGTCAAAGCGATATCGGAACACTATGAGATTCCAGAAGCGAGCATAATGGTTGGTAATGGCGCAGCAGAGTTAATCGATCTACTTGTACGCCATCTTGTGCCGAACATAACAGGACTTGCACAACCTTGTTTTAGTGAGTATGGGGATGCGGTTCACAATGCAGCAGGAATCGCCTATGATATCCCCTTGTATGAAGAACACAGCTTTGAATTGCAAGAAAGTGATATCGAGCAAGCGATGAATGAAACGAATTTACTTTTCCTCGGGCATCCCAATAATCCAACGGGGAAGCTTATACCACAGTGTATTCTCAATAATATTATAAATCGTAAACATCCTCTCATTTTGGATGAAGCTTTTATGGATTTTATCGCGAATGAAGCGGAGGTTAGCCGTATCCGTCAGGCTGCTGGGGAGCCGAATCTGTATGTGATTCGTTCAATGACCAAATTCTTCTCAATTCCTGGTATAAGGCTCGGGTTTATGGTTGCTCATCCTGATATGATTGCTCAGCTTCGCAAACGGCAAACGCCTTGGAGTGTTAATTTTTTAGCACAGGAAATAGGTAAATCAGTCTTGAATATAGAAGACCCTTGCAATGAGCAATATGCTCAGCGTACGCGAGAGTGGTTAGATGAGGAACGTCCATGGTTAACTAATCAACTTGAGTTACTAGGGCTACAGGTTGTACCAAGTGAAACTAATTTCTTGCTGATCTCATTACCTGAGCAATCTGGCTACGATATTAAACAACTCCAACAGTTATTAGGACGTAAAGGAATACTAGTTAGAGATGCTTCTTTGTTTAAAGGTCTAAATGAGCGATATGGCCGAGTTGCTGTTCGAACTAGATTAGATAACGAGCGTTTAGTTCAAGCGATTCGAGAAGTCATGGCTATCAAAGTTGCTATTAAAGTTAATGTTCAAGGTATGCCTGAATAGGGAGATGGTCAGTCAATGAAATCAGATACCTCAAAGCGAGCAAGAACAATTATGGTCTTAGGGACAAGTTCTGATGTGGGTAAGAGCATTATCACCACAGGGTTATGTCGTATTTTTCTCGAAGATGGCTTAAAGGTAGCTCCTTTTAAATCACAGAATATGTCTAATAATTCTTATGTGACGATAGATGGCAAAGAAATTGGGCGCGCACAAGGTGTGCAAGCTGATGCATGCCAAATTCAGGCGACAACGGATATGAATCCGATCTTGCTTAAGCCCAAAGGTGACCTCACTTCACAGACAATCGTTCATGGTGTGCCAGTTGCTGATTTTAAGGCAAGGACTTATCGTGAAGAATACCTTCCTTTAGCTGAATCGATTGTTAAGGAAGCGATCGATCGTTTGCGAGCGCAATATGATGTGGTTGTCATGGAGGGGGCAGGAAGTCCGGCAGAGGTGAATTTGAAGGATAACGATATTGTTAACATGCGCGCGGCTGTGTGGGGTGAAGCACCGGCTGTGCTTGTTGCTGATATTGATCGGGGAGGCGTATTTGCTTCGATCGTCGGTACGTTAGAAATTCTGACTGAAGAAGAGCGATCCCGGGTACAAGGCTTTATTATAAATAAATTTCGTGGAGACGTATCTTTACTGCAGCCTGGTCTTGATTGGTTAGAAGCACGGACTGGTATTCCTGTACTGGGCGTCATTCCATATTTGCCTATGCTTGGTATAGAAGATGAGGATTCTGCTTCTCTGGACTCTAAACGTCAGATAACGCGTTCAAGCGATAGTTCACAACATGCCAAGGATCAAAAGCTTGATATTGCTGTCATTCGTTTCCCTCGTATTTCTAATTTCACAGATGTTGATCCGCTCTATGACGAGGAAGATGTGCGGGTTCGCTATATCACACACCCAGGTGAATTTGGGAAGCCTGATGCGATTATTATGCCAGGAAGCAAGAATACGACAGAGGATTTAAGATATTTACGCAGTACAGGCATGCAAAAGCTGCTGCTTGAGTATATGTATGAGCAGGATGGTCACGTCGTAGGTATTTGTGGTGGTTATCAAATGTTAGGGCGTAAGCTGCTTGATCCGAATCAAGTAGAGTCGAATGAAAAGGAATATCATGGGCTTGGTGTTTTTCCATCAGTAACTACTTTTGCACAAACGAAGAGAACGGTTCGTATAGCTGGAACAGCCTCTCTATATGGGGCAGATTTAGTGCCTATTGAAGGTTATGAAATTCATATGGGTGAAACCAATTTTGAGGAAGAGGTTATGCAGCCTTTTACGATCGATGACCTCCCAGAGGGTGCTTCTGTAGATGATGGGCGAATATGGGGTACTTATATTCATGGGATTCTTCATAATGATGATCTGCGTAGACAATGGCTCAATAAGATTCGTCAGACTAAAGGACTAGATCCACTTCCTGCGAATTTAAGATTCAAAGAGAAAAGAGAGCAAGCTTTTGACAGATTAGCATCGCATGTGCGGGAGCATTTGGACTTAAAGCGCATTTATAATATCATAGGATTATCTCATCCATCACAAATATCGGAGGTTGATTAGAATGAAAATATACACGCGAACAGGTGATAAAGGTCAGACAAGTGTAATTGGTGGTCGTGTGAATAAAGATGATATTCGTGTTGAAGCTTACGGAACAGTAGATGAGCTTAATAGCTTCGTAGGGCAAGCGATGAGTCTCATGAATCCAGATAAATTTACGGATCTGCTCGAAGATTTATTACAAATCCAACATGAGTTGTTCGACTGTGGTTCAGATCTAGCGAAGTTGAAAGAAACGGAGAAGCATCCGTTCAAGGTAACAGCCGAAATGGTAGAAGCACTTGAGCCTTGGATTGATAAATATGATGCCGAGACGCCTGATCTCACACGGTTTATTCTGCCAGGTGGAAGCAGCACTTCTTCAGCTTTACATATTTGCCGAACTGTATGTAGACGTGCAGAACGGAGAGTTGTGACGCTTGCTCGTGAACAAGAGATTAACCCTGAAGTATTGCGTTATCTAAACCGATTATCCGATCTATTCTTTACCATTGCTCGGACTGCTAACTTGCGGGAAGGGCAGACTGATGTTGAATATATTCGCTCCGCTGAGGTGTTTAGATCCAAATCATGAATTATTATGATCCCTTACAATATATTGTGCCGCCCGAAGATGATGGTTGTGTATTGAAAACAATTTTACAAAAAAGATTAGGTGTTTCTCGTAAATTGTTATCTCGTGTGAAGCTGACGGAACAAGGAATTATGGTTAATGGTGAGCGTAAATATATTTCTGTTCATGTGCAAGCTGGTGATCTTGTTGAAGTCCGAATGGAGCGCGAGGAATCGGATGATATTATGCCACAAGAGCTGCCATTAGACTTTATATATGAAGATGAAGATCTCTTAATTGTAAATAAACAAGCTGGAATGATTGTACATCCCACGCATGGTCATTATATTAATACGGTTGCGAATGGTGTCGTTTATTATTGGCAAAGTAAAGGTGAGAGCTTCCGCTTTAGACCCATTCATCGGCTGGATCAAGAAACTTCTGGTGTGCTCGCCATTGCTAAGAATGCCTATGTCCACCAGCAAATTTCTGAGCAGATGATTGCGCATACGATTGAGAAAGAATATATGGCACTTGTATATGGTGATGTCAAGGATGATAAAGAAACGATTGAAGGTCCAATAGATCGTGATCCTGAACAGCCACATATGAGGATTGTAACCCCTACAGGTTATCATGCAGTCACGCATTACGAGGTATCAGCACGATTTGGACATGTAACATTAGTCAGAATACGTCTAGAGACAGGTCGCACGCATCAAATTCGCGTACATATGAAGCATATTGGTCACCCACTTGTGGGGGACAAGATGTACCAACTAGGTGAGTATGCTCATTTATCAGAGTCTGTTGATTCCATTATAACTAGACAAGCCCTTCATGCTTATCGGCTCGGATTTACTCATCCAAGTACGAGGGAGCGGGTAGAGTTCAGGGCAGAAGTACCAGATGATATGAAACTTGTGATTGAACATTTACGTAATGAAATGGAGTGACTTGGATGAATTTTAAAGTCTATGAATATGCAAAATGCAGTACATGCCGGAATACATTAAAGTGGTTAAGAAGTCATCATCCAGATGCGGAGATAACGACAATTCCAATTGCGGATACTCCACCAAGTGTTGAAGAACTACGGGAACTGGTTAAGTTAAGTGGACTTGACATTCGCAAGTTTTTTAACACTGCTGGGGAAGTGTACAGATCGATGGGACTTAAAGATCGGTTACCGCAGCTTTCGGAGGATGAGATGCTAGCGTTGCTCGCATCTAATGGTATGCTAATTAAGCGCCCAATCGTAACGGATGGACATAAGGTAACAGTTGGTTTCAAGGAAGAAGCATTCGAACTAAACTGGTAATTGTACGTGAGGACGTTTGAGGAGGAAAATATGAAAGATAGTTCACCTACACCTGAATCTAATAAGCCAAATAATAGTAACGCCAAAAGCAAAAAAAATAATCCATTGTGGTTTCTTGGAACAGCCGGCTTCTTTATTCTAGCTAAGGGAAAATGGATTCTTTCACTTTTGAAGTTCGGTAAGTTTGGTGGCGCTATAGCAAGTATGCTAGTTTTCACTGGAACCTATGCGATGCTGTTTCCAATATCTTTTGCGATCGGTATAGTGGTAATGCTATTTATTCATGAAATGGGACATGTGATTGCTGCCAAGCAGAAGAAGATGCCTGTATCTGCACCATTCTTCATCCCTTTTGTTGGAGCATTAGTGTCCATGAAGCGTAATCCTAGTGATGCAGTAACAGAAGCCTATATTGGTTACGGTGGTCCTTTACTTGGTACGATTGGTGCAACAGCTACTTTTGGACTTGGATTCCTGCTTGATTACCCAGTACTCTATTCAGTTGCTTATATTGGATTTTTTCTGAATTTGCTCAATCTACTACCGGTTCATCCGCTTGATGGTGGGCGAATCTCTGTTGCAGTAACACGTTGGCTATGGGTTGTTGGCTTAATTGTAGCGATTCCTGTTATTATTTATTTGAAAAGTATATTATTAGGAATTATTTTAGTTATATCAGCTTGGAATATGTACAATAAATATGTGAAGAAAAAAACAGCTCAATCCAAAATGAATTTTGTTTCTACGGATTACTATTTGACAGAGGAAACCTTCTATCAAGGGTTAACGTTCATTCCAGGCGAGAACCATCAGCGGGATTTATCGTATACAGCATTTACTGAGCTTACCGGCAAGCACGAAGGTAAGACAATTGTTAGAGCAAAATGGGATGCCATTCAATTTGAAGAAGAAATGGTTGTTATGACGCAAGCTATCATTAAACGCGTATACGCCCAAACCAAACATATTCAAGCGGGTAGTCAGGATTCATCTGTTTGTTTGACCGTAGTTATTGAATACCAAGAGTTTGAGAATGAACAATATTATGAAGTTCGTTCCTCAACTCGTTGGAAATTCGGGCTTGCATATTTTGGGCTTGCTGCTTATTTGGTTGTCATGATGATGCTTGCTCATCAGGAAATGCAATCTATCATGCTGATTTCATAACTTTTTGTATATAAAAAAATATATTTTGATATTTTAAGGAGCGCCGATGTTTTAACGGCGCTCTTTTTGTTCAAAATGGTAAGGATAGGATATTGGTATTGAAAGGAGATTAACAATGAATTCCGTAACTTCCTTATCTGAATTATTGTCAAAAGGTAGAAATTCCGCATATGTTGATATTCCGGGTATGTTAGGTAAAACATTTGGACAAGTTACTTTGTCAGCAACGATGCCAATGAGTAGATTGTTTTCTATTTATGAGGTTGACCTTGAGGTACAACGCTCGATTAATCCACGTAATTTAACTAAACTAATTGATTATATCGAATTGTACTTGCAAGATAACCAGCCCATATATTTCCCGGGAATTATTTTCTCTGCTCGGGGAGCTGGGCACTATGACGAGGAACAGAATGCTTTTCGTCTCCAGCCAGTTGAAATGCTTTATGTCGTGGATGGTCAACACCGTCTAGCTGCATTCCGAAGAGTGATGGAAAGCTTACAAAGTCAAATGACAAGGGCAAAGGATCGTCGCGAATATGAGAAGATGGAGGAAATAACCGAGAAATTACGCCGGTTGTATGCATTCCCAGCCTCTATTATGATCTATCTGGACATCAATGCAATTCAAGAGCGTCAGCTCTTCTCAGACATTAACAAACTGCCACGTAAAATTGGCGGTAATCTTGCCGTATTACGTGATCAAAGACGTTATTATCATGTAATGGGGATGGACTTGCTGCAGAATCACGCCGTGATGAACCATATTCCGATTGATACATTCTCCGAAAGGGGTAAGGGTCCTGAGTATTTGTTTACTTATCACCTACTCACCGAAATTCTAGTCGCTCTATTCGAAGGTAGAATGAAATCTAGTAGCCGTCAGAACAGCTACCGCTATGAAGATAAAATGCTGCAGGAGCATATTACATTAGCTTCCGAGTATTTTATTCAAATGCTTAAGGTATTGCCTGAACCTATTAAAGGCTCATCGCCTTGGACAGAAAATATGCAGCTTGCTACAGCATTATTTATTCATGATGAAGCGACGAAGAGTGGCAAATTTAATCGATATGCGATGAATTATGCGATGCGGATTCTGCCTCATATTCGCTGGGAGACGATTTTCTCAGGAGAAGAGAAAGATCGATTGCCACGTAGAACAAGGATTATGAAGGCCTATCAGCATATAGTAGGTTTCTACAAGGAAAACCATGTATTGTTGATTACAGATGGGGAGGATGTTGGCTAATGGATGGACTTCGCTTACAAATGACCATTTATCCTCTGTGTGATAAATTCGGCTTGACTACAGTTGCACTTAAAGTACGTGATTTGCTTGATTATACAACGATTGACCCTATGGTGCAGCGGAAGCTTAGTTTAATGCAGAGACGCAAAATATCTAATTATTTGCAGGAAAGAGAATTGGATCAGGTATTCTTTGGACCTGTCACACTCTCCATGAGAGACGTCGGTTCACTTGCTACTGATGGAGAAGATCATGAGAAACAAAGCTATGTACTCAGGCAAGGTTCTAAACTCAGTATCTTAGATGGTCAACATCGAATTTTGGCGTTAGGTTATGTTGGTGAGCAAATGCTGCGTGAGGTTCGCAGGAACACACGCAAAATCACTGTTTTGAAATTGAAGCAGCGAAAGGATCCTGAAGATCCCTCAGTACAGTCAGAATTAGATGATTTGCAAAACTTAGTAGATAGTATCGAAATAAGAAGGCTGGCATTGATGGAAACAGAGCTAGCTGTACAAATCTACATTGGTCTGAATGAAGAAGAGGAGAAGCAATTGTTCGGAGATATCAATTCCAAGGTTCAATTGGTATCTAAGGAGCTTGGACATTTGTTTGATTCAGTTGATCCCATTAATCTGGTTATTCAACAGGTTGCAGACCATCATCCAATGCTTAAGGAGGTAGGGATTGAAAAACGGAATTCTTTAACCGCGTTCAATCGTAACTTTACTTGCTTCTCTTGGATGTATTCAGTAGCAACGATGCTGTTCTCAGGGAGAATGCAACCATCGTATGAGTTAATGCGCAATATGCGTAAGGATTTACCATTCTACGTTGAGATTCTGCATCAATTCTATAGCAAGCTGCTACCACTCTTACCAGAACAACCCGGCTTATCACAATATACGTCAGCGAGTAGAGTAATGCAGGAGAGCATAGCGATCTATGCGAATCACTTTTTGTTTAAGGATGGCGAATTTAATGAGGAGTGGACCTCATGTCTTCGAATTCTAGATGGATTCGATTGGTCCCATCGTAATGAAGAGTTGTTCTATATTTTCGGTATGCAAGATAATGGCAAGTTAAATTTAATTCACGAGAAATCTCTGCGTAAACATAGTAAGCTGCTTAAGTTTTTCTTGGAAGGTATGGAAGAACCTGATGGCTTCGCCTCTTTAGCGTAAAACGGTCTTTCTTCATTAATTAGCATCCGTTATCTTACTTAAGATGACATTCGGATGGTTAATCGATGAGGAAAGACCATTTTTTTTGTAGTTTTTTGTAATTTAATTTCTTCTTGGAATATTATTTTAAATGTTTATTGAATTTTAAAATTTTATTTTATATAATGAGGTTTAATTAACAGAATATTATTTTTTCAAGGAGGTGGTTTCAGAGCAAATTTCTTGATGTCAGAATAATTGAACTGACAATAATGAATCGGGAGTGATTAAATTGATAGGTATTCATCGGTATTATACAAAGAGAATTGCAATTATGCTGGTTATTCTTCTGTTATTTAGTACTTGGACTAGTACATTTGTAAGCGCTTCCGAATATAAAACAGGGTTCTCTGTAAGCGAATCAGATGTGCCGAATTCTGAACAAGAGAACTTACCAACAAACAACGAAGATGAATTAAATAATGAACCAAGTAATAATCCTGAAGATGAGGCACCAGTCGATGAGATTGTTAATGAAGAAGAGAAGTTAGATATTGAAAATTTAGCAGTAGTTGATGTCAAACGCATTGAAATCGCGAATAACACACTTATGATGAATCCAGGTGCTGTGCAACCATTTCAAGTAAAAGCATTTGATGAAGGCGGTAATGAAATCCCTCTTACTGAAGGTGTAGCTTGGACTGCTGACCCTCAGATTGGTCAAATTAGTCAAGTGGGAGAACTGACTGCTGGCGGTATACTTGGAAGTGTTGAATACGGCTATGTCACAGCCAAATACGGAGAATTAGAAGCTCGTAGTCTTGTATTAGTAGGCAAGGTTGGTGTCGTATTAGAAGACTTTGAATCGATGACTCAGAATGGTAAAACCATTTTAACAACTGGCATTATTAACAGTAAATCTGCAAATGTACAATTATCTTCAAGGCCTGACCCAGTTGTATATGGGGAGCATGCGGCCAAGTTTACATATGATATGTCTGGAACAACAGGAACTTCAGCTGCATATGTCAGTTTACGAGATCTTGCTACAGGAGCCCTTGATCGCAGATTAGAGGGTAATCCGACTAAGCTTGGCGTATGGGTATATGGTGATCAGAATGCCCATTGGTTTCGGGCAAGGTTGAGAAATAACACGGGTGGTTCTTTCACTATTGATTTTACAACAAGCTCTAATTTTACTTGGTCTGGCTGGAAATATGTTACGGCTTCAATGCCTTCCAACCAAGTGGGGCCTTTTAAAATCATGGATTTATATCTGGTAGAAACGAAGAATGACAATAAAAACGCAGGTGTACTGTATTTTGATCGATTTAGTGCTTTCTATAACAATACGGATATTTTCAGTGTCGATATTGAGGGTTTAACACCAATGAAAGTTGGGGAGAGCAAACAAGCTCAGGTCTATATTACTCAAAATGGTAGTGTAGCACCCGAACAAGTAGGAAGCGGAGTTACTTTTTTAAGCAGTAATCCCGAGGTCGCCTCAATTGATGATTCTGGGCAGGTTATTTCTCATAAGGCTGGTCAAACGACCATAGTTGCTCTGTATCAAAATGCACAACCCGCCTTATTCGAACTTATGGTAAGTGTAGACGACGCTCCGCTTGAATCAATTGAAATGATTGGTCCTTTAACAATTGAGAAAGGAAGAACAGGTGAAGTCAAAGTGTTTGCTAGATACTCGAATTATCCGAATAAAATCAATGTGACGGGCGAAGCAGTTATTAGCTCTTCATCTCAAAATATTGATATTCAACATGGAGGTATAGTGAAGGGCTTAGATGTAGGTGATGCGATCATTACAGCAAGTTATCAAGGAAAAGATGCTTCCTATTCATTAACCGTTACAGAACCTATTCCAGTTCTTGATAAAATTGAACTCTCGGGACTCTCGGCGATGACAATAGGCAGTGAACAACAAGCTACAGTGACAGCCTATTATAATGTACTTGATCAGCCAAGCCACACCACTGATATCACACAGAATGCTGCATTTACCAGTAGTAAAAAAGCAGTAGCAGAAATAGGGCCAGGCGGACAAGTAAGAGCACTAAGCGTAGGTGCAACCATGATCACCGCTTCTTTCCAAGGTAAAACACACAGTTATGTGTTGGTAGTAAATAAAGAATCGGTTGCTATTCCAAAACAAGAGATGCGTGCAACTTGGGTCGCAACGGTTGAGAACATTGACTGGCCATCCAAGGGACCCTTTGATAAGGATAAGCAACAAGCCGAATATATTGCCATGCTGGACGAATTGCAAGCTACGGGTATAAATGCCATCATTATGCAAGTCAAGCCAGCTGCAGATGCGTTCTATCCGTCTGAATATGCACCATGGTCCAAATGGTTGACAGGAAAGCAGGGTCAAGATCCTGGTTATGATCCACTCGCCTTTATGATTGAAGAGTCTCACAAAAGAAATATCGAATTTCATGCATGGTTTAATCCTTATCGTGCTAGCATGGAACCAGATATCAATAGCTTGATTCCCGAACATCCGCTTAGGCAACATCAAGATTGGTTGCACGCGTACGGTGGTAGGCTGATCATGGATCCAGGCATCCCAGAAACACAGGAATACATCATCAACGGCATTATGGAAGTCGTTAATAAATACGATATTGACGCTGTCCACTTTGACGATTATTTCTATCCTTATCCTGTAGCAGGTGTTGCATTTCCGGACAGTGAATCCTTTGCTAAATACGGGCAAGGTATGACATTAGATAATTGGCGTCGTAATAACGTAGATACGCTAATTCAGGATTTGTCGATAGAAATTAAAAAGGCAAAGCCATATGTTAAATTCGGAATTAGCCCATTTGGTATTTGGAGAAATAAATCATCTGATCCGAACGGCTCGGATACGAATGGGACGGAAAGTTATAGCGCCATTTATAACGATACTCGCAAATGGATTCAAGAAGAATGGATTGATTATGTTACACCGCAAATTTACTGGTATTTCAATTATGGTCCTGCCGCATATGAGAATTTGGTCGATTGGTGGGCTAAGCAAGTAGAAGGAAAGAATGTGCATTTATATGTTGGGCACGGCGCTTATCGAATCGGATCTAATGATCCAAACTGGTTGGATCCTGATCAAATGCCTAACCAAGTTACATTTAATCGTAATTATAATAATGTGAAGGGCAGTATCTTTTTCTCAACGGATAGCATTCGCTCCAATCCATTAGGATTTAAAGATAAGCTTCAAGATTCTTTATATCAATACCCTGCATTAGTACCTCAGATGAATTGGCTCAGTCACAATCTGCTGAATCCACCTCAGGATTTAATGGGCAAAGTAGGCAGTTCAGGATTGAAATTAAGCTGGAATGAATCACAGGATGATACATCTTATTATGTTATTTATCGTAGTGAAGGTACCATTGCACCTGATGTAACAAATCCTGCTCATATTTTAACGAAGGTTAGTAGAGCAGCTGGTGAAGATCAACGATTCGAGGATAAGACGGTAGAACTATCGAAGACATATACTTATCTCATTACGGCAGTCGACAGGCTTCATAATGAAAGCAATCCTGAGACGATAACCGTCGAAGTGAAAGAGTTTGAGAAGGTGCCGAGAATTGAGTTCGAGAACATGTCCGCCTTAAAAGTAGGTCAGTCTTTAATAGTGCAGCTTCTAGCGATCAATGAAGATCATACAGAACCTGTGGATATAAAAAGTGATGTTAAATTAACAAGCAGCAACGATAAAGTCGCTACTATTGATAAGAAGGGAATCATTAAAGCGAAAAAAGCTGGTAAAACAACCATCACTGCGAATTACAAGAATCTATTCACAAGTTATGAACTTATTGTGATTAATAAAAGTGACGATCCGAATACGATAGAATGGATTGAATTCTCGAACCTAACTTCCTTACTTACAGGTGATACTTTACAAGTGCAACTTCAGGCGATCTATATTGATCGCACAGAATCATTTGCAATAAATAATAAAGTTAAACTAGCTAGCAGCAAGGAAAAAATTGCGACAATTGATAAAAATGGACTCATACATGCAATTAAGGAAGGTAAAACAACTATTACTGCGAAATATAAGAATTTGACTGCAAGCTTTGAACTAATCGTAGCGAATAAGAACTAACATAAAAGGCTCAACACCAAAATCAGTGCTTGAACAAATGGAGTCGTGTCGATGGATGACCGCTACGCGGACGGATTGTCCTTACGATCGCTGTTGCCCCCAGATTTCTTGATCATATACCGCTAACAGCGGTAGAAATCCGGTGGCAAAGGCGAACGCTTTGCTTCTCCAGGACAATTCCGTCCTCTACGCTACCTTCTGCTTAGGCTTCTGTTTTTAGCAAGCACTTATTATGATTTAGAGCCACATAAAATATCCCCTTTAAGCAGACGGTGTTCGATAAAGAACACTAAAGTTGACTTAAAGGGGATTTTTGTACACGATGATAGTTGCCAGTTCTGAATAAAGTAGCATAAAATGGTTGTAGAAGTAATGACAAAAATATAGGAGTGGTTAAGCTTTTGGCTAGATATATAAAACCTTTACATAAGACGACTCGGAATAATATCCGATTTACGCCATTGTTATGGATATTATTATTTATCGGGCTGGCAGTTCGACTCTATATTGCACCTATCTGGACCGGATATGAAGCCGATATCCAAACCTTTATCGCTTGGGCGGAGACAGCTTATTCAGGAGGTCTTAATCAGTTATATGGGACTGACATGTTCCTTGATTATCCACCTGGATATATGTATGTCCTTTATATCATTGCAGCGATTAGAGACATGCTGGGAATAAGCTTGGATAGCCCTGCGATGCTTATTTTACTGAAGATGCCTGCAATGCTCGCGGATGTGATTACAGGTTATCTGCTTTATCTTGTTGGGGTTAGATACCTCAAACCAACAATAGCGGTAATGATTGCCGCACTATATGTGCTCAATCCAGCAATACTGATTAATTCTACAGTATGGGGACAAGTTGATTCGTTCTTCATGCTCGTTATTGCTGTCTATTTATTGTTCCTGCAGCGAGGAAGGTTATCGCTAGCTGCGGTCGTATTAGCAGTTGGTATCATGCTTAAGCCTCAAGGTCTTTTATTTGGGCCATTCTTACTTATTGCTGTTCTTCGGACTCAAAGCTTTCGCGTACTGTGGCAGTCCATACTCTCTGGCGTCGGAACGGTTCTCGTATTATTATTGCCATTTGGCATTCTAACGAATGGCGTAGGATGGGTTTTTAAACTCTACTTTACAACATTAGCATCTTATCCATACGGCTCGCTTAATGCTTTTAATTTTATAGCGCTGTTAGGCGGTAATTTCATCGAGTTGAACGGTAAGTTAATTTCGTATCAAGCCTGGGGCTTCATGCTGATGATCGTTTCTTCGATTTATTGCTTCTATTTATATTTCAAAAGTATCGATCGGAAGGGCGCAGCTTTCTATTTCTCGTTCTTATTCTTGGCCGCGGTATTCATGTTTACGGTCAAAATGCATGAACGCTACTTTTTCTATGCCTTGCTGCCGCTTCTGATGAGTTACATCTATCTCCGTGATAGGCGAATATTAGGCTTGTTTGCATTGTTTTCCTTTACACATTTCGTTAATATCGCTTATGTGCTTAAGCTTGTGTGGCAAGGGATACCTTGGGTTCCGCAATGGGATGTGCTGATGCTGATCATTTCAGCGCTGCAAGTTATATTGCTCGTATATGGTGCGTGGCTTGGATGGCAGCTTTATAATCCGTTAGCAATGAACTCGTCTGTAGAGAATAAAAACATCACAACTAAGTCGAGGTCTGATAAGAACGAAGCTAAGCTTGCCAATAAAGCCTTGTTGCCTTTAGCAAAACCCAAGTCAGATCGATCAAAACGATTTACCAAGAAAGACTGGCTGTTATCGATGAGTTTAACTCTCGTCTATAGTGTATTTGCATTTATTAATTTAGGAGCGCATGAAGCGCCTGAGACGTACTGGAAACCGGCTGTTTCTGGCGAAGCGATTGTCTTTGATCTTGGCTCCAAGGTGAAGCTTGAACGATTACATACGTACGCAGGGGTAGGCCATGGGAAATATACCTATTCGTATTCGAATGATGGAAAAACCTGGACTGATTTGCCTGAAGTTGATTCTAATCATACAAAAGTATTTACATGGAATGTTCTGACACCGAATGTAGATGCGAGGTATGTCAAGTTGGAAGTGAAGGAGCAGGGCTTCACACTGCATGAGATCGCTTTTTTTGATGGTCAGTCTGACAAGCCGCTGCCTGTTGAACAACTGCAGGCTATCCATCTGAATGCAGATGACCTTGGCAAGGTAGACAATCTGATCGATGAGCAAAGCATCGTACCATATTCACCAACTTATATGAATGGTACCTACTTTGATGAAATCTACCATGCACGGACAGCTTACGAGCATCTGCATCAGATTGAACCCTATGAGAATACACATCCACCACTAGGCAAAATATTTATTTCAATCGGAATCGCGCTATTTGGAATGAATCCTTTTGGCTGGCGGATTGTAGGAACGTTGTTTGGAATTGCGATGGTTCCTATTATGTATATGTTCGGAAAGAGGCTATTTGGCAAATCCCGTTATGGCTTTATCGCTTCCTTCTTATTTACGTTTGATTTTATGCATTTTGCACAGACACGAATTGCAACGATTGACGTATATGGCGTATTTTTCATCATCTTGATGTTCTATTTCATGTATCGATACTGGTCAACGAACTTTTATCGGGACGGCTTACGCAAAACATTAATTCCATTAGGGCTTGCGGGTCTTTTCTTCGGAATAGGAGTTGCTTCCAAGTGGATCGTATTATACGGTGGAGTAGGATTGGCTTTGATTCTGCTGATTGTGTTGATCGAACGCTATATAGAGCATCGACAGGCTAAGCAGCTGTTAAATAGCTTAGAGCAATCGAGTGAGGATAACCCTTCAACTGATGGTTCAATCAGTGAAGATAAATCTGTTGAAGCACCCATCGAACTATCGACGGAAGAACGCAGTTATTTGGAGAAAGTAGCAAGCACCTACTGGCGCCCGACCATTGCGACATTAGCCTGGTGTCTGTTGTTCTATATAGCGATTCCTGTAACGATCTATGTCCTATCCTATATACCATTTATGATGGTTCCTGGAGAAGGGCATGGGCTGAAGAACGTGATTACGTATCAGGAACACATGTTTAGCTATCATAGCAAGCTGGTCGCAACTCATCCATTTGGTTCGCCTTGGTATGAGTGGCCGTTTATGGTGACACCGATCTGGTATTACTCAGGACAGTTCTTACCTCAAGGCAAAATATCGTCGATTGTGTCATTTGGTAACCCGCTTGTATGGTGGGGAGGACTTGTCGCCTTGTTTGCAACGATTTATTGTGCAATCAAATATAAAAAGCGTGAGCTTATCGTACTATTGATTGCTTGCGCCTCCCAATACCTGCCATGGGTCGGTGTTCCGAGATTGACCTTCATTTATCACTATTTTGCAATAGTTCCGTTCTTGGCCTTAATGCTTGCGTACTTTATTGGCAATTGGATGGACAAGAGCAAAGAGCTGAAATGGATTGCTTGGGGCTACTTAGCTGCTGTATTCCTGTTATTCCTGATGTTCTATCCGATTCTATCTGGCATGGTCATCGATTCAAGCTATTCTGCAAACTGGCTGCGCTGGCTGCCAACATGGAATTTCTTCTAGTCAATTTCAACCGCAAGCTGTTCTATAATGGATGAATCATGTCCCTGATGTGTGGGCTAATTGGGAAGATATAAAGCTGCGAAAGGTTGTTGTTAAAAATCCACTTGAGCTAGCTATAATCGAATTCAAATAAAGGCGTCCCATAGGGCCAGTTGTTGACCCGGGAAGCCTTTTTGTTATGCTTATGGCGATCTACAATGACTTGGAATTCCGTGCAAACCACTCATCCTCAAGCATGCTCTTTTGGATGCAGGGTTAGCTTGATTGGTTTGATCGGTTTGATGTTGATAGCCAGTGCTCTGTCATTTGCTGTCTTCCAGCCTCGACCTGAGGGTGGAATTGCAACACGGCAGCAGACCTAACTCGATGAACCTTTTGCATGGCTGTCTGCAGCAAATGATCTAGCTTTGCAAGATCAGCATTTGTTGAAGGGGCTGTATTGGTATATGGCTTAATACGTTTCGAAAGCAGTTGCCTCGCAATCGACAGTCCAGCCACCGTTCCTTGGGCCAAGGCAATCTTAGCACTCTCGATGCCAGTGATATTGCCAGCCACATACAAGCCGCTTATGGGTGTTTCCATTTGCTCATTGTGTACAGGTACATGTCCGCCGAGCTCGGGAATGTAGCGGAATGGACAACCCGCCACTGCTGCCAGCTCTGCCAGCGGATAAAGTCCGCCAGAGATGCATACGAAATCGACATCCAGAGATCGGATCGATCCCGCCTTTACTTGGCCATCTGCATCTACATCCGCAATTTGGACCCGTTCTACCTGGCCATTTCCTTCTACATCAACAGCAGCTAGGCGAAGCTGAATCGGGATTCCCCATATGCGCATGCCGCGCTTCGGATAGAAGCGATGCCCCAGCTTCTTTATAGCGGGATTGCGCATGAGCTTTGCTCCGAATCGCAGCAGTGGAGAAGGGGCCAGATGTGCCAGCCGCAGCATCGCATCCATAACATGACGTGGACTGCCGGTTTGCTGATTCAGCATGCTGGCCGCTGGCAGAACCATGGCTGCCACCTCGATTCCAGCGAGCTGAAGCTCTCTTGCGATAGCCATCGACAGCACATTGATTCCGACGATGATGCCACGCTTGCCGACCGGCACGCGGTGCACATTCGTCATGACCTGTGCGGCGCCAATCGACATGACACCAGGCAGTGTCCAGCCCGGGATGGGTGAAGCGATTTCAGCGGCTCCCGTTGCCAATAGCAGCGCAGGGGTCTGCCAAACCTGTGAGCCGGCGTAGACTTGCCAGCCTTCCTCGCAATGCACGATATCGTACACGGAAATGCCCATTTCGATCTCTACTCCTAATGAATGGGCACGATCCTCCAGCTTTTTCGCTTCTGATATCCCGTTCCACCATTCTCCATCCGGCTCCTGATGCAGCTGTCCAAGAAGCCTTCCACCCGGACGGACAAATTCATCCAGCACCTTCACTCGCAAGCCATGCTCTGCACAAGCAATGGCCGCACATAGTCCGGCGGGTCCAGCGCCGATAACGATGACATCCACCATCAGGAATGATCTCCTTTCTTGAATGGGGTAGGCAGCGCTTTGCCTGATTGCACCTTCATACCGTCCCGTACGATTGTCAGACAGGCTCGTTGTCCTTCAAGTCCGTCAACCGTAACGCGGCATTCGAAGCAATGTCCAATGTTGCAGTAAATTCCTCGTGGTGTACCATGCTCCTCTTGTACACGCAAGGTTCTTATTCCATAGGCTAGCAGTGCTGCTGCAATTGTCTCGCCTTCCCTGGCTTCCAGCGGCTCGCCGTCAAATTGAAAGCACTGGGGCTTTCCGAGAACGAGGGGGCCCAGAATGGGATGCGCCTCCAGTCGCTGCGCTATACGCGGCTTGATCAATCTGCGTCACCTCCTTGAGTGGTATGAAAGGGGATCGGACGAACAGGCGGCTGAACTCTAAGCGGCAGGTCGGCTGGCATTTCACGACCACTTGCCAGCTGGGCGATTTGGTCAACAAGCACTCGACAGGTCCTTCCTCCGCAGTAGCCCATTCCTGCACGGGTACGCAGCTTCAGCTCTCTTGACGAGCATTGATATTGAACAGCAGTATCTACCAACTGCTGAAGTGAAATTTCTTCACAGCGACATATAATCTCCGTCGACTGGCTCATAATGGTCCTCCTTTGAGGTTCATGTTAGGGGTTTCCCACTAATCTAGCAAATACCGTGCCAACTTTGGCTGCTAGTTTTGAGTGACAGATGTCAATGAACCTATACAGTGCCAAATCAGACTGTATACGAATGTCAAATATACCCGGTCAAGTGACGGAATCCTCAGACCAAGCGTAGTATTCACCTCAGGTTTCTAAAAGAAATTCAGTCATTATCCTCCATCTGGCATGATAATTGCTGAAATCATATGCAAGCATGCCATGCTCAGCAAAGCTGAGGTTTGAAATTCTTGAAAGCCCTTCCATTCATAGGGCGTGTACGGAATGCTTAAATATGTGATAGGAGGTAGAGTATGGCTCGTTATATTTTTGGACGTATCGGCTATATGATCGTGACTTTTCTGATAGTTGCCACACTAACCTTTTTCCTGATGCAAACCTTGCCAGGCTCACCATTTAATGATCAGAAGATGACACCAGTGCAGAAGCAAAACCTCTATGAGAAGTACGGCTTAGATAAGCCAGTTGCTATGCGTTACATTCAATACATGTCCAATATTCTAAAAGGGGATCTTGGACAGTCCTTTCAGTTTGACGGAAGACCTGTTACGAAGATTATCTCGGAGCGAATTGGTGCTTCTGCTATACTTGGTGGCCAGTCTCTCGTGATTGGAACTATCCTTGGATTATTGCTTGGAATGCTAGCTGCGATAAAGCACAATAGCTCAATCGATTACGGGGCTATGGTATTCTCGGTGATCGGTGTTTCGATTCCTTCCTTCGTATTTGCCGGATTACTGCAGTACTGGGTGGGGGTGAAGCTGCAATGGCTTCCAATTGCCTTTTGGGATGGCTTCAAATATACCATTCTTCCAACGATTTCGATGGCTGTATTTGTTATAGCCACGATCGCTCGCTTTATGCGTACCGAAATGATTGAGGTTTTGGGACAGGATTACATTATTACAGCAAGAGCCAAAGGATTGGGCAACGTAGCTATTCTAATCAAGCACGGGCTTCGCAATGCAATGATTCCGATTCTTACGCTGCTCGGACCTATGACCATTAATTTGATGACGGGCTCTCTTGTAATTGAAAGGATTTTCAGTATTCCAGGTCTGGGCGAGCAGTTCACACAATCGATTACTACGAATGATTATCCGGTCATTATGGGGACAACGCTTTTCTATGCAGCACTCTTTATTGGAGTCGTGCTTGTCGTTGATTTACTGTATGGCATCGTGGATCCAAGAATACGTCTAACTGGAGGGAAGCAAGGATGAATACGAATATTACAACGCAGCAAAGAAAAGAATGGCTCGTTCTAGCAGAGTCGGACCAAATGAACCCGGATCACATCTCGGACGCTCCTCCACTTACTTATTGGCAGGATACTTGGAAGCGATTTCGTAAAAATAAAGGAGCATTAACTGGGTTTATTATTATCATCCTTCTGGTGATTATGGCAATTGTCGGGCCCTATATGACGAAGTTCGGTTTTGATGATCAAAATTTACAGCGCGCCAAAATGCCGCCCAAGGTGCCAGTGCTGGAGAATATTCCATGGCTTGGGTTTAGTGGAAAAGATATTCATGGCGTTGACCAATACGCTAAAAAAGGAGTCACTGACTACTTTTGGTTCGGTACGGATGAGCTGGGTCGGGACTTGTGGACTCGTGTGTGGCAAGGTACTCGCATTTCATTATATATCGCATTATTAGCTGCAACTATTGACCTGATACTAGGTGTCGCCTATGGAGGAATATCCGCCTTCTATGGAGGCCGAGTCGATAATATTATGCAGCGGATTATCGAAGTATTAGTAGGAATTCCAAGCTTGATCGTCATCATCTTGCTGATCCTTGTACTTAAGCCCGGGATAATTTCGATTACACTGGCGATGGTCATAACAGGCTGGGTTGGTATGGCGCGGATTGTCCGCGGACAAATTTTGAAGCTCAAAAACCAGGAATACGTGCTGGCAGCTCGAACACTGGGAGCCAAGGATCGCCGTCTGCTTTGGAAGCATCTGATTCCGAATACATTTGGTCCAATCGTCGTAACTTCGATGTTTACGATTCCGGGGGCCATCTTCACAGAGGCCTTCCTGAGCTTTATCGGCTTGGGCCTGCAGCCGCCGATTGCTTCACTGGGAACACTGGTCAATGACGGGTTCAAAATGATGCGCATCAATCCACACATGATGATCGAATCATCCATCGTAATCAGCTTGATTATGATTAGCTTTAACCTGCTTGGTGATGGTTTAAGGGATGCACTGGATCCCAAAATGCGCAGATAGGAGGAAACACGATGGAAAAAATACTTGAAGTCAAAAATATGCATGTTTCCTTCCAGACGTATGGCGGGGAAGTGCAGGCGGTGCGAGGCGTTACCTTTGATTTGTACAAAGGAGAGACGCTGGCGATTGTTGGAGAGTCTGGATCAGGCAAATCCGTTACGGTCAAAAGCATTATGCAGCTGATCAATCCATCCATCGGCAAAATCAAGCAAGGAGAGATTCTTTTTGGAGATCAGGATTTGCTAAAGCTGTCGGAGAAGCAAATGCGTTCGATCCGCGGCTCGGAAATTTCAATTATTTCGCAGGATCCAATGACTTCCCTCAATCCTACCATGACGATCGGTAATCAGATTATGGAGTGTATTCGAAAGCATCAACGTGTAAGCAAAGCAAAATCACGCCACATGGCGATCGAACTGCTGGATCTGGTCGGTATTCATAGTCCAGAATTGCGTATCAAGCAGTATCCGCATCAATTTTCTGGAGGTATGCGTCAACGGGTAGCTATTGCTATAGCTCTGGCGTGTAAGCCGAAGATTCTAATTGCAGATGAGCCAACAACCGCATTGGACGTTACGATTCAAGCTCAAATTCTGGATTTGCTCAAAAGTTTGCAAAAACAGTTCGGGATGTCCATTATTTTTATCACACATGATTTAGGAGTCGTTGCCAATATGGCTAATCGAGTAATCGTGATGTATGCCGGACGAATGATCGAGCAGGGTACCGTAGACGATATTTTCTATGATCCGCGTCATCCATATACTTGGGGATTGCTTGGCTCTATGCCTAGTCTGGAGAGGAAGAGCGAGATGCTCTATTCGATCCCGGGAGCTCCTCCGAACATGGCCAGCTTGCCGCAAGGGGATGCTTTCGCCAGTCGAAATCAATTTGCACTTAAAATTGACTATATGGAAGAGCCTCCTATGTTCAAAATATCAGACACTCATTACGCAGCGACCTGGCTGTTGCATGAAGATGCTCCAGTAATAACCAGACCTAATTTGCATCCTGCCGATGGGAAGGAGTCATCTAATAAGGATAAAGGAGATCGGAAGGAAAAGCTGCTGGAAATATGCGAATTACGTAAAACCTTCAAGGTTGGAAAAGGACAGCTGCAGCATGCTGTGGATGGTCTGTCCTTCGAAATTTTCAAGGGAGAAACCTTTGGTTTGGTTGGCGAATCGGGCTGTGGCAAATCCACAACGGGTCGTACGATCATCGGTTTGTATGATGCGACAGAAGGCCAGGTTCTATATCATGGGAAGGACGTTCACAGCTTGAAGGCAAAGGAGAGAAGAGAGCAGGTCAACCGTCATATGCAGATGATTTTCCAAGATCCTTATTCGGCTCTTAATCCAAGAATGACGGTCGCTGATATCATTGCAGAAGGCCTTGATATTCATGGCTTGACCTCAACGTCGCAGGAACGGATGAAGCAAATTTACGAGCTGCTTGAAACCGTTGGTCTTAATCGCGAGCATGCGAATCGTTACCCGCATGAATTCAGCGGCGGCCAGCGTCAACGAATTGGAATTGCACGCGCATTGGCTGTAAATCCGGAGTTCATTATTGCAGATGAGCCGATCTCGGCTCTGGATGTATCAGTGCAGGCCCAAATTGTTAATCTGTTGAAGAAGCTGCAGAAGGAGAAGGGGCTTACTTATTTGTTTATTGCCCATGATCTTTCGATGGTTAAGCATATTAGTGATCGGATTGGTGTGATGTACAAGGGGAAAATAGTCGAGCTGGCCGATAGTGCTGAATTGTATGATAATCCGCTCCATCCCTATACCCAATCACTACTGTCAGCGATTCCACAGTCTGATCCGCAGGTGGAACGTAAGCGTCAACGAATCGTATTCGATCAAGAGCGGTATCGCCGTGATGAGGATCAGCGGGAGTTTCGTGAAGTAAAACCAGGGCATTGGGTGGTATGTAGGCCAGATGAGCATATCTCTGCATTGAAACAAAATCATGCGTAGCCTGTCAGCCTCGCGGATCACATTTCTTATTCTGATCAGTACTATAATCATTTCATTCGTACTTGCGCTTTTAACTCAGGCGCTTTTCCTGCTCTCATTTGTTGATACAGCAACTTTGCTAGCGCTCCTGCTGATTACAGCAGGAGCTGGCTTATGGGTGCTGCAGGGAGGCATGTTTGATGGCTTTATTCATACCTTTAAGAAATTTTATAGTCGTACGGACAAGGTAGCCGCATATGTGGAGGAACAGGAGAAGGAGATTCGCCGAGGATCCGATCGCCCCTCGTTCGATTCGATGGGATCGACTGGCTATCCAATGACTCTCGTATCGCATACGACAAGACCTGCCCGAATCTCTCGAAATCGGTTCACTTATCCACTGCTGATTGCGGGCATTGTGCTGTTTGTTCTGTGCTATGCGGCAGCATTGTTTATGTAAAGATCACAAAGAAACTGGCTTCCATCTCAGCCAGTTTCTTTGTGATGTTTATAGGTAGAAGAAACGATTACTCAATTACTCAATATGAGCCCACATGTAGCTGACATAAACACCGAACGGATGAGTCACATAGCCTTTCAGCTTTTCTTTGATCAGTAAGGCTCTGCCTTCTTGATACATTGGCATCAATACAACATCTTCCTCGAACAGCAGACGCTCAGCTTCTTGCAGGTCTTTCCAGCGCTCTGCCAAGTCTGTGTTGTTTTTCGCTTTGTTGATCAGCTCGTCATATTTAGGATTGTTGTAGCCAGACCAGTTGTAAGGAGAATCCGATGTGTAGTTCTCCAGGAATGTCAGCGGATCTGGATAGTCCGGGCCCCAGCCAGAGGAGACAAATTCATATTTCAAATTGTCCATCAAAGCTAGCTTTTGTTTTTGAGGCTGTTGGTTAATTGTAACAGTTAAGCCTGGAAGGTTTTTTTCCAATTGGTTTTTGATGTACTGACCGATTGTTTTGGACAGGTCACCTTCATAGTTCAGCAGCTCGAGGCTGATTGCTTTCTCGCCAAGCTCTTCCAAGCCTTTGGCCCATAGTTCTTTCGCTTGATCCAGCGTTACTTTGTTGAAGCCATCGTATTTGTCACGGAAATCCTTGCCGTCCGGACCGAATACAAAGCCCTTTGGCACGACGTAGTTAGCAGGAATGGAGCCGTCATTCAATACGATATTAACCATATCCTGCTTGTTCCATGCAGATACTAACGCAAGTCTAATATTTTTATTTTTCAGATATTTATTTGTGTGGTTAAAATCAATATAACGCATACCTGGATCTAAATTAGTGATATATTCCTTGCTGTTTTTGTACTGCTCTACATACTCGGAGGAAAGAGCGGTTACATCAATTTGGCCAGCTTCGTATAGATTCATCCGAGTTCCAACATCTTTAACTACCTTGAAGTTGATTGTTTCAAGCTGAACATCCTTTGTCCCCCAGTAATTAGGGTTCTTTTTCAATACCCATCCTTCTTCATGCTTCCAGCTTTCAATCAAGAATGGACCGCTGAACAATACGGTATTGGCTTCCAAGCCATATTTCGATCCTTGTTTTTCTACGAAGGCTTTGTTTTGCGGATAGAAAACAGGTGTTGTAAGCAGATCCAGGAAGTAAGGAACAGGCTTGGAAAGAACGACTTCTAATTTGTGATCGCTCAGTACTTTAATTCCAAGTGTACTCACTTCAGCTTTTTTGGCGCGAATTTCACGGCCATTTACGATGTCATCGAAGAAGAAGGAGAATGGAGACATGGTCTCAGCGCTAAGCGCTTTTTTCCAAGCGAATTCAAAGTCATTTGCCGTAACGGGAGAACCGTCGCTCCACTTGGCGTCTTCACGAAGCTCAAATGTATAAGTTTTGCCATCGCTGCTCAGCTCATGCGATTTAGCGATCCCGGGAATTGGTTTATTGTCTTTTCCAAGGCGGTACAGACCTTCCATGACGTTATTCAGCAATCCAATGGTTGGATTATCAATCAGACCTGTGCTGTCTAGTGTTGTAATTTCTTGACCTGCACTCAGGTTCAAAACTTGCTCAGTTTTTTTATCCGAGCCTTTGTCGCTAGGCGCCGGGGAGCTGGATTGATCCGGTGAAGGGATCGGAGAGCTGCTGCCTTTACTGTCGTTAGAGCATGCGGCGAAGATCATGGAGAACGCTACAATTAATGTGATAATGAAAGACCCTCTTATTTTCATTTGGAATCGTCACCTTTCCTGATTTGGAATTTTAACATTGTCTGCCCGGATTATGTTTGGATTTCAATAGACATTTACGCTTATATGCGGTGTTCATCCTCCTTTCTCAAAGGAAATTGAAATCGCTTACATTGTCTATAGTAAAAGCTATACCACCTTTAGAGAATGAGTAATTCTTTTGGAGAATGAGTTAAAATTTCGTATCCATTTTCTGTAATTAGCACATCATCCTCTATTCTAACACCACCTGAGCCTGGAATGTATATACCTGGTTCTATCGTCATAATCATGCCAGGGGCCAAAATGCTCGTTGATTTCTTGGAAAAGAACGGCTCCTCATGAATATCGAGTCCAATGGCGTGGCCGGTTCCATGACCGAAGTAGGAGCCATAGCCTTTATTCTCAATGAATTGATGGGTCCATTCGTCGATTTCCATACAGGATACACCGGGCTTCAGCTTTTCAATACACTGTGTCTCAGCTTCTAGAACTATGCTGTATATTTCCTTGAACGTATCACTAGGCTCGCTAATGGCAACGGTTCTCGTCATATCAGAGCAGTAGCCCTCATAATAAGCACCGAAGTCCATAGTGAGCATTTCACCTTTAGCCAAAGCTTTATCACTGGCAACACCATGAGGAAGGCTACTGCGAATACCGGATGCAATTATCGTTTTGAAGGAAACTGACGTGGCTCCAAGTGTACGCATAAAGGCTTCGAGCTCATGCGCAATAGCCCGCTCTGTGCGACCAGGCTGAATGAAATTGAGAATATGAGTGAAGGCTTGATCTGCAATGGAAGCAGCTTGACGTATGATGGCAATTTCTTCATTGGTTTTAATCATCCGCAGCTTTTCCACTAATCCGCTTGTAGGAACGAGCTCGATCCCGAGGTTTTCGTGAAATTGAAGAAACGCGCCGTGAGAAAGATGGTTTTTCTCAATACCCAGCTTTTGAATACCCAGACGTTTTACTTCTGCAATCACTTGCTCGAAGATCGTGCTGGTCGCGATAATTACATCGTAATTCGTGGTTTGCGATTTGGCTTGCTCTACGTAGCGGAAATCAGCAATGAACAGAGCCTCACTCATGGTGATCAATACGGCTCCTGCTGTCCCTGTAAAACGAGTCAGGTAACGACGATTTGATGCACTGTCGATATATATTCCTTCCAAACCATCTTGCTCCATTTGTTGCCTTAGCTGTTTCAATTGTTCAGTCAAAAGAATTCCTCCTTGAATAAGCATCTATTGCTTGCTTGTTAATCGTTCTTATTCATGGGTTAAGCAAATAGAGTGCCAAGCATCAATTCAATCCATTGAAATAAATAGTAGCAAGCAGCTTTCTAAAGAATATTCCTAGCTCGTAAGCAGTGCTTGTCTTAGCTCTGTATAACTCCGCAAAGCCTAAAGTGTATACATTAGGAAAACGTGTATCAAATGTTTGACATTTGTAAGAAAAGACTCCAGTGATGCTTGGCATCATTCTTGCTGCACATACGGATGAGTCATTATTTTTGACGTAGAGAGGGATGGTATGGATGAAGTTTAATCAGCTTTTTACGACAATTGACGCTCATACAGGTGGAGAGCCCTTGCGTATTATTACCGGAGGAATTCCACCGCTTAAAGGCGATACAATCTTGGAAATGCGTGCTTATTTTCGCAATAACCTGGATTACATCCGCCAAATACTAATGTATGAGCCAAGAGGACATCATGGAATGTACGGTTGTGTGATTACACCCCCAGTAAGTGCTGAAGCTGATTTTGGTGTGCTGTTTATGCATAATGAGGGCTACAGTACAATGTGTGGACATGGGATTATTGCCGTAGTTACTGCTGTAATCGAAACGGGATGGATCAAAGTACAAGGATCGAACCCGAAGATTGTTATTGACAGTCCTGCTGGATTGATCACCGCCCATGCTAAATGTGAAGGCAGTAATGTGAAATCTGTGTCCTTTGAAAATGTGCCGTCTTTCGTATTGGCATCCAGTGTGCCGCTATCGTTAGGCGGAAGACAATTCACAGCAGATATCGCATACGGCGGTGCGTTCTATGCCATCGTTAATGCTGAGGATCTAGGTGTCCGGACGGAAATTGAACAACTGCCCTTTCTTCAGAACTGGGGTGCTGAGATTAAAGCCGCAATTGAGCAGCAGATGGTAGTCGAGCATCCGCATGAAAAAGAGATTAATGGCATTTATGGAGTCATTATTTCAGATTCACCTCGCAAAGCAGATTCACATCTTCGCAATATCACGGTTTTTGCCAATAAGCAAATCGACCGATCTCCATGCGGTACAGGGACTTGCGCCAGAGTTGCAGCTCTATATCAGCGTGGACATTTGAAAATGACGGATCGATTTGTTCATGAGGGCATCCTGGATAGTCAATTTATTGCACGGATCAGCAAAACAACTACGGTTGGTCAATACGATGCGATTGTTCCGACCATTGAGGGGCAAGCTCATTTGACAGGCTTCCATCAATTTGTGGTAGACCCGACTGATCCTCTTGCAGATGGATTTTTACTTCAATAGTACAGGAGGCTAATTCATATGATCGTGTTAACGGCCAGTAATCAAAAGCAGCTAATGTCCATGAGTGAAGCGATTGATGCTGTGGCTCTGGCTTTAAGCGAATATTCCAATCAGCGTGCTAATGTTCCGATTCGTACGTTTTTACCAGTAGAGTCACAGGGTGGAACAGCGATTTTTATGCCGGCCATGGTTGAAAGCATTGACAGCATCGGGATGAAGTGGGTATCGATCTTCCCACGGAACAAAGAGCAGGGTAAGAAGACGTTATATGGTCTTGTCCTGCTTGCAGATATTCGAACTGCTGAGCCTTTGGCTATGCTCGAGGCTTCCCATTTGACCGCTTTGCGAACCGGAGCTGCTTCCGGACTTGCTACCCGGCTTATGGCTAGAGCGGATGCCAATACGCTAGGTGTTGTTGGAACGGGTGTTCAAGCACGTGGAGCGATTGATGCCATTATGGCTGTGAGATCGATTGCAAATATTCGGTTATATAATCGAAATCGCGATAAAGCTGAGCAAATGGCTAACGAGCTGGCTGCGATGTATGATGTGCATATCGATGTAGTGGATGCTGCAGATAACGCTGTGGAAGAAGCGGATATCATCGTAACGGCAACAAACTCCGCCCAGCCTGTACTGTCTTCAAGTGCGATCAAGCCAGGTGCACACATTAATGCCATTGGTTCATTTCGTCCGCACATGCAAGAGCTTCCCACTGATTTGTGGCTGAGAGCAAGTAAAATTGTGACAGAATCGACGGAAGGCGCTTTGGATGAAACCGGTGACCTGCTGATCCCGATAGAAGAAGGAGTCTATAAAGCCGAGGATCTATATGGTGAGCTTGGCGAGCTGGCATGCGGTCAAAAGCCAGGTAGAGAGCGTGAAGATGAAATTACGATCTTCAAATCAGTAGGACTGGCTGCAATGGATATCGTAGTTGCCAAGCAAATCGTAGACAAAGCGCTTGCTGCTGGAATCGGGCAAACGATTATGCTGGAATAAGCTAAGCCTTTCCTTGATGGAGGGCTTTTTTCTGTTTATGGGTATTAGTTTCCTTATTTCAGAAAAATAAAAAAAGACACTGCCTCCAGCGTGCTGCATGAATCCTTATACAGCGAGCGGAGAATAGTGCCCAAATTCAATCCTATGGAGTGTCTAACAATTTATTTACATATGTAAAACGGCTGTATGGAAAATCAGGTTTCCAGCAGTCCCAATTTATTCATTTTGTTATAGAGTGTAGCCCGAGACATGCCTAGTCGTTTGGCAGTGGACACCTTATTGTCTTTCTCCAGATTCAGGGTGCGAAGAATGATGCTTTTCTCATATGTATCAAGCTCTTTCTGCAAGGATTGAATTTCGTAAGCGGGTTCCTCTTCTTGTTTCTGTTCCAATAGGGGAGCCAATTTTGCCACAGCCTCCTGCTCATAGTTACTTGAGAAGATCGAGGTTGGCAAATATTCCTGCTTGACCTGTCCATCTGCTGCGAACACAACTAATCGTTCGATTGTATTGCGCAACTCGCGAATGTTGCCCGGCCAATCATATTGCATCAAGCTGAGCACAACATTTTGTGGCATCTCATGAATGACACGATTATAACTTAAGGCAAATTCATAAAGGAACGTCTGGGTCAGCTCAATGATGTCCTCCTTGCGCTTGCGCAGCGGAGGAATTTCAACTGTCACAACATTCAGCCGATAATACAAATCCTCACGGAATTGCCCCAGCTTAACCATATCTTCGAGATCGCGATTAGTTGCAGCGATTACACGAAAATCAGCGTCTAATTGCTTTGTTCCGCCAACGGGATAGTATTTTCGTTCCTGGAGAACACGCAGTAGCTTAACCTGCATATCAATCGGCATCTCGCCGATTTCATCCAGGAATAAGGTTCCGCCGCGAGCCAATTCAATTTTTCCCTTTTTCCCATGAACATCTGCTCCGGAGAAGGCACCCCTCTCATACCCGAATAGCTCGCTTTCAAAAAGGGAAGGAGGAATCGCCCCACAGTTGATGGCAATGAATGGTGAGGAGGACTTCTCCCGAATATCATGAATGGCTTTAGCAAACAGCTCCTTACCTACTCCGCTTTCACCCAGAATAAGTGCAGTTGCTTTCGTTGAACCAATTTTCTTGCACATGTCAATGGTTTGTTTAATGGCTCGACTGGAGCCCTTGATATGTACGAATGGATCACTGGATGGACGAAGCTGAGCCATTTGCTGCTGAAGATGGAGGACTTTGGCTGTTGCATTAAACAGTTCCTGATTCAGCCGCACCTCGCTTGTAATGTTCATCTCAGTTGCAACAGAGCCGATAATACGACCATTTAGCCGTATCGGGTTGGCATTGATCAAGACATACAAATCCGGCCGCGGCTGATGCTGCTTTCTTAGAACCGATTCACCTGTTTTTAAAGTCTTAAGCGTTTGCAGCATATCGATCGGGAAAAAATCTGAGATCGACTGGCCGATAATTTTTTGAGCTGGAATTGAGAAAATGTGCTCTGCTCCTCGGCTCCATACGATTGTTTTCTCATCTTCATCGATCATGGTAACCGATGCTTCCATTGTTTCGATCATCGCCTCGAAGTAAGCATCAAGATAGCTGTGCGTTCGATGCAGAGCATTCAGCAACTCGGCTGCATCCAGGTAACCGACCGGTGCCGCGCCATCTTCTACGAGAATATAAGGGCATTTATGAAAGAGTGGAAGAATGTTTTCGAGCGATTGATTGATTTGTACGGAGTATGTCTTCTGCGGAACCTGGGTGGGCTGCCATTGAGTAACGGAATAACAATACATATTCTGCTGCTGTTTAAAAAATAAGACATTGCCTTCAGACTGGCTGGTGAGCGATGGACTTTGGTGGAGCTTTTCTAGCTGCTTTATGGCCATAGTTGCGTCTTTAGCCATGAAAAAAGATCGGTTCATCAGTTTTTCGATTGCAGGTATTTTGTGCTTCAAGGTCATCCCCCCCCTTAATCTGTACATTAGAATTCACTCGAAAGGATATATTTTCCTTTAATTATACACAGTTGTACCAAAAGTGTAAGCAGAATTAGACAATTATTTAAATTATTTGATTTTTTGTAAACGGAAAGGTTTGGCATACTTCTTGCTATGAATGCTGGATAAGGATTTTAATTCACTGGGGAAGGAATATAGGCGATGAATGCTAGTCATGCAGAAATAATCATTGTTGGTGGTGGAATCATCGGCTCAGCCATTGCTTATTTTTTGAGCAAACGTAATGTTGAAGTCATTCTGTTGGACAAAGGAGAGCTTGCTGGAGGAACATCTTCCAGGTGTGATGGCAATATTCTGGCGATCGATAAAGATCCAGGCTTTGATAGTCAGATGTCGCTTGTCAGCCAGCAAATTATTCATGAGTTGAGTCAGGAGCTGGATCTTCCTTTTGAATATCGTAATCCGGGCAGTATTCTCGTATGCGAATCGGATGAAGAAATGGAAGCTGCAAACAAATGGGTGCAAAGTCAGCAGGCGGCTGGTCTTTCCTTCCGTATGCTGGACCGGGGTGATATTAGACAGGAATCCCGATATTTTGCAGATGATCTGTATGGAGGACTGGAATGTGCAACGGATTCCACCGTTAATCCATATTTGTTGACCTATGCCTTGTTTGAGCAAGCGAAAAAAAATGGGGTCAAGGCCAAATTCCATACGGAAGTATTGTCCATGGAGCATAGAAGAGAGGGGGGCTATGTCATACGGACGAATCAGGGAGATTTTACAGCGAAGCAGGTGGTGAATGCTGCTGGCGTCTGGGCACCCCGAATTGGCAGTATGCTGGATTTGGACATTCCGATTGAGCCGCGTAAGGGACATCTTATTGTTGCTTCTAGGCAGCAGCCGGTTGGTATGCGCAAAGTGATGGAATTTGGATATTTGATTTCCAAGTTTGGCGGACAGCGCAAGGTTGACCCTGTAACAGAAAAATATGGCGTTGCTTTAGTATTTGAGCCTACTGAAAGTCAAAATTTCCTGATCGGAAGCAGCCGTGAATTTGTTGGCTTTGATACGCGGGTTAACATGGATGTTGTTAGATGTATGGCCAAACGTGCTTTGCGGTTTTACCCAAAGCTTTCTGATTTTAATTATATCCGAACATATACCGGTCTTAGGCCGTGGACCAAGGATCATTTGCCGATTGTATCTTCGGTCGAGCATCTGCCGGGATACTTTATTGCAGCAGGACATGAAGGTGACGGAATAAGTCTGGCAGCCGTAACAGGGCAGTTAATGAGTGAGTTAGTAACCGGTCAAGAGAAGATGGTCATTGCTCCAGAGCCACTAAAATATGAACGGTTCAGAGAGGTGGGACTACATGCAAATTAAAAAAATATTCAAAACCATTGATACCCATACTGGAGGGAATCCGACAAGAACGATTATTAGTGGTTTACCATCATTAAAAGGTTCGACCATGTCTGAAAAAATGCTGCATATGCAGAGGGAATATGATTGGATTCGTAAGCTGCTTATGTTCGAGCCTCGCGGTCACGATGTAATGTCGGGAGCTTTGTTGACAGAACCTTGCCATCCTGATGCTGACATCGGGGTTATATACATTGAAACAGGTGGCTACTTGCCAATGTGCGGACATGATACCATCGGCTTCTGTACAGCATTGGTCGAAGCGGGAATGGTTCCTGTAACGGAGCCTATTACAACGATCAAGCTGGATACGCCAGCTGGTCTTGTTGAGACACAGATAACCGTTGAGAATGGCAAAGCCAAAGCTGTTGCTTTTCATAATATTCCAGCTTTCTTGTATCGCAGTGTAGAGGTCGAAGTGGATGGAATTGGAAGCGTTTCCTGTGATATTGCCTATGGCGGAAACTTCTATGCGCTTATCGATGCCCGCAAGCTGGGACTGTCCTTGCTTCCTTCCAATGCATCTACCATTGTAGATACTGCAGTGCGCATTCGCAAAGCGATCAATAAGTCTGTTGAAATTATTCATCCAGCAGCACCCTTCATTCAAGGCTTGACGCATATTGAATTTTATGGCGACCCGACCCATCCGGAGGCCGATGTGAAAAATACAGTCGTTGTACCTCCAGGGGGGATCGACCGTTCTCCTTGCGGGACAGGAACTTCTGCGAAATTGGCTGTCATGTATACAAAAGGTGAAATTGAATTGAATGCACCCTTCGTGCATGAAAGCATAGTAGGCTCCTTGTTCCGCGGGCAAGTCGTCGGAACGACAGAAATTGGCGGACTTCCTGCTGTATGGACGCGCATTACCGGCTCTGCCTGGATAACCGGCATGCACACGTTCTTCCTACAGCAGGAGGATGAATTGGATGAAGGATTCCTGTTAATTCCTCCAGCTGATGACCACGCTGCAGCGTGTGCAATAAGCCCAGTGCAGCACAATACAGAAGATTCAGACGCGGCTAGCTGAGCTTCTTTAACAGCAAGCACCGCAAGTTCGGACGAAAGCATAAGTTAAATGGTTATGTGCATCGAGTGATGCCATACACATTTATTTTTCCTCTGAAGCTGAATTGGCATTGAAATTGCTAGGTTAGAGGTATGCGATAATTCGTTCTACTTGTTGCAGCACTGCACTTGATCCATAAGTATATGAACAGCTTCAAGCATTTTATCATATACAAAATTGCTGATGCAGTAGCATGAAAGGGTGAAGCGTAAATGCAGCTTGGTTATTTTTTGAATCAGGAACAGAACGTCAAGCTATTTATGACTCCCGAGTTGAAACAGTCAATTCATATTCTCCAATTGTCGAACACAGAACTGACCTCTTATTTACAGGAACTAGCAACTGAAAATCCGCTGATTGAAATTGAATGGACAGAAGCTCCGGTCCTTCGTTCTAATTCCAAATCCAACCATCAAGGATTGGAGGGTATGGATTGGCTCGGTAATTTATCAGCTCGTAAAGGGTCATTAGAGAATTGGATCGTGGATCAATTGCGTATGACTGAATATGCTCTAGATGAATTTAAAGCGGTTTCATTTCTTGCAGGCAATTTAGACGACTCTGGTTACCTAGCCATTGAGCTTTGTGAAGCTGGAGAAAAGCTGGGTTTGAGCTGCGAATTGATGGATCGAGCCTTGATGAAGCTGCAATCGTTCGACCCAGCTGGAATTGGTGGGAGATGTCTGCAAGAATGTCTGCTGCTGCAGGTGTTCAGAGATAAGAAAGCGGTTATAGGGGCGGAGAAAGTAATTCGTGACTATCTGCAGGAGCTGGCCAAAGGGAAGTTCAGCAAAATATCCAAGGACATGGACATTTCGGAAGAACATGTGTCAAGGATATTGGAATACATACGTACCTTGAATCCTCGTCCAGGCCTGGTATTCGCTTCATATGATGAGGAATACCTGATTGTGGATGCTGAACTGATCGTTGATGAGAGCAAGTATGTCATTGAGATGAACAATAAGGCAGTTCCCAAGGTCACGATTAACAAGCAGTATGCAGATTTCATGAAGCAGGCCCAGGGTAAGGACGTCTCGCTATTTTATCAGGAAAAAATGAAAGCGGTCGAGTGGCTGATTCGCAGTCTGGATCATCGTTATAGCACATTATTCCGGGTCACTTGCGTCATTGTGGAGGAGCAGTTCAGCTTCTTTGAAGGTGAAAGCGGAAGGCTGAAGCCGATGAGCTTGCGCGATATTTCGCAGAGGCTGGAAGTGCATGAGTCTACGGTGAGTCGCGCGATTAGAGGCAAATATATCCACACGCCAAGGGGCATTTATGAGCTGAAATTTTTCTTTACCAATGGGCTGAGAACGGATGAAGGAGATGAAGTTTCCTCAACGATGGTGAAGGGAATGATTCGTGAATTCATCTGCCGGGAAGAGCGAAAAAATCCTTTGTCCGATCAAAAAATTATGGAGCTACTATGTTCCAAAGGGGTTCAAATTTCACGCCGAACGGTTGCCAAATACCGAGAAGAGGAGCACATTCTTTCCTCTGCTATGAGGCGTAACAAAATCGGTTAGTTCGTATCGTAAATTAAAGTTGGATCATTTTCAGAAGGTGATTGTTTCAGTTAAGCATTCAAGTTGGCATGGAATTTGATAGGAAAGAACTGACTATACGAAACAATGAGAGGAGATAAGCAACAATGGCAAGATTTCCAGGTGTTTATGCAGCAACTATTACCCCTTTTACGAAGGATTTGGAGGTCGATTATAAAGCAGTCTATGATCACGCAGACTGGCTGATTCACAATGGGGTGCATGGTTTGATACCAGCAGGCTCACTGGGTGAGTATGCGACTCTTTCTAATGAAGAGCGTGCTAAGCTGGTTGAAGTGACAATTGAAGCAGCTGCTGGACGTGTTCCGGTTATGGTGGGTGCAGCTTCACCATCGACCAAGTCGATTGTAGAATTTGTGCAATTCTCCAAGGACAAAGGCGCAGAAGGTGTCATGGCGCTTCCTCCGATTAACTACAAGCCGCTTGAGCGTGAGGTTATTGCACATTATCAAGCCATTGCGAATGTTGGTTTGCCCGTAATAGCATACAATAATCCGCGTGATTATCCGATTGATTTGACTCCAGATGTGCTTAAGGAATTATCCAAAATTGATAATGTTATCGGTGTTAAAGAATTCTCCGCAGATATTCGTCGTGTGTATGATATTCTTCGCGAAACGGATCTGGAAGTATTTATTGGTATAGATGATCTGGGAGTAGAAGGGGCAATTGCAGGTGCATCTGGTTGGATCGCAGGCTATGTGAACGCAATGCCAAGAGAAAGTGTTCAAGTGTGGGAGCTAGCTTCACAAGGTAAAGTGAAGGAAGCGATGGATATTTACAAATACTTGCTGCCGCTCTTCCACTATGATGGATATCCTCAGCTTGCTCAATCCATTAAATACACAATGGAACTGGTAGGTCGTCCAGTAGGCGAAACTCGTCCACCTCGCTTGCCGCTTACCGATGATTACAAAGCAGCGGTTCGTGAAGCGTACGAATATGCGGTCAATCGTCCTGGAGTAATGGTGTAATACAATCGAATTGGAGTGACTGGGTGTATGATGAATAGTAAAAATTGGATCGGCGGGGAGTGGATCCTTGGAGGTGACGGGGAGACTCCGATCTTCAATCCATCGAATACGAAAGAACAGGTTGGAATCGTACATTTGAATGGTGCAGGTGTTGTGCGGCAAGCTGAACAGGCTGCACAGCAAGCGCTTAAGGGATGGTCCACTCTGACACCAGCCAAACGTGGTGAACATTTGGAACAGATGGCGCGTGTTCTGGAAGCTTCGCTTGAAGAGGTCGCCACTCTGTCTAGTCGGGAGATGGGGAAACCGATCTCGGAGATGAAAGGCGAAGTTATGCGCGGAATTAATCTGCTTAAATATTATGCTGCTGAAGGAATGCGTGCGAATGGTTCGGTTATTCCGGCAAGCGCCAGTCATGTTATGCAGTATACGAAGCGAGTAGCGCTTGGTGTGGTCGGAATTCTCACGCCGTGGAACTTCCCGGTTGCTATTCCGATATGGAAAATCGCACCTGCGCTGCTATGCGGCAATACGATTGTATGGAAGCCAGCCGAAATTGCTTCCTTGACAGCAACTCGTCTGGCGGAACTATTCGCCAAGGCAGGTCTGCCGGCAGGTGTGCTCAATTTGGTCATCGGCAAGGGCAGTCAGCTGGGTGATGTTTTGCTGGAGGAATGCAACCTAAATGCCGTCAGCTTTACTGGATCTGTCTCAATCGGACAGCGAGTCGCCGTTGCTTGCGCGAAGCGCAATATTAAATACCAAACGGAGATGGGCGGGAAGAATGCGGCAGTTGTGCTGGCTGATGCTGATCTGTCCGTGACGATTCCAGCGATTGTCAGCGGTGCTTTCCGCTCAGCTGGGCAGAAATGCACAGCTACAAGCCGGATTATCGTAGAAAAAGCGATTCTTCCTCGTTTCCTGACAGAGCTCCAAGCAGCTGTTGAAGCGATTAAGGTAGCCTCTGCTCTTGACCCGCAAGCCTACTTGGGACCTGTTGCCTCGGCTGGTCAATACCAAAGTGTTATGCAATACGTCAATTTGGCTGCAAAAGAGGCAGAGCTGGTAGCCCAGACGAAAAGTGTGTCCATAGATACAGCTGGACACTATATCTATCCGACCGTTGTAACGGGTGTAGCAGTGGATCACCCGCTCGTGCAGGAGGAAGTGTTTGGCCCGCTAGCTGTAGTGCTTGAAGCTGAAGATTATGATCATGCGGTAGAGCTGTGCAACCGTACCGTCTTTGGTTTAAGCGCAGCGGTATTCACACAAGACTTGAGCAAGGCGTTTCGCTTCTTGGATGAAGCGGAGGCGGGTCTTGTTCGCGTGAATCTGGAAACCGCTGGCGTTGAATACCAAGCTCCGTTCGGAGGCACCAAAATGTCCAGCTCCGGTGCACGCGAGCAAGGGCAAAGCGCACTGGACTTCTATAGTCAGATCAAAACGTGCTCGATCCTATATTGAACCATCGATTTGATGCGAAAACATTAACCAAATCAAAGAGCTGTTCTTGCTACTGTAGCGAGGGCAGCGTCTTTGCGTTGCTCCGTAACCACATGTTAAAGCCGAAAATCTTAAAGTTAAGGCAGATTCACATTTAGAATTGAATGGAAATTCGCGTTTATCTATATGTATTTCACAAAGTTAAAAATGTACGTTTTTCAGTGGCTCGGTTAATCCATGTCTGTTTGCAATTGGTAAATGTAGTATTGGAGACTCTTATACTAACGTGATACTATGTATATAGAAAATCAGTTTTGGAGTGGAGAGATCAAGGTTGAGCGATGATAAAAAAAAGGTGCTTTTAGTCGACGGAATGGCTTTACTTTTCAGGGCGTTTTATGCAACATCTTATTCGGGTTATATTCGAAAAACTAGTTATGGCTTGCCTACTAATGCTGTATATGGATTTATTCAATACTTTTTTGACGCAATTAATACATTTAACCCGACGCATGTAGTTTGTTGTTGGGATATGGGCAGTAGTACCTTTCGTAACGAGAGCTATAGCCAATACAAACAAAATCGTTTGGAAGCTCCTCTTGAACTTTTGCCGCAGTTCGATTTGGTGAAAGAAGTAGTGGCTGAGATGGGGGTCCCCAATATCGGAATAGTTGGATACGAGGCGGATGATTGTATTGGAACGTTGTCAAATAAGCTTCAAAGTGACTCAGAAGTTTATATTTTAACTGGAGACCATGATATGCTTCAGTTAATAACTGAGCGAGTTAAAGTTGTCATTATGAAAAAAGGAAGATCAAACTATATAGAATATGATTTAGATCTGCTACTTTCGGAGAAGCAATTGACACCACTGCAAGTCATTGATTTAAAAGGGTTCATGGGTGATGCGAGTGACAATTATCCAGGGGTAAAGGGTATAGGTGAAAAGACTGCTCTTAAGCTGCTGGCTGAGTATAAATCTATTGAGGGTTGTCTAGAATGTCTTGAGATGCTCCCCAATAGTACGAAGAAAAAAATTCAAGAAAATTTGGATATGTTACATCTCTCAAGGGACCTAGCTCGAATACGACTTGACGTGCCTATAGAGTGTAATCTAAACGATTGTCTGTGGGATCTGCGTCATGCTGAAACAGCAAGTAAATTTGAAGAATTGGAATTTGGTGGTCTTGTCAAGATACTCGGTGAAGCAGTGAAAAGTTAAGAATCAAGACTTGCCTGATGATATGATATTCTTAATAGGTAGTATTGACGGACAGGAGTTGTTTACGTGATTCCTCACAAGCACAAGGAAATTCTGGATTTCATCCGCAGGTATCAACCGATCTCAAAGCTTGATCTGCTTAAGCGTTATGAACTGACGACTAGCACGATGACACGTTTACTTGAAGAGTTATTATCGGCAGGTAAGATTATAGAAGCGGGATATGGTGATTCAACCGGTGGTAGAAAGCCATTTTTATATCAAATTAACCCAGCCTATGGCTATGTAGTTGGCCTTGAAATATCTAGGGCTTACTCACATGTCGCGATATATGATTACAATATGAATAAGATGAGTAGCTATAAATGGGAAATGCCGGGTGGCAATACGCAAGAAGCATTATTACCCATGATAGCAGTAAGAATTGATGAAATGTTAGCTGAGCATCATATCTCACCTAATCAACTTCTTGGCATGGGTATTGGTTCAGTTAAAGGCTGGATGAATCAAGAGATAGTCCGCTTCTTCGAAAAGAAATTAAGTATACCTGTCACATTAGATAATGGTGCCAACACTGCATTATTGGGTGAGTATTGGGCTGAACCAACTCATATTAATAACAACCTGGTATACATTCATGTAGGTGTAGGCTTGCGCTTATCCATGATGTCTGATGGAGAGCTGTTGTCACGTTCGGTTGATCAAGAAGACTCATTCGGCCAAATGATTATCCAAACAGATGGAATAAGGCTCGGGGATCAAGGGAATTACGGCAATTTAGAATCGTATGTTTCGATTCCAGCAATGATACATATGCTTCATCATCGGCTTAAATTAGGACGAGGGAGCCTACTTCATAATCAATCCTCGAGGATTGAAGAGATTGGATTCCAAGATTTATTAGAAGCATTAGAGAATGACGACGCCCTTGTTAAGGAAGTTGTGACTGAGTCTGCGTGTTATTTTGGAATTGGACTAGCGAATGTAATCAATATAGTTCATCCTGAGAAGGTGATTCTTGGGGGACCACTTATTCATAGCCATCCGCTATTTTTTGAAGTAGCAACGCAAGCGGCTCTAAGTAAAATCTATCACCCCAAAGCTTATGAGATGGTGTTTAGCAAAGGAAAGATCGGAGAAGAAGCGGTTGTCTATGGTGCTGCTATTATGATCATTCAACAATTGATGGATCAAATTGAGTGAGATTCAGTGAATGTACAAGAGCTATCCCTGGTTAAGGGATAGCTCTTGTCATGTTTAGGCATCTGCTGCACATCGAAAGCCAATATTACCCGTTGAACTATCAGGGGTATTTGCACTACGTGCTGCTACTCGGTAACGGTTACAATAAGAGCGATGGCATAAATAAGAGCCGCCACGCATCGATTTAGCGCTTCCTTGTTTGGGACCATGAGGATTATGCGAGGAGCTATCTACATGATACGTTCGGCTGAACCAATCGTCGCACCATTCCCACACGTTACCCGAAACATTATAGAGTCCATATCCATTCGGTCGATAGGAGCGAACAGGAGCGGTGCCGATATAACCATCGGCTGCATTGTTCTTCTCTGGGAATTTGCCCTGCCAGATGTTACACATATGCTGACCATCCTGTTTTAACAAATCTCCCCATGGATAGGTTTTACCCTCTAACCCTCCACGTGCTGCATACTCCCATTCGGCTTCTGTAGGAAGTCGCTTGCCTGCCCATTTACAGTATGCACTTGCGTCATTCCAAGAAATGTGAACAACTGGATGATCCATTCGGTCCTCAATTGAAGTTCCCTTTCCTTCCGGACACTGCCAGTAAGCTCCATCTACCACAAACCACCATGGTGTTTGCTGGGGTACATTCTGAACTAGCTTAGCATTTTCCTCAGGAACGAGCAGATGAAATACGTATGACCAACCGAATGACTCTGCTTCAGTCTTATAGCCAGTTTCTTGAACAAATCGAGCGAATTCAGCGTTAGTTACTACAGTAGCATCTATATAAAAGGGAGATAGAGTTACCTTCCTAATGGGTCCTTCACCGTCTTCAGAAAATCCGTCTGAATGATTGTTACCCATCCAGAATGATCCGCCAGGAATGTGAATCATGTTTTTCTTTAGGTTGCTAGCTTGTGATTCAACTAGATCAGAATCCTGCTTAGGACGATTTTCACTTGAGGGTCTAGACACAGAACAGCAAGATTGCGTTTCGTAAGCCACAATTTTCTCCACCTTTAGAACCAAAGATTAAATATCGGTAAAATTAATAGTACCAACAATATCGCCGAGGAATTCACGTAATTCATCTGCTTCTTGTTCCGTAACCTTGAATGCATGCTCGAGATAGCCTTCTTCTGCTATATCATCGGGACCAAGAATAGCACTTCTTCCGGATTGCATATCAATGACAATTTTTTTACCAAAAAAGCTATTGGTAGACATCAGCGCTAAGTCGAACCGACGTAAGGATTTTCCCAGAATACATACGAATCTTGTAGTTGTTTCTTCTCTATAGTCATACAAATGCTGAAATTCTGACATACTTATGTTCTTCCTCTCATGTGGAAATTAAAGTTATTATAAATAAGTTTATTATAAGCCTTCCTTATATTATAGAGCAATGAATTCTGAAAATTAACATCAATTAGGTGGTTTTGTGAAGGAAACAGGTGAATAGGAGCGATAGGGCTAGAACACAGGATAAGAGAACGAAAGAAAACTGACTTCCTACAATTTCAATGCTATAAGCCGCAACAAGTGGTCCAAGTGCCGCTCCAAGAAATAGAATAAGTGAGTACAGATTAATCGCTAATACACTTGTCCCTGGTTCAGCTAATCGGGAGGTGAGTCCGACTAGTAGTGGGGTTGTTAAGGCGATACCTGCAACAAAGCAGATGCTGGCGATAACAATCGCAGTAATCGAGTTGCTATATCCGATGAGAATGGAACTGAGAAGGCTGAGTGACAGATTAAATTGTAGTAGACGAGAGAATCCAACTTGTTTTACAAGTTTACCTGCAAGTGGAGACATCAGTATTCCAAATAATCCAAAGGCTCGAACGAATAGAATATCAGACTGTGATAAAGAGAATTCAGGACTGCTAAGTCTTACTCCAAGTAAGGTATACATAGCTACAAAGGAGAACAGGATCGTTACGGTAATAAGGAATAGTGGATATAATCTGGTGTTTCTCATAATTGATCCATACTGATGCCATAAGGAAAAGGGACGGTGTTTAATTCTTAATATAAGCTGTGGAGACTTGTTCTGTTTGAATAGCAAAGCTAAGCAAATAGCACTTATGAAATACACGATTCCTAAAAAGTAGAACACATAGCTCCAATGAAAGGATTGTGTAATTGATCCACTGAGTAACTGACCAAATACACCTGCAGACAGCATGCCAGTACTGAGGTATCCAAGTGCTGTTATTTTATTTCGTTCAGGATATGTTTCTACGATGAAGGCAAGTGCTGCAGGAGCATAGGAAGCAGCAATTATGCCTTGCAGCGTTCTAATACTGATCATGGATAATAGGCTATGTGACAGACCAACTAGTGGCGTAATAGCTGCAAGTAAGAACATGCCGATAATAATGATGGTAGATGTCCCATATCGATCGGATAAGGCACCAAACACAATACAACCGATCATGTATCCAATAGAAAAAGTAGTTCCTGCCCAAGCAGTGGCAGTAAGTGACGCATTAAATTCATCTCCGAACAGGGGAAGCATAGGTATTGTAGCATATAAGCTGCATAATACCGATACAGAACACCACACTAACATGATTGTGATGGAGCGAGCTGAGGAACGAATTAGTTCTGCCGAAGGAATAACCAAGGATTAACACCTCCTGCAATTATTATATTGCAGTGAATGATGTCCTATGGTATTATTTGGATAACCGAAGAAATCGGAGGAAGCACCTCTCTTACAACCTGTAAGAGAGGTGTTTTTTTGTATTTCTTGCGGAACCATTAGGAAGAAGGAGGAGATGACTCTGAACTTGCTTTTTATGAATACACTTGAGAAAAAAGTAGGTGACAATCGCGTCATTTCAGCACAAATTGTAATTGGTGAGGACAAAGGGATCTGGCATGCGATGTGGAGCGAATCGAAGGAAAGTGGTCACGATGAACAAGAGAACTGGTATGAAGGTCAACACTGGGAGGAGCTGATTAGTTCGCTGAGAGCCAACCTAATAGGTAAGCTTTCAGAAGGTTATTTGCCGCTTATAACGGCTCCATGGGATGATTCTCAGCGCGGACTTGGTGAGAGGGCAAGATGGAATGCATTGTTACAATGCTACAGTGAATCGCATATTAACGTCCAAGTAATGGATAGCTTACGTAAATGGCGAAGAGATAAGGCTACTGAGCTTGCCAAAGCTCCTTATATGATTGCAACTAACCGCATGTTGGAAATGATCACTGCGCTATTGCCTCAAACGGCAGACGAATTGAAACAAATCCCTGGTTTTGGTCATGATAAAGTTACTCATTATGGTGATGAGATATTCAAGATCACGAAGGCAACGGAACGATTGACTACTTTTCCACTCACATGGGTTGAACATGAAGTGGAGCCCGTTGTTCTTCAACAGTGGATTTATGAGCAGAAGGAGCGCAAAATGAAAGCAGAGTATACCAAGACAGCTAGAAAGCGTAGATTTCTAGAAGCGATCTGGCAAGGTATATCCCTAGATGAGATCGTACAGGAATTATCCATTTCCCGTAGAGATGCTATTCTGATGGTAGAAGAAATGGATCACGAGGGCTATAATGTAACTCCTCTAATAGAGCTAGAGCTTGAGCAAGTGAAAGCAGAGGATAAAGAGCATGCTTGGCAGCATTTTGACCAGCAAGGTGATCGTTACCTTAAGCCTGTGTTTCAGGCGTTGTGTGAGCAGACGGAACTGAAGAGCAGTGATTCAGATCGTACCTATCAATGGTTACGTTTACTGCGAATTCAATATCGTAGAGCCAAAATTGTACAACAGGATAACCCCGACTTACATTCGCAAGCGAGCTAAAAAGATATTGCTGAAGAATGAGAACGGTTGTTTAGGCAGCCGTTCTTTTTTATGCAGGGAAAGTTAGAAAAGATTATTCATTGTGAAATAATCACACGTATGGTATGTTATTTTGTAATATTTTAACAATTAATAGTGGGTATTTCTAATAAGAGGGGATTGCCATTGCGTAATAAAATTGTGATTTTGGATTTGATTTGCTTCGTATTATTTCCTTTAGTTATTTGGAACTATAGTAGAAACTATATCGGTGATTATTACGCAATGCTGATCTCTTCGATACCGGGATTGCTATATAGCATTTATCGTTTTGTTTTAATTAAAAAAGTACATATCTTTGGCATTTATATGATTGCTAATTTAGCAATTGGAACAATAATAGATGTCATTTCAGCATCTGCCATTCAAATGTTATGGAATCATGTCATATTTTCCTATATATCAGCTGTATTTTTCATTGTTACTGTCGCGTTCCATAAGCCGATTGTACTTTTCTTTTCATTAGATTTTGTTGAAATGCAAGGATATGATCGCAAAATAATGAAAGAGAAATTCTATCAAAAAAGAATCTTATTTATTTTTATGGTTGTTACACTTGGATTTGCTTTTAAAGATATACTTTTAGCATCGATAAAAGTTGGTTTGATTCTAGAATATGGTGTAGAAGCCTTTGATAAGGGAATTATTATACGCAAAATAATGAATTGGGGTATTTCTGCGATATTATTTTTAGGTATTATTCATATTTCCAAGCTGCTTAAGGAGCAGTCCAATTCAAGTTCTTCTGTTGTATGAAATTTAAAAAAGCAGCTTTCCTAAATTAGGAACAGCTGCTTGATTTGTATATGTGGCGAAATATGAAGTTATAGCCAATCTTTTTTCTTGAATAGAATAAACATTAAACAGCCTAGTAAAGTCATAAAGCCAATTGCATATAAATCTGCATGCGGTACTTCAAGTAAACCAAATATATTGGTAAAGTTCATCCCGAATAATCCAGTAATAAATGTTAGGGGCATGAAAATAGTGGTTAGTGCAGTAAAGATTCTCATAATTTCATTCGCCCTATTAGCGACGGCAGACTGATAAGCTTCTCGTAAGTTGCCCATCAAATCGCGAAGTGTATCAAATGTATCTACGATTTTAACTGCATTCTCATGAATATCTCCAAAGTATTTCTGTAGTGGAGCTGAGATCAGCTTGAGATCTCGCTTATTCAAATGGCCAATTACATCACGCTGAGGAACGAGTGCCTTCTTGAGCCATAGTATTTCACTTCGTAGACCGACGATTTCGTTCAAGTGGGTTTTCTTAGTATGCATCAGAATATCTTCTTCGAGCTTCTCAATCTTATCCTCGATTCGATCACCGACCGCAACGTAATTATCAACGACAAGATCAATAAGATGATACAGGAAATTATCAGGTGCATTGACTTCTTCTTCCCACAAAATCGGCTTCAACATACGAACTTCATTAATTTTTTGCTTGGTAACTGTAATAATGACATGTTTATATAGAAAAATATTAAGAGAACGCAAGAAAATTTCTTCATCATCAAATCGGATGGAATTTACAACAATAAAGTAATGTCCATCATAAATTTCTAGCTTGGGACGTTGTTCTTCTTCACTTAGACAATCCTCAACTGCCAAATCATGCAATTGGAACATGGATTGTAGAATATCTAAATCATCAACCGTCGCATCAATCCAATAGAAACCATCTTCTGGTGGAATTAATGCAAGGGTGATATCTTCAATCAGCGTAAAAACGCCATTTTGGACAAAGCGTGTTTTCATAGGATACACCCCTTCTTTAACGAAAGGCAGGGACTACTGAAAACAAGCTCGGTTAAGAAGAGCAAGCATTACAGGTAACGTCCGCTGCGCTTTTACATATATGATATTTGGACTCACGATGCAACTGCCCGGGTCACCGTCCATGCTTTCTCTCCCCCTTTATTCCTTAAATAGATTTGATTAATTTGGCTAAAATATACGACAATCAGACATTTCTTGTTGTCTTCTCGAATACTTGTTTAGTATATACCTACATTTTCCACAGTACAAGGAGTAAAATGAGGGAATTTATGTCTGTGCTTGACAAGTCTTATTTAAATTACTTGACTTTTCAGTAAGAATAAGTAACATTAAATACAAATTAATATTAACTTTCTTATCAAGAGTAGGTGGAGGGACTAGCCCGATGATACCCGGCAACCGGCATTTTTCCTAGTGAAAATCGTACGGTGCTAATTCTTGCGGAAGCGCCAATCAGGTGTTTTTTGGGAGATGAGAGAGGGCACAATAAGTACGGTTATTGGTGACCTTTCTCTTTAAATGAGGAAGGTCTTTCTTATTTTATTTATAAAGGAGTGTGTAACATGCCTGTTAAAGTTCCTGATCATTTGCCAGCCAAAGAAATTCTACAAACTGAGAACGTATTCGTGATGGATGAATCGCGTGCTTTTCAACAAGATATTCGTCCCTTACGCATTGCGTTACTTAATTTAATGCCAACCAAGGAAACTACAGAAACACAAATACTTCGGTTGCTATCAAATACACCTTTGCAAATTGAGTTTGTGCTGCTGCATCCCAAGACACATATATCTAAGAATACATCGCAAGAGCATTTATCTCTTTTCTATAAAACATTTGAAGATGTGAAGGATGAACAATTTGACGGACTCATCATTACCGGTGCACCAGTTGAACAGATGGATTTTGAAAAAGTGACGTATTGGGAAGAGCTTCAAGAGATCATGGACTGGAGCAAGACGAATGTCACTTCAACTATGCATATATGCTGGGCTGCGCAGGCAGGTCTGTATTATCACTATCAAGTTCCTAAGTATTCACTTAAAGAGAAAATGTTTGGTGTATTTCCACATTCGATTAATCAAAGTCATATAAATTTAATGCGCGGATTCGATGAAGTGTTCTTCGTACCACAATCCCGTCATACGGAAGTGCGTCATGAGGATATTGCACAGCTTGCTGAATTAGATATTTTATCGGAATCCGAAGAATCTGGTGTTTATCTGGTCGCTTCAAAGGACGGTAAGCAGGTCTTTGTAACCGGACATTCAGAATATGATCCGTATACACTCAAATGGGAATACGATCGTGATGTAAATAAAGGGCTGGAGATTGCGCTGCCATGTAACTATTATCCGAATGATGATCCAACTCGTACCCCAATGATCACTTGGCGTGCTCATGCCAATTTATTATTTTCGAACTGGCTTAACTATTATGTATATCAAGAGACACCTTATGATTTAGTTCGTAAATAAGGACAAACAACCCGTCCATACAATAGATGATCGGAGTAGATGATAGATGAAAATAGAGAGTAGGTTAGCGCAAATCGGCTCGATTTCCGAGCCAATAACAGGAGCGGTTTCCTTTCCTATTTATCAGGCGACCGCTTATCGCCATCCTAAACTAGGACAGAGTACCGGATTTGATTACGCTCGTACGAAGAACCCAACACGAACTGTACTTGAGGATGCAATTGCAGAACTTGAGTCGGGTGATAGGGGATTCGCGTTATCATCTGGTATGGCTGCGTTACAAACGATATTTGCATTGTTTTCTCAGGGTGATCATCTCATTGTTTCAGTGGATTTATACGGTGGTACATATCGGTTACTTGAACAAATTATGTCGCGGTTTGGTGTACTTGCATCTTACGTAGACACCAATGATATAACTGAACTAGAAACAGCTTACCGCCCGGGCAGCACGAAAGCGATCATCATTGAGACACCTACAAATCCACTAATGATGGTAACTGATTTGGCAGCTGTATGTAATTGGGCTAAGGGTAAAGAGCTACTAACGATTGTTGACAATACACTGTTGACTCCGTTCCTGCAGCGTCCACTTGAGCTTGGAGCAGATATCGTTGTGCACTCAGCAACTAAATATCTTGGCGGGCACAATGATGTGCTTGCAGGGTTAATCGTAACTAAGGGCGCTGAATTGTCAGACAAAATGTTCTTTTTGCAAAACTCAATCGGGGCGGTTCTAGGGCCTCAGGATTCATGGCTGCTAATGCGTGGAATGAAAACATTAGCACTTCGGATGGAACGGCATGAGTCCAATGCGACAGAGCTTGCTAACTATTTACTCGCCCATCCACTTATCACGGATGTGTATTACCCAGCTCTAGAGACGCATCCTGGTTATGCGATTCAGTGTAGACAATCACGTGGCAACACGGGGATATTATCATTCAAGGTTGCGGATGCCCGTTTAGTTGAACCGCTTCTTCGCCACATTAAGCTTATTGCATTCGCTGAGAGCCTTGGCGGAGTTGAGTCTCTAATGACGTATCCTGCAGTACAGACACATGCTGATATACCTGTAGAGATTCGTGAACGTATAGGTGTAGATGATCGATTACTACGTTTCTCTGTTGGCATTGAGCACATCGATGATCTTAAAGCTGATCTTGCGTATGCGCTTGATATGGCTCAAGGGGAGCTTGCTGGAGGTGAACTCGGATGAGTGAAGAACACAATGAGATGCAACCATTAAAGGATTTGGAAGAGGAACGCAAAGATTATGGCTTTGGTACGAAGCTATTACACTTTGGCGGGGAAATCGATAAAGTAACCGGGGCTTCTTCAGTGCCTATTTATCAAGCCTCAACCTTCCATCATTTTGATATCGATCACCCTCCGGTGTTCGATTATACGAGATCGGGAAATCCTACACGTGAAGCGGTAGAGGATCACATCGCTTTATTAGAAGGCGGCAAACGTGGTTTAGCCTTCGCATCAGGAATGGCTGCGATTTCGTCAGCATTCATGATTCTATCAGCAGGGGATCATGTGATTTGTACAGAAGACGTGTACGGCGGAACTTATCGATTCTTATCAACCATTATGAATCGGATGGGAGTAGAAACTACGTTCGTCGATATGACGAACTTCGAAGCTGTGAAAGCAGCCTTGAAGCCAAATACCAAGGCTGTGTTCATGGAGACGCCGTCGAACCCGACACTCCGGATTACGGATGTCTCAGCTGTAACGGCATGGGCGAAGGAGCATGGGCTGATTACCATGCTCGACAATTCCTTCATGACGCCTTATCATCAGCGTCCAATTGAACAAGGCGTCGACATTGTGCTACACAGCGCGACGAAATTCTTAAGCGGGCACAGTGATGTACTCGCAGGGCTTGCTGTCATGGCTAATGACGAGCTTGGCAATCGGATGAAGGCCATTCAGAATGGCATGGGCAATGTACTTGGCATGATGGATTCCTGGCTGCTGATGCGCGGCATGAAGACGCTTAAAGCACGGATGGACGGACATGAGCAGTCCGCACGTGTACTTGCGGATTGGCTTTCGCAGCGCTCCGATATTGCTGCGGTATATTACCCAGGGCTGCCAGAACATCCTGGCCGCCAAATCCATGAGCGCCAATCGCTTGGCTATGGCGCAGTTGTCTCGTTCGACGTTGGTTCCGGCGAACGTGCTAGGAAGCTACTGAACGCTGTGCGCGTTCCGTTAGTCGCTGTCTCGCTCGGCTCGGTTGAGAGCATTTTGTCATATCCAGCGATGATGTCTCATGCCTCAATGCCTCGCGAAGTGCGCAGTGCCCGCGGGATTACAGATGGGCTACTGCGATTCTCAGTAGGGCTAGAAGATATATCCGACATTCTAGCCGACCTTGACCAAGCACTCGCTAGAACTTGAGTTAGATCATATACAAACAACCAGCCAAGAAGATAGGGAATGATCCGATGATCCCTTTCTTCTTGGCTGGTTTATCTGTTACAGCTATCGAATACAATGACACCAATCTTACACTCTTGTAAGTTAGTCGTAAGGATTAGAATCTAGGAAATAGAAGGAAGAATTACTCTTGAATATAGCAACAAGTGTATAGGATATGTTACGATGATTAAAGAAATGTAAAAGGAACGTATGATGAACTTATTAATCATATAAATAGAAAGAATGAGGTGTGTTTTGTTGAAACCGATTGAACGCATATTACATAAAGCTGTTTCAGGCGGCCGTATCGATATCGATGAGTGTATAACGCTGTTTGAGTCTGATCAAGTTGAAGCAATGGGACATGCTGCTAATCAGATTATGCATAAGCATCACCCTGATCCGATAACAACCTTTGTCATTGGAAGAAATATTAATTACACCAATATATGTGACACTTATTGCAGGTTCTGTGCATTCTATCGTGCTCCAGGCTCTAAGGATGGTTATGTACTTCCCGATGAAGTGATTTTCCAGAAGATCCAAGAAACGCTGGATGTCGGGGGGTCAGAGATCTTGATGCAGGGTGGCACGAATCCGGACTTACCTTTCTCCTATTATACGGATTTACTACGTGCGATTAAGCAACGGTTCAACATTACGATGCATTCCTTCTCTCCTGCTGAAATCGTGAAGATGCAGGAAGTTTCAAATGGTCTCTCACTCGAAGAGGTTATACGTGAGCTTCATGTCGCTGGTCTTGATTCACTTCCTGGTGGAGGCGCAGAAATTCTGGATGACCGTACTCGTCAGCGTATTTCTAGGCTCAAAGGATCATGGCGCGACTGGATGAATGTGATGCAAACCGCACACAAAATCGGCATGAATACAACGGGTACAATGGTCATCGGCTTAGGTGAAACGATGGAAGAGCGAGCATTACATTTGCTTCGTATCCGAGATGCACAGGATGATGTTGCACTTAATGGCTGGAATTCCAAGGGTTTCCTTGCCTTTATTCCATGGACCTTCCAACCCGATAATACTGCACTTGGTGTAGCCCTAAAGAATGAGCGTCAAGGCCCTGAAGCTTATCTCAAGACTTTAGCGATTTCGAGAATTATGCTTGATAATATACCAAACTTCCAATCCTCTTGGGTTACGATGGGGCCAGAAGTTGGTAAATTGTCCTTACAATATGGCTGTAACGATTTTGGCTCGACGATGATGGAAGAGAACGTAGTGTCCGCGGCAGGTACTGCGCATAAGGTGAATATATCCGAAATCCTGCGTCTGATTCGTGAAGCAGGTAAAGTGCCGGCTTTACGCAATACGAAGTATGAGACTCTGCATGTTTATACGGATACAGAGCAAGCGGATAAAGATTTTGTTTTGCAAAATTAAGGCGATTGAGAAGATTAATCGGTGTTTGACGTAAATTTAACTTAGCTTGAATGACAAATATGTACTACACATTATAGTGCACGCACCCTGTTATTCTAGCAAGAAGTAACTAAAATGCTTGTCTATATTAATCCCTACAAGTGGATTAATATAGACAAGCGTTCTTTGTCATTTGGTAGAAATATTCGCGGCAGAAAATAGGCGATATTGTCCGAAAAATACAACTTTTATCATCAAGAATTACTATACGTAACTGACTATTCATGACTTGTACTTTAAATACATTGACATTAAGTGTTCAGAAGGTATTTCAGATGGACTTGTTCAAAGACGAAAATATTTTTGAACTTGGTTAAATCAAGGGCTGATTTGATGGAAGATCTTACAACTACTTTAGTTCGTGAGTGGTTCATCCATAAGCAAAAGCAGTATGCTGTTTACCAAACTCAGTGCGCGGTAGCAAGCGGAATGATCTACAGCTTTTATTGATGATTCAACAAGACAGGAAATACAACTAATTACGACAATTTTTATGGTATAATTATACTATTGCTAATATAGAAAACGGTCAATATTATATAATTTAAGTGTAGAAAGTAGGGAAGGGTAGATTATGTTCAAGCTTGAACACTATCGAAATAAAATTTTAACTATATCTGATAAAGCGAACTACAAATGGAAGATTAATAGAAATGTAGTATTTATTTACTTAGGTTTGTTAGTTGTTATTACTATTGTACTATTATTGTTAGTTTCGTTTGTTTATATGTTTTTTGATAATTCAAATTACAGGTGGTTTTTAGGTTATTTTTACGGTGGATTTTCATTAGCGGCAGTATTATTAATGTTTGCAGATAAGAACGATGTATTAAAAAAGCATTCATTGAATGAAAAATTATTCATATTGGTTTCTTTTTTAGAAGAAGAGTTGAATAAAGATAAAGTTAAACATTTTACAAGAATCAGATTTAATTATATTGTCTCAAGAATAATTCGTAATTTATATATATTGGAACAGCACATGAACAATAGATTTATATTTCTGACTGACAAAAACGAATCTATATTAATAGAAAAGATAATAAATTTCATGCAATTTAATATTCATTTCTTATTAAGACAGAAGAAAGTTGAAGAAATAAATAAAGTTTTACAACTAGTGAACGAGTTATACGCATTATCTACATACAATCAAATAATTTATAGTCCAAATGAAGAGAAACTAAGTAAAGACGTTCAATTTAGATATGAAGAATTAGATAGCCTTTTAGAGGGGATTACTTCCATGGTTGATTCTGATAAAAATGAAAAACCAACAATGATGAATAAAATATCATATATTGTAAAGCGAAGTATTCAGGCAAAATGGTTTAAAGTTGCAATATTTATATTTTTAAATATTAGTATATTTTGTTTAATGGTTTTATATAAAGACATTACCTATATTCCAGCTATTGTGACAGTGATTGCATTTTCATTTGGCGTACTTAGTTTGATGTTGCAAACTAATGGTAACTCAAACAACTAAATAAAATCTATAATTAAATTGATCCTAATGACAAAAATACTATAAACAACTAGATACGAGCACAATTCTGGATAGGTAAAAGAAAGAATCCAAGTGTTTTATATGTCATATTGTCTGGAGATGACTTAATATAAAACAAGAACATATTAAAGAGTTTATTGTCATTTACCAAAAACAACATGCATCTTGTCCATAATGTGGTTGGATATTTTAATGATGCAGAAATTGGATTCGTTTAGTGTGTTCGAGGTAAGAAGAATATATAAATCGATACTTAATCACTTAATTAGATAGAATACTCTAAATGGAACGCTTATCTCATCACTCCTACTACTAGGGCGATGTTAGATAAGCGTTCTTTGTTTTTAATCGTGTTATTCAGTTGGACAACCGCATACAATGTGTACAAAAGGTGGTGTATATGAAGATGTGGAATGAATTCGGAATATCAGCGGACTCACAAAAGATGCTTGAGACATTAATCAAAAGTAACAACAAGCTCAATAATCTGAAGCAACGACTGAGGTACAGTGTAACGGCAAGTATATTTTTCATGGCCCTGTTTGGACTCGCATTTCTGAAGCTTACTCTAATTCCATCCCATGGCGATGTTCTCTATATCCTAAGTGCGTTGACGAATGAAAAGCTTCTACTGACTCTTCTTCTTGCTAGTGTTACATGTGTTATTTATACAAGCAATGTATCCAAGAAGGTCGAATCCATGAAAAAGAAATATGAAGGTCTGAGATCAGAAGTGATTGATAAGCTGTATACTTCCTGGCTCAAAAATACAAGCTCAGAAATTAGAGATCGGATATCCCAAAAAATGAATGAAGAGTATGGCATTAATATGGTATACAAAACGAAACAGTAGTCTTATATGCCCGGTTTGACGAACTGTCCGCGAATTGGTTCAATATCGCCTTTGAGTCGTATACGAATGGACTTCCCGGCTTCTAAATCGGGTGAATTCTGTACTTGGAAATGAATATGAGCCTCACTGGAATTCCCCGAATTTCCGCATAGTCCGATAGGATCCCCTTGTTTAACTTGATCCCCAATCTTGACGGTGGCTGATTGGTGTTTCATATGAGCAACTACGCTGTATTCCTGATTCCCATGGTCGATGATTACATAATTTCCGTAGGGCTCTTGCTCGTTCATTTGGCCTACAGGCACATTATCTTGCACATTCATCTCCACATCGACTACAACCCCGTCCGCAGGAGCAACCACAGGCTTCTCATAAGCATAATAACTCTCATTGACTGCATCATTTCCTTCAAAGGTTTGATTATCTTTCATTACAACAAGATCATATGCGTAACGCTGGCTTTCATAAGGATAATGGTAGTTGAGTATTTCATTTGTCCCACCCCAAAAGGTGAACCATTTCTCCTCGATCGGCATGATGTAAGTATTCTTCGTATAGATTTGATCTGTTTCTCGGAATGTTAGATTCGGCTGAATCATTAAGCCTGAGATTATGCCTGTATGGTCTGCAAAAGCTACGATGCTTTTGGTACCGGTTTGATCAAACCAAATGTATTGTGTTTGGTTCGGATCAAGTGGCAGACTCGTTTGGAATACATATTCGGTTACACCTTCATTAAATTGTTCTCCAAGTGATCGTAAGTCTTGAAGTGATACCTCTTTTTGAAAATCCTCAGACATCTGTCTATAGATACGTTCAAAATCCCCCTGCAAGAAAAACTCGTTCAATTGTTCAATTTCTATTGTCTCGATTGTACTCACTCCTTTTGGCCCACTACAGCTTATAAGTAAACTTAGACTCACGATAGCAATGATCCACTTACTCATTCTCTTCACTGCGCTCATATGGTTAGCCCCCTTTATTTATGTATGTATACTTATCATAGGGTAGTAACTTTACGAGAGCCTTAAGTTGAATCTTACAATTACCTTAATTTTCAGCGATATTCGATTTGCACCGCGATAAGCATGTTATTCTTAGTCATATAAAGCTACTAGGAGAGGATTTCATGGATAACGCACAAATCTTGCTTGTCGACGATGAGCAGGCTATTCTCAAAATGTTAACAATAATTCTTCATAAAGAAGGCTTCAAGCATATAGATACAGCTATTACGGGAGAGCAAGCGATTGCGTCTTGTGAGAGAAAACGTTATGACCTCATTATTCTAGATGTCATGCTCCCTAAGCAAAGTGGCTTTGACATCTGCCCCTTCATACGTAGAACGACGAATGCACCGATTCTTTTCTTGACGGCACGCATGACTGATTTTGATAAATTAACCGGGTTTGCTGTAGGCGGTGATGACTATATTACGAAGCCTTTTAATCCACTAGAGGTTGTCGCGCGCATAAAAGCTCAATTACGTCGATATCTTCCCTCGGAACAGATCGTTACCATTCCTAAAATTTATGATTTTGGAAGATTTACTTTGGATGAGCATGCTGGTGAGCTGCGTGTTGAGGGGAGGCTTGTTGAATGTCCTTCACAGGTATTTGGGCTGTTACTATTCTTCTGCCAAAATCCAAATCGTTTATTTAGTAAAGCACAGCTGTATGAACAGGTATGGGGGGAGCAAAGCATTTCAGATGATAATACAGTGATGGTGCATATCCATCGTATTCGGGAGCGGATTGAGAAAAAATCAAGTGCCCCAGAGTATTTAATAACGGTAAGAGGGCTTGGATATAAGCTTGTTCGAAAAGAGGCTATCCATGAGCGCTAGGAAGCGATTGACAGGACAATTCGTCTGGCAGCTCATAATAGCGGGTGTGCTCATGATCATGCTGATCGTAGGAACCTTCTTTGTTATAGTAAACAAATTATTAGAAGTGGAAATGAACAAAGACTTTGCATCTACTGGCCTTCCGATGCTGATCGAGTCGATAACTCTGAAGGACGGGCAGGTTGTTTTTGATGAGCAACTGCTTGAGAGTGCACGAAAGCAAGGGGGATGGCTGCAAGTACTTAATGAACAAGGTGAGGTAATCTCCTCCTATCATAAGCCAGATGATGTACCGACCTTCTATACAGCAGGGGAACTCGCTTCGTATATAAATGGTCAAATGGAGTTTCCGTATCACTTGTATATTTGGATAGAGCCCAAAGACAATACGATGTATACGTTATTGTATGGCACGCCTAAGGAAAGCATAGACTTGGTGAGTGAGATTAAGCAATCTGCTATTTTACAGAACGGTCATATTGATTTATCACCAGCACTTATCAAGCAAATTCAAGATATGAATGGTTATATACAAGTTCTAGATGCACGCGGATTGGAGATTGCATCACGATTTAAAGCGGCTGATGCACCCGATCATTATACCGTTCAAGAACTAACACTGAGATCGATGTATAGTGAGCGATATCAAAGTAAGCTTTATTTTGAATATGATGCGGAAGCTATGCAGACCTGGCTTTTACATGTTCCTTTGCAAAACGGCGTTAAGTCGAATCCTAGCTTAACACCAGAGCTTGCCATTGTATTTATGGGATTTATTTTTATTATAGTGGTAATCATTGTGATTTTCTTATTTCTGTCTTTGTGGTACGGGAATCGATTTGGCACACCGATCTTACATATGATGAATTGGCTCCGTAATTTAGCTCTGGGGCAATATGAAGAACCGCATGATCTGTCAGGGCGGCCCAAAAGTCAGACAAGAACAGGTAAAATTAGACGAAAATATCGAATGTACGCGGATATTATACAATCTTTGCGGCATCTAACGGATAGTTTGAAGCGTAATGATGAAGTTCGTCTCCAATTAGAGAAGACCAAAGAGGAATGGATCGCAGGAGTCACCCACGATATGAAAACACCACTTTCCTCTATTATGGGTTATGCGCACATGCTTAAAGCTGAGAATTATGAATGGACGAATGAGGAAATACATGAGTTCGCAGCCATCATTAATGATAAAGCGGATTACATGGATCTGCTAATCGCTGATCTCAGTATGACATATCGTCTTCAGAACGATTCGGATGTATTGCATTTTGACAAGGTTGAAATCAATCAATTTGTTCAATTATGTATGGTGCAATTTATGAATGATCCAAACTATGAGACAGCAGAACTTACGCTTGAACAAGCGAGTGAGCCCATTATTTATCCTATCGATACGAATGGATTCAAACGGATCATGATGAATTTGTTAGCGAATGCATTTATTCATAATCCCATTGGGACCAAGGTACAGGTGACCATTTATTATCAGAATAAAGGATTTAGTATTCAATTTCAGGATGATGGTGAGGGCATGGATGAAGAGACAATGAATCAGCTTTTTGAGCGATATTATAGAGGAACGAATACGGAGGGAATCGGGAATGGTACGGGTTTAGGAATGGCTATTGCCAAGCAGCTCGTACTTAAGCATAGGGGTACAATTGAGGTTATAAGTGCTAAGGGCCAAGGAACTCAAATTGATCTGAGTTTTCAATTGTGAGGAACTTGTAATTTAGAAATCATACGTTTGCTTTCTGCCAAATTGTTCGTCGTATATCTGTCGATGCTGAGCCATATACTTAGCTTAAAGCAGAGGAATATCAACGTGAGAGGCAATAGAAAGGAAGTGAGCGTGTGAAGCTATTATCGATCATTGTCAAGCCATCGAAGTCCTATGTGTCTAAATTATGTGAACGAATAACAATTGAACTGGGAAATTTACATAACGGTCGTATGCAGGAAACGATTAATTGCCAATCGTTTGAGCAGTTTGACCAAATAACCATTCATGCAGACTTGTTTAGTAATGATACTGAAGAGATGGATGTTCAAATTTTTGATGCGGTATCCATTGCGCTTGCTCAGCATGTCATTAATGAGGAAACACCTAGCATAATCCAGGATATTATAACCAAAGAATTTCACTATCGTGATCGTGAGGAAATACAGCAAATCAAGCAATATTGTGATCAATTTCTGTGTGGTTCTTGTGAATCAATTCAAGATTTAGAACAATCAAGGGTTCGTCGCGTCCTCAAAATGAGTACACATCTACATCAATATATAATGGAAAATAAGACGATTAATTTAACTGGATTCATTCGTTTTCGTCTAGATGATTATATGGAAGAAATGCGTGAAATCGTGGAATACGCGATTGATGAGTTTATGATGGAGCGTCAATACAAGGAATTTATTGCGTTGCTTAAATACTTTGTCTATATCCAAGAATCCAAAATTTCAGGCGTACATTTGCTCCATAAAGGGGGGCATGAATTTACGATTCTTAATGAGATGATGCAGCCAGTAGATGCCAATCGATTTGAATCTACGCTTACAACGGAGTTTCTGGAGAAAGATATGAATTTTGAGGATATGATCGTCTCCACACTAATTACTGTATCACCTGCGAATATTTATATTCATACCAAAGAACCTGAACTTCCCATTATAAAAACAATTATGCAGATTTTTGAAGATCGGACGGAATTGTGCTCCCATTGCCCAGTCTGTCATGGCTTTTTTGGAGAGATCCTACAATATTGACAAGTACTGCTCATCCGTTATAAAGTAAGTAATACAGGCAATAATCAAAGATATGAATTCCTTGACGTTAGCTGCTCAGAGATAGGAGACATTAGGCTGTAAGCTCCTACTGCATCGCATGGAATTTACCCCTTTGTAGCCGCACTATGGAATACGCGAGTTAAGATCAGCGTTAGTATAGAGTGCCGGGTTCATTCACGTTAACGAATGTTTTAATGAGGATTTGTATATCTATGACAGATCAAAATTAGGGTGGAACCACGAGCTAAGCGCACTCGTCCCTTTATGGGATGAATACTGCGCTTTTTATTATGTTTATATATGTGTATAGGAGGAAGTAAAATGACAATCAAGGTTAAATTACCTGATGGAGCAGTAAGAGAATACGAGCAAGGTACAACAATTGAAGGTGTGGCAGAGTCGATCTCCACAGGCCTACGCAAGAATGCAATTGCTGGAAAAGTCGATGGCAAGCCAGTTGATTTGAGCTATATACTCATGAATGACGCTGATCTTGAAATTCTGACAGTTGATTCCGAAGCGGGACTTGAAGTATATCGTCACTCTACAGCGCATTTACTTGCACAAGCTTTGAAGCGAATTTATGGTGACCGTAATGTGAAGCTAGGGATTGGTCCTGTTATTGAAGACGGTTTCTATTATGACATTGATATGGAGACATCCATTACTCCAGAGGACTTGCCAAAGATTGAGAAAATGATGGAGCGTATTATTGGGGAGAACTTGCCGATCACAAACCGCGTTGTTTCTAAAGAAGAAGCACTTGCGATTTACACTGAGCTTGAAGATCCACTTAAGCTTGATCTGATTAAGGATTTTTCAGACGATGCTACCATTACAATCTATACACAAGGAGAATTCTTCGATCTATGTCGTGGACCGCATTTGCCGTCTACTGGCCGCATTAAAGCCTTTAAATTGCTAAGTATTGCAGGTGCATATTGGAGAGGCGATTCCAAGAATAAAATGCTACAACGTATTTATGGAACAGCTTTCCCTAAGAAAGCGCAGCTGGACGAGCATTTGGTACTACTTGAAGAAGCGAAGAAACGTGATCATCGTAAACTGGGTAGAGAGCTTAAAATGTTTACTTTCTCACGTGAAGTTGGACAAGGCTTGCCTATGTGGTTACCTAATGGTGCAACAGTTCGTCGTACATTAGAAAGATATATCGTTGATCTTGAGGAAAGATTAGGCTATTCTCACGTTTATACACCTGTGCTTGCTAATGTTGAACTCTACAAAACATCAGGTCACTGGGATCACTATAAAGAGGATATGTTCCCTCCAATGGCACTTGATAACGAAGAGCTTGTCCTTCGTCCGATGAACTGTCCACATCATATGATGGTGTTTAAGAGCGATATGCGTTCGTATCGTGATCTACCAGTGCGTATTGCTGAGCTTGGTATGATGCATCGTTATGAAATGTCTGGTGCATTGACAGGTCTTCACCGTGTTCGTGCAATGACACTCAATGATGCCCATATTTTCTGTCGCCCAGATCAAATTAAAGAAGAATTCGGACGTGTTGTTCATTTAATTCAGCAGGTATATGCAGACTTTGGAATCACTGATTACCGTTTCCGGTTGTCTTATCGTGATCCTAAGGATACAGAAAAGTATTTCCCGAACGACGCTATGTGGGAAATGTCTCAACGTATGCTTCGTGAAGTTGTAGAAGAAATGGGAATTCCATTCTACGAAGCTGAAGGTGAAGCAGCTTTCTACGGTCCTAAGCTAGATGTTCAAATTAAAACAGCTCTGAAGAAAGAAGAAACGCTGTCGACTGCACAGCTTGATTTCTTGCTTCCTGATCGCTTTGAACTTGAATATGTTGGCGAAGATGGACAGAAGCATCGCCCTGTTGTTATCCACCGCGGAATTATTTCGACAATGGAACGCATGATGGCTTACCTGCTTGAGAACTATGCGGGTGCTTTACCTACTTGGCTCTCACCAGTTCAAGCTAAGGTCATCCCTGTATCACCTAACTACGAAGCTTACGCTCGTGAGGTAGCAGAGCGACTTCAAGGATCTGGTATTCGCACTGAATATGATATTCGTAACGAAAAGCTCGGATACAAAATTCGTGAAGCACAGCTTGAAAAGATCCCATACATGCTTGTTGTGGGAGAGAATGAGATGAATAGTGGCACTTTCTCTGTTCGTAAGCGTGGCGAAGGAGATATCGGCGTTCATACAATCGAAGCAGTAGTTGAGATGATTACCACTGATATTACTCGCAAGGGCAGAGTAGAAGCTTAAGTTAAACAAGTTATATAATTTCAGAACAACCCTTAATTCCAACAATTGGATTTAAGGGTTGTTTATTTTATCTCTCATATGGGTACACTCCATTAGTAGGGGGAGATATAACCATATGTTAAATAAACTATTGAGTCATTCGAAATGGGTAAGTGCGTGGGTTTTTATTCAGATTGTGTTTATGATCACCGGATCAAACCAATTAGATGGTCCAAAAGTAGAAAATACGAGTGTAATAAATGCATGGCCGCATAAATCAGCAGTTCAGTTGACACGGAGTCAAATGAGCCTTGATCCAGCTCCTTTACATCAACCGCAAGTCGTACATGAGCTTCCTGAGCCGGAATCTGAACCAGTTCAAGAAAGCTATAAGTATAAGCCTGATCTAGGTCATGATTTACAAAAATATGTACCTGTAGAAGTTGTGGCCACTGGTTATTATGCTGGCAAAGAATCAACTGGTAAAGATAAGAATCATCCAGAGTATGGCGTTACCTATTCTGGGGTTAAGGTCGTGAGGGATGTAAATTCCTTCTCCACGATAGCTGCGGATCCTAAGGTATTTCCGATCGGGAGTATACTCTACATTCCAGGTTATGGTTATGGTATTGTCGCAGATACCGGTAGTGCGATTAAAGGGAAGAAAATTGATTTATATTTCGAAACCAAAGATCAGGTCTATAAAGAATGGGGTAAGAAGAAGCTGAATATTTTTCTAGTCAAGAAAGGCGTAGGTAAGCTTAATAAGACCATTTGGAATGAATCTAAAATTGAGTTATTCCCTGTTGCACATAATCAGAAGCAACCAGCTCACAGGGTGAATGGAAATACTATGTGATGCAAATGCTAAGCTTACAGCAAAAACAAATCGCAAAATGAGCAAAATCAAAAATAGAAGATGTAAACAGTAGAGACATCATGTATAGCTCTCTGCCAAACTAGAAAGAGGGGGCAACCCCTCTTTCTAACTTTTTAACTGTCATTTACCCAATTTTAATGTGTATTTAAGGTTGATAGACGATTATATATACATAGCTTGTTATACTTAATTAAATAAACAGATATAGTTATTTAAACGGAGGGGAAAATTAATGACTGATAACAATCGTAATGATTATAGTGATTTTTTCAAAGACAACATGAATGAGGCAGAGCCAACAAATGATAATGGTGGTAGAGAGAAGGAGAATGTGTCTTCTAATCAACCGGATGAGTCAACTTATTATGCATACGGCCCATACAGGAATCAGGTTGAACCAAGTGAAACTAAACAGCCAAATCAACCAATAGATGTGACACCTGTATATTCACATATAGATGGAAATCCAACTAGTGATATTACGCCACCTAAACCTTTACGCACAATTACTTATGGGGATGAGAGAGGCAAAATTCCATTTACACCGGCTTCACCTGGATCTGGTAACGGAGGATCTTGGACAACACCACCGAAGAAGAAATCTAATTTCAAAGGATACTTTGCCGCTTTTGCCGCTGGCGTCATTCTGGTAGGTGGTCTTATGGCGACAGCTGATTATAATAATTGGTTCACTAAAGGCGGCACACTTGCATCAAGCGGCAACAAGATCACTCAAGGAACGGATGCAAACAAGAATGGGACTAGTTCCAATGCGACTCAATCATCGTTTGATACAGCTAGACCTGATATTTCAGGGATAGTAGATCAATCATCTAAAGCTGTCGTTCTCGTTGAGAGTCTGGTTAAGAAGAGCAGTTCATCTCAAGGAAATAGTAATAGTCCACTTAACGATGAGTGGTTTAGACAGTTTTTTGGAGATAGTTCTGGTAGCGAAGCTCCTAAGACGAATCAAGATAAAAATACTGGAGAATTGCAAAAGCAGGGTATGGGAACTGGATTTATTTTTGAGGATTCTGGCTATATTTTAACTAATCAACACGTTATTGATGGTGCAGATCAGGTTAAGGTTACAGTGGAAGGCTATGATAAACCTTTCGTTGCTAAAGTTCTAGGAACTTCATATGAGCTAGATCTTGCTTGTTTAAAGATTGAAGGTCCGGAGAAATTCCCGATCCTTCCTCTTGGGAACGCAGATGAAGTAAAGGTAGGCGACTGGGTTGTAGCGATTGGTAATCCATATGGATTCGATCATACTGTCACAGTTGGTGTACTTAGCGCCAAAGGTCGTCCAATTTCCATTCCAGATACTAAGGGTACACGTAATTATGAGAACTTGTTCCAAACAGATGCTTCCATTAACCCAGGGAACTCGGGTGGTCCCTTACTCAACATGCGAGGCGAAGTGATTGGGATTAACACAGCGGTTAGCTCTCAAGCACAAGGCATTGGATTTGCGATTCCATCATCTACTGTCTCAAAGGTTGTGGATAATCTGAAGAATAACGTTGAAATTCCAAAGACACCTAGCCCATATATTGGTGTACAGCCTACAGATATTGATAAAGACTGGGTTACTGAGCTTAAGTTGAAAAATACAGAAGGTGCGTTTATGCAGGGTGTTGAGCGCAAGAGCCCTGCATTTGCAGCTGGTATTCGCCAATATGATGTGGTTGTAGATATCGGAGGCAAAAGTGTTAAGAATGCACAGGAATTACGCGATATCATTCTAACGCATAAGGTTGGAGATAAGGTTAAGTTTGGTATTATGCGTGATGGTGAGAAACTTGAATTAACGGTTACGATTGGTGATCGTAATGAGTACGTGCAATCCCCAAATTAATCACATACTGGGATTATGCTAAGTAGCGATTCATTTGGCATATCGATGATGGGAAAAGCAAGGTATGAAGGGAATCGGGTTCCCTTTGTGCTTTGCTTCTTCTGCTTTCATTCAACAAGTATTTCCACAGAGTAGGTATTTCTAGTAAAATAGGTTGAAGAGGTGAGGCAATATGAGGGAAACAATTATTGTAATAGACGACGATGATAAAATTACATCCATGCTTAAACGTGCACTTGCTTTTGAAGGATACACCGTTACAACAGCTGGAAATGGAGCAGATGGATTGAAAGTTATGCTGACACAAGATCCTGACCTCATTATTCTTGATGTTATGATGCCACAGATTGATGGCTTAGAAGTATGCCGGAGGATTCGGGAAAGTGGGAGCCAAGTTCCCATTATGATGTTAACAGCCAAAGATGAAATTAGTGATCGTGTGCGTGGTCTAGACTTAGGAGCAGATGATTATCTTGTTAAGCCCTTCGCACTTGAAGAGTTATTAGCACGAGTTCGTGTACTGCTCAGAAGACGCAGCGAAGCAACTGTTAAGCAGGATACCATTCTAACCTATGAGGACTTGATCCTAAATGTTGAATCTCGAGAAGTTGTCCGTGATCAACATTCTATTGAGCTAACCGCCAAAGAGTTTGATCTCTTGCATTTTCTATTGCAAAATCCGAATCGCGTGTTATCAAAAGATATACTGATGGAGAAAATTTGGGGATATGACTTTAGTGGAGAATCTAATGTGCTTGAGGTTTACATAGCACTGTTAAGACAAAAAATGGAGGAACACGGCCACACACGCATCATCCAAACTGTTCGCGGAGCGGGGTATGTGCTTAGGGGGGAATCATGACGTTATGTCGATTCGACTTCGTTTAACACTGTGGTACTCCAATATTCTAGCGATTACATTACTGCTGTTCGGTGTAGGTCTTTATTACTTTTTGAACATGAGTATTTATCAGGAACTCAAGAAGGATGTAAGTACTCGAACACATGAAGTATACAATCGGGTCGAAACTAATGCATGGTTAACTCTTAAGGGGTTAAATATCAAGCTACAGCTAGGAGAACGCGACCGTTACTCTAACATGGACTACCAAGTTAATAATTTTACGAATAACAATAAGAGTCGTTCTTCACGACTGGAGGAAGCTGGCTTATATATACCGGTCACAGAATCGATGAAGAAAAAAGCAGATCAGCAGCAAATGTTTTTTGAAGAAGTCCCTCTCGGCAATGATATTTTGTTAACTTATAACATCCCGTTTGTAGCAACAGGAGAAAATGGGAGTTCCGCGACGATTGGACTGCTGCAAGGTGCGATTTCTGTTGGTATGTATAAACGTTTCTTTGATTTGTTAACTTATATGCTATTCTTTCTTGCTTTAGTATCGGTCATACTCGCTGCAACTTTTGGCTGGTTCCTATCTAGAAAGGCACTTCAGCCTATTGAACAAATTATCAAATCAGCTGATCAGATTGGCAAAGGCTCTGATTTGGATAAGCGAATTGCATATACGGGGCCTCCAGATGAAATCGGGCGATTAACCGAAACGATTAATAGCATGTTAGCGCGAATTCAAATAGTTTATTCTGAACTAGAGGAAGCTTATGGTACACAGCGTAGGTTCGTCTCGGATGCTTCACACGAGCTAAGAACTCCGCTTACAACCATTCGGGGAAATGTAGATTTACTTGAGAAAATGTGGCGACAAAATCTGAATAATACGCAAGCGATACAATCGGGTGATCATAACCAGTCGAAGGGAATTTATATTCAAGATCCAGAGCAAATGCAAATGTCATTAGAGGCGATGCAAGATATTGCCGGAGAAGCCAGACGAATGAGCCAATTAGTTAATGATTTGCTTGCACTTGCAAGAGCCGATGCCGGCTTCAGAATGGAACTAAAGCCGCTTGAGCTCAGACCATTAGTAGAAGAAGTAGCTCGCAAGATTCAATTCCTGCCTCATACAGCTAGTTGGCATGTAGGTAATCTAGATGCACTAGATCAGGATAAATTCGTAATGGGAAACAATGATTATTTGCAACAGATGCTGATGATTTTCATTGAGAATGCATTCAAATATACGACTGAAGGTACAGTTGAGTTAGATGCTTTACTAGGTAATGGACAGATAGGAATTCGTATTTCAGATACCGGTATTGGGATGGATAAGGCCGAGGTCCCTCTAATATTCGAACGTTTCTATCGAGCAGATCTCTCAAGGGGAGTAACAGGGGGGACAGGCTTAGGTCTATCAATAGCGAAGTGGATTATTGATGAACATGGCGGGTCAGTGGAGGTCATTACTCGAAAAGATGAAGGTAGCAGGTTTATCGTGTGGCTACCACTTTCGAATCTAACGAAGAATCAAACGAAGGAAATTGATAACATTATGTAAGATGTACAGTAGTTGCTCCTAGCTAATATTCCTCATGTAAGCTATAATTAAATGGTTAATATATATACAAGATTTGTACTAAGGAGTGGTTCGAATGGAAGTCATTAAGATTTCTCCTAGAGGTTATTGCTACGGAGTAGTTGATGCAATGGCCATAGCGATGCAGACAGCTAGAAACTTAAATTTACCACGTCCCATTTATATATTAGGTATGATCGTGCACAATGCACATGTGACAGAGTTTTTTGAGAATGAAGAAGGCATCATTACGTTAGATGGACCCAATCGTTTGGAAATTCTGGAGAAGGTCGATAAAGGAACGGTTATTTTTACCGCTCACGGAATTTCACCGGAAGTACGTGTGCGTGCTCGTGAGAAGGGCTTGACTGTCGTAGATGCGACTTGCCCAGACGTTACAAGAACACATGATTTGATTCGTGAGAAGGTAGCGTTAGGATATGAAGTCATCTATATTGGCAAAAAAGGTCATCCTGAGCCAGAGGGAGCAGTAGGCGTTGCGCCTGATCATGTTTATTTGATTGAGCATGTTGAGGAAGTGGAAGCACTGCAATTGAAGCCAGGTCGTATTCTAATTACGAACCAGACAACAATGAGTCAATGGGATATTAAACATACAATGAATAGACTGCTTGAACGCTTTCCAAATGCTGAGATTCATAACGAAATTTGCCAAGCGACTCAAGTCAGACAAGAAGCTGTAGCAGAACAAGCGAAGGAAGCTGATCTTGTGATCGTCGTCGGCGATCCTAAGAGTAATAATTCGAATCGACTCGCTCAAGTATCAGAAGAGGTCGCAGGTGTTAGAGCCTATCGTGTCGCTGATGTGACGGAAATCGATCCGAAGTGGTTATTGAACGTTCGTAAAGTTGCAGTCACTTCGGGCGCCTCTACACCAACACCGATTACGAAAGAAATCATTACGAATCTAGAAAATTTTGATCCACAGGATGAAAATTCCTGGCAGGTTGTACGTTCTATAAACATGAAAAAGCTTATTCCTACTGCTAAACAAGCCAAAACGGCTACAAAGTAGGTCTCATGAATAGTAGTTATTAGGCATCTGAATAGTAATAAGATAAAGGACTCAGCAGAAATAGTTTCTGCTGAGTTTTTTTGCGTGAATCAATTTCATAACTTACCTGAATCCATTTTATATCGTCTAGCTCAAAAGATTGTTATAGTGTTTGACTAAATGTCATTAAGTGAGTAATATAAACTTTAATATATAAAAGCTTAAAAGCGAAGACGCACTGAAGTTGACTGGAGGAAAATTATAATGATCGTAATTACATCAGCAGGTTTGCAAGAAGAGCGTTTAAATGAAATTGTTCAATTCATTGAGAAGCATGAGGTTAATACGCATGTTGTTAGAGGCGAAGATCGAATTGTCATTGGTATCATTGGTAAAGCAGATCCTAAGTTAGCAGAACAATTGCGTCAAATGAAAGGTGTTACTGAAGTTGTGAAAATATCTAAGTCATATAAACTTGCATCAAGAGAGTTTCAGTCTGCGAATACAGTTATTTCGATCAAGGGTGTCGATATTGGTGGCGATCAGCTAGTTGTAATGGGTGGTCCTTGTGCAGTTGAAACTGCTGAGCAAATCGATGAAATAGCAAGACTTGTCAAAGCTGCGGGTGCTCAGGTTCTACGCGGTGGCGCATTTAAGCCTAGAACAGGTCCATACAGCTTCCAAGGAACTGGTGTTGAAGGGCTTGAAATGATGGCAAGAGCAGGCGAGAAGCATGGTATTCTAACCATTACAGAGGTTATGACACCGGAATATGTAGATGTATGTGCTGAATACGCTGATATCTTGCAAGTTGGTACACGTAATATGCAGAACTTTGATCTTCTTCGTAAGCTTGGGTCCATTCAGACTCCCGTTCTGCTCAAGCGTGGCTTTAGTGCTACGTACGATGAGTTCCTGAACGCAGCAGAATACATCTTAGCTGGCGGAAATCCCAATGTAATGCTCTGTGAACGCGGGATACGTACATTTGAGACGTATACACGTAATACACTTGATCTTGCTGCTATACCAGTACTACAATCGCTAAGCCACTTGCCTGTCATCTCTGACCCAAGTCACGGGACAGGACGTAGAGAATTGGTTGAGCCAATGGCTAAAGCATCTGTTGCGGCTGGCGCTAACGGCTTAATTATCGAAATGCATACAGACCCTGATAATTCTATGACTGGTGATGGTGTACAGTCTTTATTCCCAGATCAATTTGCAAATCTTATGGTTGATCTTGAGAAGCTTGCTCCGCTATGCGGCAAAAAATTCGATACACCTAAACTAGTGCTGAATGTATAGGTCAATGATTTAGGTAAAGAAAAAGCGCACCTATAATTATGCAGGTGCGCTATTTATTTATTTATGTAATTATTTATTTAAGCATTAAATGCTGTTAACATCCAAACATGTTTTTCTAATTCTGAATGGATAGCAAGTAGTGCATCTGCAGTTGTTTCATCGTTAGATTCTTGTGCGAGATCCATTCCCACTTTCAGTTCAGCGATTATAGTGGAATAATCTTCGATTAGGGTTTGAACCATTTGTGCAGCTGATTCATTACCAGTAGCCTCTTTAATGCTAGCTACTTGTAAGTAATCCGACATTTTGGCAATTGGTTTACCACCAAGAGCAAGTACGCGTTCAGCAAGGTCATCGATATGTAATCCTGCCTCGTTGTAGAATTCTTCAAATTTCACATGTAAGGTAAAGAAATGTGGGCCTTGTACATTCCAATGGTAATTATGTAGCTTAACATAAAGCACATTCCAATTGGCCACTTGTTTGTTCAATACTTCAGTGATCTGAGTTGACATAATAAAACATCCTCCTTTAATTGAACTATGTTCAATTTTACCACTTGGACGTCTGAAGTCAAATCAATAGTGGTATATTTCACATATCTATTGAAGCTTCACAATAAACTTGCTATCATAGGAATATTACACAGAAAAATAGGGAGTGAGAGACATGGGTAAACGTACTTACAATTTTAATGCGGGTCCAGCAGCATTGCCTTTAGCAGTACTTGAACGCGCACAGCAGGAATTAGTTGAATATAAGGGAATTGGCATGTCTATTATGGAGATTTCCCATCGCAGCAGTGAGTATGAAGCCTTAAACAATGAAACTCAAGAGCTTCTCAAAGAACTCTTCGAGATACCTACTGGCTATCAAATTTTGTTCTTACAAGGTGGAGCTACCTCTCAATTCGCTATGATCCCTATGAACTTCTTAAAATCAGGTCAAGTGGGCAGCTATGTGGATACGGGAGCTTGGGCTGAAAAAGCTTGGAAAGAAGCAAAATTACTTGGCGGCGAAGTACATATTGCGGCTAGCTCTGAAGCAGAGAATTATATGCGTATTCCAGACTTAAACGATATTCAAATCCATCCGAATTCTGCTTATTTGCACATTACTTCAAATGAAACCATTGGCGGTACCCAATATCAAGATTACCCGGATACAGGAAACGTTCCACTTATTGCAGATATGTCCTCTGATATTTTGTGTAGACCCGTAGATATCTCAAAATTCGGAATGATATACGCAGGAGCACAGAAGAACCTCGGTCCATCAGGTGTGACTGTTGTGATCGTTCGTGAAGATATGCTTCAGGATTTGCCTAAGAATATTCCGACTATGTTCCGTTATGAAATTCATAGCAAGAACAATTCACTATACAATACACCACCAGTGTATTCGGTTTATATGGTTAATCTTGTTCTGAAATGGATCAAAGAACAAGGTGGCTTAGCTGTAATTGAACAAATCAATCGTGATAAAGCGCAGCTTATCTACGATGCAATTGATACATCTGGTGGATTCTATACTGGTTGTGCTGAGGTAGGAAGTCGTTCCATCATGAACCTGACATTCCGACTGGCTAACGAAGATCTTGAGAAAGAGTTCATCAAGCAATCTCAAGTAGCCGGATTTGTTGGGCTAAAGGGCCACCGTAGTGTTGGAGGTCTTCGTGCATCAGCGTATAACGCTGTTCCAGTAGAAGCATGCCAAGCACTTGCTCAGTTCATGCGTGATTTTCAGATTAAGAACAGCTAATAAATGATGAAAGAAGTATACATTGAATAAATCAATGTATACTTTTTTTAGTGATATAGAATTTATAACTGAATCGAATCAATTTCATAATAAGAAACGCATCTGCCCTTTTAAAGACGATGAAACCATTTCTTCTTGTGCATCATTATTGATTTCAAGTTCATTGTGTAATACGATACATTCAGAGGTGAAGAGACAACATGGCATTTCATATTGTGTTAGTAGAACCAGAAATCCCGGCTAACACGGGAAACATCGCAAGAACATGTGCAGCAACAGGAACTCATTTACACTTAGTTCATCCATTAGGCTTTAATACGGATGACAAAACATTGAAGCGTGCAGGACTTGATTATTGGCATTCTGTTAAGCTCGAATATCATAATTCATTCGCAGAAGTGACGGAGAAATATGCAGGTAGTCGGTTCTTTCTAGCAACGACGAAGGCGTCTAAACAATACTCTGATTTTGAATTTAGAGATGGGGACTTTTTCGTATTCGGCAAAGAAACTAAGGGACTGCCTCCGGCTATTCTAGAAGCTCATCCTGATACTTTACTCCGTTTGCCAATGTCTGATGCGGTTAGATCGCTGAATTTATCCAATTCAGCAGCAATTATCGTTTATGAAGCGCTCAGACAAATTAATTTCCCTGGCCTAAATTAATCATTCGACATAAAGATTTATCTTCCATTCTGAAATAGGAAGGAATTTTCAGAAAAATAGCGAATCTTAGATGTGATAGACAAACATATCCACCTTATAAGGATAGAGAATATGTTTTTTCTTACATCAATTGGCATATTTGTGGAAATGGGGTGAATGGTCATGATGAAACCGGCTGGTGTAGTACGTAAAGTGGATCAACTGGGAAGAATCGTTTTGCCAAAATCTTTACGCAAACGATATCAAATGAATGAAGGCGATCCGGTTGAAATTTTAGTGCAAGGTGACCACATTATTTTGGAAAGATATCGTCCAAAATGTGTGTTTTGTGGAGCGATGAATGGTGTAAGTGAGTTTAAAGATCGGCATATTTGCTCAGTCTGTCTAACTCAAATGCACTCAATAAGAGAACGCGCATAGATGCTTATACCAAGAGGGAGCAACTTCATTGTTCAGCTTGGTCTAACTAGGTTTCCTGCAAAGCAAGAAAAATAGGCTGAGATTCCCACTTAGGGAAACCACAGCCTATTTTTGCGTTACTTGTTATTACAATCCCGCTGTTTTATCTTCGTTATAAGATGAAGTCAAGATTGCAGTGATAAAAATAATGAAAACTGTAATACCAATCCAGAAAGTAGCTGACATCGTCATACACCTCGCACATTGTCAAAGATAGGTTAATTATACCCCAAAGAAGAAGTAAAAGAAAATCAATCATTCTGAATATACTGTGACATTTTTACTTAAAGAATAAAAAATGAGTGGCTAGTGATCTAGCTTTACCGTCTGCCGGTTGGTTGAACATTTCATTATTTAGAACGAGTGAGGATGAGCCTCCTCCGTCTAAATTATAAGCGTCCTTAACTCCAAACCGAATCAGCTGGTCTTGCAATTCATGAAGTGTTGCTCCGGAACGGTTATTTGTTTCATCACCTTCAATGACGAGAAATAGCAACTGGTTATCTGTGTAATTAGCAATAACTGTTCGGGCTGATCTAGCAGTTGAGGCTTGCCATGTACTTGGAATCGTTGTTTTGAGACCGTTCTGTACCAAGATGGGACCAGCGGTTACACCAAACTGTGGATTTAATTGATCAAGTTCACTCTGCGATGTAAGTTTACTGCCAATTAATTCTCGTTTATGATTCAATCCGATAAATATAGAATCACCGTAGCTTGGATTAAATCCAGTCGTATATTGACCGTCTATGATTGTGGTTTCAATCGGTAGAAGATCTTTTTTATTTTCAATGAATCTACCTGCATTAACACCAGCAACTGCCTTATACCTATTTACGGCTTGAAGGGTTGTTTCTGCTTCACCAAGCTTATCTTTACTGAGTACTAATTTCATTGCTTGATCTGACTTTAGCTTCACCTTCATAGCGTAGCCCTTGTATTTATTCTCATTTAATACGAATAATTTGAGGTCAATATTATCGGATGACTCGTGTCTGGCAGGACGACCTAACTTCGATATGATGTCCTGATCATATATTTGCTCAGGCATTAGCGCGCTTGCTGTAGCTGTTGAGAGCATATGGGCTGCTTGGAGCGCACTTTGCTCGTAGAGAGAATCAAAGCTTTCAATCGTTGGTTTTGTATTTATTACTTTTGATGTTACGTCCTCTAGTTTGGCTTCTAATATGGACGTATTTAAATTAATGGGTATGTATTCTACAGAAGTAGCTAATTTTGGAACTTCTATTGACATATTTACTTGGTATAGGCATATTACAATACCGATAAAAGGAGCTATGAATAATAGCATCAATCGATTTAGGGCCTGGACTTTATTCATTATTTCAACACATCCAGGTTTGCTTTGAGCTCATCGAGCTGCTTACGGAGTTCGGCAAGCTGGGTATATAACGAGTTTGAACTGTCCGTCTTGGTATTAGTAGCATCACTTGTAAAAGACAGCTGCTCACTGAGTGAGTTGACCTTCGCCTCTAATTGACCTATCCGAGCTTGTACATCGGTTTGCAATAAGGTAAGTTGCTCTTGGTAATTCGCTTTAACTTGCTTTAATTGCTCATTCGTTTGGTGTGTAATGTCACTAGTAATCTGCTGCTTGAGTAATTGGGTGTAGAAAAAAGCTGCCGCAATACCACTTAGGATCAGAATAATCCAGATCGTAAAAAAAACGCGATAGGTGATATTTTTCTTCTTCTTAACTTTACTTGTAGACATAGCCATACCCGTAGAATGATCCACACGTGCAGCAGTGCCTAACGGTGTATTCATCATCTAATAGTCACCTCGGCAAAATAAGTGCATTTACTTATTTAGTTCGACAATTTATTCAGCGAAGCTGTTTGAATTATCCTTTTCTAGTATACACTAAGTCGAATTGCGCTGACAAAATGACTTTGGAACTAGATCAAGCCTAAAAAATGATTCGAAGGTTCCATTTTGGTGGTTAATTAAGTATGAAGCTGTATGAAAGCTTGTTAGATGACTTGTCAGTTTACTAATTGTTGAGAGGAGTGTTCTTTATGAGTAATCCTACCGAGGATCAAAGTTTAAGTACGGCTATTACGAATGCTGAGACTGCTGCAGAAAACCGGGCAAAGGAGTTAAGTGATCTTGAGGATGAGCAATCACAACGATTTTCTGCAGAAGTAGAATCAATGAATGAACAAAGTGATGGTAGCTAGTGCAGATCACGTGCAATGACAGAGACGACGTCTGCGAACGTCGTGGTAAGTGCAGTTTCGCCCTCCGGCAAGAGGGCGTAGACGCCTCGCTGCTGTCTACGGAACCAGCCGTAGACATTCTGCTGCATCAGCTGCGCTACGCTAGCGCAACCGGTCCGCTCCCGCAGCTCCCGCAGGCTTAGCGGACCGTGCTGTGAGAGCGCTGCGGCGCACAGCAGCGCCCGTTCACGGTAAGCGGTGACACGCCGCTTACCGCCTGGAGAGCCGCCCACGTTGAAGTCACCGTGGCGGCTCTCAAACTCGGCCGCTAAGCGTGCAGCGGCCTTCTTACTCACGCGCACCTGCTTCGCAGGGGTGCGCTTCATCTCCATCGCCGCAGCGTGCAGCGGCGGATGGCACACCACCTCGACGAGCGGCTCCCGCCTCGTCTTATAGAAGCGGACTGTGATGAGCCCGAGTCCGAGTAGCTCACACATACGCCTGATCTCACTCCACTGAAGGCGATGGGGTGCTTTGCCTTTGCTCGGGAGCTCGATTGCAAGATACACGCGATCTGATAGTTTCTGGCGTTCAATGCCCTGCGCAAGCAGAGGTACACTGAAGCTTCGCTTAAGCTCGACCACAACTAGCTCGTCTTCTCTTACAGCTACAAGATCGCAATGTTTTACTTCTCCGCGCACCTCATACCCACGATTCTCCCAATATTTTTTGACTGGATCATATAATTCAGTTTCTGTATGTATAGCCATGTCCGCTCTCCCTTACAAGACATTTCAATTTGCTTCATTAACATATGGCTCAACACCAAAATCAGTGCTTGAAAAAATGGAATCGTGTCGATTGATGAATGCTGCGTGGACGGATTATCCTTACGATCGCTGTTGCCCCCAGATTTCTTGATCGTATACCGCTTATAGCGGTAGAAATCCGGTGGCAAAGGCATACGCTTACGAAGTAGTTTTCCTTCGGAAAACTTGTAGGCGAACGCTTCGCTTCTCCAGGACAATTCCGTCCTCTACGCTACGATCTGCATATGGTTTTGTCTTTAGCAAGCACTGATTATGATTTAGAGCCTAACATATAGCACGAAATATAGATAAATTTGTTAATATTTACAAATGAATCAATTTCATAACTGATCTAAATGATTATATTGAAACTATATATAGACAAATTAAACCGTTTTGATCTATATATACTCCCGATTAAAGCAGCTAAAGGTATTATGAAATTGATTCAAATCTCAAACCGTTTTCTTCTTGCATTATAGCATGATCTATATCGAACGACAGTTGTTGATTAGATGAAATACAATAGTTTCAGAACAAAAAGTTGCTTTAATCAAAATAACGAAATCTTTTCTTCTTATACTTCTTATAAAAAAATTGTACGAAACTATATCCTTCTACTCGCATAGGTATGTAATACACCTTCCGAAGATAGCTTTCCTTCGGAAAGCTTATGGCAAATGCTTGTAGGAGGTTCCTCATGGACATTTTTAAACGAATCGCAGAATATCGTGATGAGAAGGAAAAATTAGCGTGGTCAGGAACATTTGCACAATATATCGAGCTCGTTCGTCAGAACCCTCATTTGACAATGTCAGCTCATTCGCGTGTATACGAGATGATCGCATCACATGGCATTTATGAGGAGAACGGCCAGCGTCGATATAAATTTTTTGATCAAGAGATTTTTGGACTTGATCGGTCTATTGAAAAGCTAATTGAAGAGTACTTTCATTCTGCAGCCCGGCGACTTGATGTGCGTAAACGGATTTTATTATTGATGGGTCCAGTCAGTGGAGGCAAATCGACAATCGTAACGATACTTAAACGTGGAATTGAGGCCTTCTCTAGAACAGATCGAGGGGCAGTATACGCAATTAAGGGCTGTCCAATGCATGAAGACCCTTTTCATCTGATTCCTCATGAGCTTCGACCAGAGGTGGAACGTAATCTAGGGATTCGGATAGAAGGAACCTTATGCCCATCCTGCCAAATGCGACTTCGAACAGAATTCGATGATCGGATTGATCAGGTAGAAATTGAACGTGTACTCATTTCAGAAGAGGCACGAGTCGGAATTGGGACATTCTCGCCATCAGATCCGAAGTCGCAAGATATTGCTGATTTAACGGGGTCTATCGATTTTTCTACGATCACAGAGTTTGGTTCGGAATCGGACCCACGAGCGTATCGGTTCGATGGAGAATTGAACAAGGCGAATCGAGGCATTATGGAGTTCCAAGAGATGCTTAAATGTGACGAAAAATTCCTGTGGAATTTGTTGTCGCTGACACAGGAGGGTAATTTTAAAGCAGGAAGGTTTGCTTTAATTTCAGCAGATGAATTGATCATTGCCCATACGAATGAGGCCGAATATAAATCCTTTATCACGAATAAGAAGAATGAAGCACTGCAGTCACGTATGATTGTGATGCAAATCCCTTATAATCTCAAGGTAACAGAAGAAGAGAAGATTTATACCAAGCTGATTGCACAAAGTGACATGAGCCATGTACATATTGCACCTCATGCGCTTAGGGCTTCTGCATTTTTCTCCATTCTAACCAGACTCAAGGAATCAAAGAAACAAGGGATGGACTTACTGAAGAAATTACATCTCTATAACGGTGAGACTGTGGAGGGTTACAAAGAGTCTGATCTTCGAGAAATGCAAAATGAATTTGCTGAAGAAGGTATGTCAGGTATCGATCCTCGTTATGTTATTAATCGCATATCGAGTGCTCTTATTCGAGGCGACCTTGAATGCATTAATGCGCTTGATGTATTGCGTGCGATTAAGGATGGTCTCGACCAGCATCCCTCGATTACCAAAGAAGAGAAAGAGCGCTATTTGAATTTTATCTCAGTAGCACGGAAGGAATATGACGAAATTGCCAAGAAGGAAATTCAAAAGGCATTTGTCTACTCCTATGAAGAGTCAGCTCGAACTTTATTCGAGAATTATTTAGATAATATTGAAGCTTATTGTAATTGGGGTAAAATCACCGATCCACTTACGCGTGAAGAAGTCGATCCGGATGAGCGGCTAATGCGATCAATCGAAGAACAGATTGGTATATCTGAGAATGCCAAGAAAGCTTTCCGCGAAGAAATACTCATCCGAATTTCCGCCTATTCCAGAAAATCTCGTAAATTCGACTACAGCTCTCATGATCGTTTGCGCGAAGCAATTGAGAAGAAACTATTCAATGATTTGAAGGATATTGTCAAAATTACGACTTCCACTAAGACACCTGATGAGAAACAGCTCAAGAAGATTAATGAAGTTACGAAGCAGTTAATTGATGAGCATGGCTATTGTCCAGCTTGCGCAAATGAATTACTTCGTTATGTTGGCTCCTTACTCAATCGATAAGTGATCGCCCATTTTATCGTTTGGATGACACACAGTATAGGCATACACACATATGATGTCATATATCGTGTGTATCAAGCACCTTACTTTGTATAAGAAAGGACTGTGAGTCATCTAAATGGCGATAACGAATGAGAATCAAATCATAGACAGACCTGCAATTAGACCACTACATGGAAATCATAATTCAGGGCCAGCACATCACGGCGGAAGCTTTCCTCAACATGGCGGAGGTTCTCCAGGTCAAAGAGATATTGGGGGTGGACCATCGCAATTACCATTTCAACTATTAAGTCCATTTCGCTACGGTAATCAACAAACCTATTATCCCTATCCACCATCATATCCGTACCCCAATTCAGATCAAAACCAATATCAATATCCGGTTTATCCACTCTATAATCCACCTTATTGATCGGTTCATAATGAAGCCTATGAAGCCTATGAAGTCAATGAAGTCAATGAAGTCAATGAAGTCAATGAAGTTTAAAGCCTTTTAGGAGCTCTGCTCTTAAAGGGTTTTTTCGTTATTTTCAGTCGACATTAGGCAAAAGCTATAAAGAATATTATTTATAACTGAATCAATTTCATAATACCTATAGCTGCTTCAATTAAGGCTATATATAGATCAAAATGGTTTAATTTGTCTATATATCGAATGAAACAGTGGAATGCTAAGCATTACGATGATAAAATGGGATATGTGTCACAATTAGGGAGTGCTGATTGCGGAAGCTAAGCTCAAATATCCCAACCTTCAGTTCGAAGTACAAGATGCTCGTGAATTTCGAACGACACAGCCATTTGATGCTGTTTGATGCCTCAACGCTTAATCCTTGGTATTTTCCAAGTATCGGGACTTATACTTCTTTATTAGAACAGTACGGATTCCATGTTGTTTATGCCAAACATATTGACCGTCCGCTTGCCTATAAAGAGATTAATGAGCAGCTAAGAATCGGCTTGTTTCATGATGATGTATGGATTGCAGACTATAAGCGAATACGGGTCTATGCAATCAAAAAATAATAGTCTAGACAAGGATGGGAAGATATGAAGTTGGTTGACATTTCGAATACTCTTTTTTATATTTCTTTGATTGCTATTATACTAGGTGTCCTAATCAGTGGAGTTGGTCCTCAAGGATTCTTTCCTCTTAAGAGCGACAAGAAACCAGGGGAGTATGAAACGCCAAGAAAACAAACCATCATCGAAAGACAGGACAAAGGACTTGCAAGACTGAAGCGTTCCAAGCTTCTCTGGGGTGGAATTGTATTGATGCTTATTTCGATTGTAATTACTTTGATATAAATGAACTGGATTTGGACAGAAGACAATCTTATTGTGGATAAGGTTGTCTTTTTTTTGTGGGCTTAATACTAAAATCAGTGCTTGAAAAATTGTAATGGTGCCGATAGATGAACGCTGCGTGGACGGTTTGTCCTTATAATATGATTTTTCATAATAATTTAATAAATATAAAAATTTGAAAGGTAATTGAAGAATGGTGTCGAATAGTAATAAAGATATGGGTGAATCTTTGCTCAACTTAATAATTATAACTAGGAGGAAAAAAATGAAGAAAAGAAACACAGCAAAAAGATTTTTATCAACAATGCTAGCAGTTTGTTTGATGTTTTCGACTTTTAGCATGGTAGCTGCTTCAACTACAGCTTCAGATGTTGAAGGATCATGGGCCGCACCAACACTTAAGGAATGGATTGCTAAAGGTTGGTTAACAGGTTATTCAGATGGTAGCGTCAAGCCTAATAATAATATCACTCGTGCCGAGTTCGTTACTCTGATTAACAGAGTTCTCGGTCTTACAGTGAAATCAGACGTTACATTTAACGATCTGAAATCTGATAGCTGGGAATATGACCAACTGTCTATAGCAGTTACAGCTGGTTATATTAAAGGCTATCCCGATAATAAGATCGGACCTAAGAACGAGGTAACTCGTGAAGAAGCAGCTGTAATGATTGCGAACCTCTTAAAGCTTGATACAACGCAAGGTGATGTTTCATCACTGACAGATGCTAGCGATCTAGCAAGCTGGAGTAAAGGAGCTGTAGGTACTCTTGTTAGCAAGGGGCTATTAAGAGGCCTGCCTGATGGTTCTTTCAAACCTACTAACTCAATCACTCGTGCAGAAACAATTGTTGCGCTTAATAGTGCTGTTCAAGCCTTTTTTGCGATGAATAGTAAAACCTATGACGTTGCTGGTACATATGGTCCTGAAACAGGGACTGAAGTAATTGCAGGTAATGTAACAGTTACTGTTCCAGGTGTAACACTTAAGAACACAGTAATCAAAGGTAATCTATTATTGGGCGAAGGCATCGGTAAGGGTGATGTTACGCTTACGAATGTGAGAGCAGAAGGTACAACTACAATTAAAGGTGGAGGAGCAAACTCCATTCACTTGATCGACTCCGTGTTTATCACGATCGTAGTTGATAAGAAAGACGGCAGCATTCGCATTGTTGCCAAAGGTAGTACATCTGTTCAAGAAATAATTCTACAATCAGGTGCTAAGCTTGAGGAATCAGGTCTAACGGGTGCAGGATTTATTAATGTAATACTAGCAAATCTACTTCCTAAGAACTCCAAGGTTGTTCTAGTGGGTTCATTCGAGAATGTACATGTATTAGCTCAATCGATCTCTGTAGAAGTTCCAAGTGGAAGTTCAATTGAGAGTCTTGTACTTGATGCAATAGTGAAAATGTTAGGTCAAGGAACAATTGAGTCAGCTACTATCAATGATGGTGCAAAAGGCTCCTCATTCGCTAAAAAACCTAAGAGCGTTAATGGTCCAGCGAGCGGTAGCATTGTTACAGCTCCTCCAGCAACTTCAGGAGGTAGCAGTAGTGGTGGAAATAGTGGTGGAGGTTCGGATGGTGGAAGTAGTACACCAACACCGACAGCAACACCAGCGCCAACAGAAACGCCTAGACCAACAGAAACACCTGCACCGACACCGACACCAGACCCAACAGTAGCAAATGTAGGTACAAAAGCAGAATTGGAAGCAGCAGTAGCAAAGCCAGAAATCACAACAATTAACTTAAAAGGAAATATTGAATTAACATCAAGCCTAGAAATTAGTAGAGCATTGACAATCAATGGTAACGGTAAAACATTGAGCTTTACAGGATTAGCAAATGCAACAGGCACAGTTGATGATGGAATCATAATCTATGCGCCAGTAACGTTAAATAACTTAGTAGTAGATGCAGGGCTAGCATCACCATCAACATGGGTCGGCACATATGCAATCCAGGTATACCTAACAACAGCTACATTAAATAACGTAACAGCAACAAATGGTAATGGTGGGATCATGGTAAATGGATCAACCGTAACCCTAGATGGAACAGTAGATGTATCAGATAATGRATTTGGTGGAATTGAAGTAGGACAAGGAAGTGGAGTAACAGAAGATAGTTTATTAGCAATTAATGGAGCGAATCTAATAAACACAACGGAAGCTTACCAATTACCAACAATCTGGGTTGAAGGAGAAGGTATAACAGCAAAAGGAACTGTAACAGGTGGCGTATTCACACTAAGTACACTAGCTAAGCCAGGACAAACGCAATACTACTTAACACCAGGAAATGCATTAACACCATAAGTATTAGTTGTTCTATTAAACATGGTACAGATGTTTAATAAAGTACAGTAGTAAAAGTGCTTGTTAACAAGTTGAGTATGACTATCAAATGATGAGTGTTATTGATTTTTGGGAGGCCCTGCGGAAAAATTATCCGCAGGGCTTTTTTTTATTTGTATTGTGTATCTATCCATGTTAGGAATAACTTATTCGCTAAAATTTTGTCAAGCCATGTACTAAGTTACTAGAGGATTTAAATTAATAAAATTAATCAAACCAAACTATACATAAATGAACGTTTATATTATACTGATAGTGAACGTAAATGAACGGAAGAAGGGAATGGGATCATGTCCATTACGGCCTTAAAACGGCATGAGAAGATAATGGAATTGCTGCTCTTGAATGGCGAAATTAAAGTTATAGAGATTAGCGAGTTGCTAGCCGTATCTGGCAAAACAATTCGTGAAGATCTAGCTAAGCTTGAACAGCAGGGGCTACTCATGCGTGTACATGGAGGGGCGATTCTTCAACAAGACGGGCATGTGGGTTCGTTTCCAAATCGAGTATCACAAATCGATCATTTAGTAGAAAAGAAAGCGGCTGCAATTAAAGCGCTTGCGTTAATTGAAGAACGAGATGTTATTGCGCTTGATGGTGGTAGCACAATGCTTGAGATGGCACGAGCCTTACCGAATGCCCCTCTTACCGTTATTACGAATGATTTATATATCATTAGTGAGCTTGTAACAAAGGACCAAATTCATCTTGTTGTACCAGGTGGTTACCGTAAACGTAATCTACTAATTAGCGGTGAAGCCGTACCATTCTTGCGAAAGTTGAATATTCAAAAGGTTTTTATTTCCACAACAGGCTTGCACTTGGATTATGGGTTGTCGATTTATACAACAGAGCTAGCTGAACAGAAACAGGCGTTATTGGAGCATGCCAAATATAGATATTGTGTTGCTGACCATACGAAGTTTGATAAGTATGCTTTAATGACGTTTGCTAAATTGACGGATATCGACCGCATTATTACCGATGATGGCCTACCTAAAGATGTTCGGCAGAGGTTTGAAGCAATTGGAGTAACAATTGATTAATGACATACAACTACACAGCAGAAGGTGGGATTATCGATGAGTGACAAGCATCAAACCTACGTGAAGACTTCTCCAGATGTGATTACATTTGGTGAATCCATGGCTCTAATGATGCCAACTAGCAACAAAGGGATTGAATACAGCCCGACACTTGAATGTACATTTGGTGGTGCTGAAAGTAATTTGGCGATTGGTATTGCACGTTTAGGGCACCAAGTGGGTTGGTTCTCACAATTAGGGGAAGATCCGATCGGAACGATTATTGTCAAAACATTACGCGGTGAAGGTGTCGATGTATCACGCGTAGTACGCACGAACCAAGCATCAACCGGGATGATGATGCGTGAGGTGATCGCAGGACAAACTTCTGTGTACTATTATCGCCGTAATTCTGCGGCGAGCCTAATGACTCCTGAGTTGCTAGACGAGGAATACATAGCAGGTGCTAGAATCTTGCACGTAACGGGTATTACTACAGCACTCAGTGAGACTGCACGTCAGACGGTTATCGAATCTGTACGTCTGGCACGTAAACATGGGGTCAAGGTGAGCTTTGACCCGAACCTGCGGCTGAAGCTCTGGAGCATAGAAGAGGCCCGGGAAGTGCTGCTACCGCTTGCTGCGGAAGCGGACTATTTCCTGCCGGGCCTAGATGAACTCAAGCTCTTGTATGCAACTGAAGATGTCGATGCCATCTTCAACAAGCTGCATGAGCTTGGCAATGTGTGCGTTGTCAAAGGTGGCGACAACGTCACGTACCTTGTTGAACAGGGGCGTGTCACCCCTGTTCCTTACTTCCGTGTCGACAGAGTCGTCGACACAGTAGGAGCCGGCGATGGCTTCTGCGCCGGCTTCCTAAGCGGGTTGCTGCGAGGAATCAGCCATGAAGAGGCAGTACGCCTCGGCAACCTCCTAGGCTCCATGGTGATCCAGACCGAGGGTGACTGGCAAGGTCTGCCTACTTCAGCACAAGTAGATGCAAGATTAAGTAGTAAAGCGCATGTCGAACGCTAATATATACATGAGAATGAAGGGATGGATCACAATATGCAAAAATTAAATATCATTAAACGTATTCACGAAGAGGGAGTAGTAGCTGTACTTAGAGGTGAGAACTGGCAGCAAGTCGTTCAGCTATCAGAGGAAGCAATTGCTGGTGGGATCAAAGTCATTGAAATCACAATGACTGTACCAAATGCACTTAAAGCGATCGAGGAATTATCGAGCCGTTATTCCGTTAATAATCCAGATCCAACTAAGAACGCGATTATCGGAGTGGGCACAGTGCTTGATCCTGAGACCGCGCGCGCTGCGATCCTCAGTGGTGCTGCGTTCGTTGTGGGTCCATCACTTAATGCTGAAACGGTTAAGCTCTGCAATCGTTACCGCGTACCGATCATGCCTGGTATTATGACGATTCATGATATTCAAGATGCACTTGATTTAGGGGTAGATGTGGTGAAACTATTCCCAGGCAGTCAATTTAGCCCTAGTATGATTAAGGATATTAAAGGTCCATTGCCTCAGGCTAATGTTATGCCAACTGGCGGCGTCAATGTTGCGAATTTAGGCGAGTGGATTAAAGCTGGTGCATTTGCAGTAGGTATTGGATCGGATTTAACCAAGGATGCTCTAGCAACAGGAGATTATTCTCTTGTTCGTGCCAAAGCAGCACAATACACAGAAGCATTCAGACTTGCAAAGAACTAATTCTTTCATCACACTCATAGAGCTCTTAGCAAAGAATTAATTCACTCATCACACTTCATGATGCTCATAACAAAGAACTAATTCTTTCATCAGAATCATATCGCTTATTACAAAGAACTATTTCTCTTCTATAAATACAAAAGCTGTCTCACAAGTAGATTTATCTACAGATGAGACAGCTTTATTTGTATATTTATTTCGATCCTTATTTATTTCAGTATTAACCTTGAGCAGGAATAGCATCTTGGAAATATTGTTCTAAGATCATATCCTTTTCTTTCACTTCAGTTGCAACTTCTACACCAACGTAACGAATGTGCCACGGTTCGTAGGCATAGCCTGTTTGTTCTTCTTTACCTTTAGGATAACGAATGATGAAGCCATGCTCATGTGCATGTTCAGCTAGCCACTTGCCTTCTTTGGTGTCTCCAAAGGTTTCCTCTAACGAATACTTTGCACTTGCACTAGAGACATCCATAGTCAACCCTGTTTGGTGCTCACTGTAGCCTTCTCGTGCGCTTACCTGAGATGCAACTTCAAGACCTTGTTCCTTAACATTTCTAGCGAATATGGATTTTTGTGTAGCAAAGGAACGGTAGCCTGATATCGCTACAAGCTCAATATTATCCTTTTTGGCAGCGTCAAAGAGGGATTCAATTGCTTTGGCAGCTTCAGAGCGCATTTTGCGTTTGTCGTTTTTTTCAGTAAAAGAAAACTTTACATTCGGATATACTAAGTCAGCAGGGATATAGTCACTTGGTAAAGCACGTTCCTTATTAACAACTACAGTACGGTCTGTTGCATTTGTTACAACTACTTTGTCGCCCTTGCCGGGCTTCGAAGTACTTTGAAGTGATGCTTTTACAATAATAGTAGTAACTCCACTCTGATCGTGTAGGTTTACAGTAATTTTGGCAGTATCTCCTGTCTGAGCTTGTGCGGACACATTAAGTGTTCCGTCTGCGTCTACTTTGACGAGACTAGATTCACTTGATTCGTAACTAGTTCCTTTGGTATGGGAAACATCAGCCTTACTTCCATCCTTCATAACGCCCACTACAGGGAATGGTAGCTTAGCTCCTGGCTCTAATACGATTTCTTTAGGTACTTCAAGTGATGTAAGTTTACTCTGTTTGACAGTTTCAACTGGAGCTGGAGTTGTAGTCACTGTTCCAGTCTGATCTGTTGGCTTGGCAGCTTCATTGCTTCCACAAGCGGAAAGCAATAATGAAGTAACTAGTAATGAAGTTAAAAGAATATGACGTTGTTTGGATTTCATCCGATAGTTCACTCTCCTATTTTCTATCGATATATTATACCATGGGTTGAGGATTGAAGCATTTTATTGAAGGAAGATTTATGAGCTGTTTGATGTGATACGTATGTCGTACGTATGTTGAATACATGATGAAATCATGTGCTACTCCTGTTGCTCTCCTTGCTGCACTTATCAGATGAATGTATATTTATAATTGCTGACTGTTGACAAATAATAATAGTTTGAATATAATCATCTTAAATTAAAAGTATTTATGAGGTGGTAAAGTGAACGCAAAGGACAAAGATATATCCTTAGAATTGTTTGTTGCACTTACTCGCTCATACAATTCACTCATAGAGCATACCTCACGAGATATTCGTCGGCACTCACTTAATGTAACTGAATTTGCCGTGCTAGAGCTGTTGTATCATAAAGGGCAACATCCTTTACAACAAATAGGTGGAAAGATACTGCTTTCTAGTGGAAGTATTACGTATGTAGTTGATAAGTTGGAGAAGAAGGGCCTTTTAGCTCGTCAGCTTTGCTCAAAAGATCGTCGTATTATATACGCAGCGTTAACTGAACAGGGAACTGAGTTGATGGATAACATTTTTCCAGATCATGCTGAAATCATACGTAATGCAATGAGTGGGCTTGAGCCTGCTGAACAAGAAATGGCGACTTATTTACTGAAGAAACTCGGCAAGCATGCGCAGAGTAAGTTATAGCTACTTACTCTCTGGCATTCTTTACGTTTATAAGGTAAATGATACAATTTTTTTTATTCTAATATCTTGAATTTAAAATATAAAAAAATAAGATATATGAGGTGAAGATAAAATGAATGTAAATGTGTATTCATTTGAACAGCAAGCATCGGGTTCATTTGATGGTGGAACGATAACAGAACGCAAGCCAATTGGTTTCCCTGGTGAAGGTTCTGAGGTGAATAGACTTGGTCCCTTGTTCTACTGGGCATGGGCATTTGCTCCACAAGAGGGTAATATCGCTTCTCATCCACACCAAGCATTTGAAATAATGACTTATGTGATAGAGGGTGAAGCACATCATGGTGACTCGCTAGGAACTGAGAGTGTTGTTGGACCAGGTGGCGTACAGCTTATTCAAGCTGGTTCAGGTGTTTCCCATAATGAACGAATTGTAGGTCCGAATGCAGAGTTATTTCAAATCTGGTTTGAGCCATCCATACAGGAAGCACTTAAGCGGCCCCCAGCGTATAGCCAGTTTGAACATCATGATTTCCCTGAATATGACCTTGATGGGGTTCGCGTCAAGACGGTAATTGGTGACGATGCTCCGATCCAGATTGTGACTGATGCGAAGATGTGGGATTTGCATATGACAGCTGGTTCAGCCTATACCCACAGCTTGGCAGCTAATCGAGCACTAGCTATCCTTGCAGTCCGCGGTGATAGTTCCTATATCAAGGATTCTGAGGAAACAATTAAGTTCCATCATAAGGATTTTGCAGTTGTTGAGTCAGATCGTGAATCTTCCAGTCAAGTGACTATCCGTGCAGGATTAAATGAACTAACCAGATTAGTTGTTATTGAAGTGCCAGTTCAAGTAGATTATCCGCTTTATCCAAAAAGGAGGTAAGAAAATGATTAAAATCTATCCAGCTAAGAACCGTTACCATGCTGATCATGGTTGGTTAAAGAGTAACTTCAGCTTTTCATTTGCTGATTATTATGATCCGAATAACCAGCAGTTTGGTGATTTGCGTGTACTTAACGATGATACTGTAGCACCGGGTAAAGGCTTTGGCGCGCACCCACATCATGAGATGGAAATTGTCTCGATTGTTCTCAAAGGTTATTTGGAACATAAGGATAGTGCCGGTCATTCTGCAACAACAACTTGGGGTGGCATACAGCGAATGAGCGCTGGTACTGGAATTACGCATTCCGAAATGAATCCTTCAGATTCGGAGGATGTACAATTCATGCAATTGTGGTTCTTCCCCGATACGCGGAATTTGGAGCCTTCATACGAGCAAACGAACTTTGATCAGACCAAAATGTTGAATAACCTGCTGCCAGTGGTGTCGAAGTCTCATAGAGCGGATGACATTGCTTTTATTAATCAGGATTTAACCATTTATTTATCTGATCTCGAATCGAATCAATCGATTACTTATAAGCAGCCAGTAGGACGAAAAATTTTTGTCTTCGTCATAGAAGGCGAAATTACCTTGAATACGAATGCTGTTCTTAGTAAACGAGATTCTGCACGCATAACAGATACCCCTGAACTATTGATTCAAGCAAGTTCTGATGCAAGATTCATGCTTATTGATTTAGCTTAATCCCAAAGAAGCAAGCTGGGTTAAAGCAGGATTGGCTCAATAATTATACAAAACGGCTTCTCCATCCATTAGGGTGGGAAGCCGTTTCTTCTTGTTTTGGTATGGAATCAATGAGTTATGAAATTGATTCAATGGGATGACATTTAGAACATTCATTCATTTGGATGGAAGAGAGACTTTATCCGTTTCGATTTTATAAGCTTGAGTGGTTAATAGTTCAGGCACAGTTACGAACTCATATCCTTGCTGTTTAAGCATGGATACAATTTTGGGTAGAGCTTGCAAGGTATTGTTTAAATCGACTTTAGGTCCATTCGCACAATGTTGTAGAATGATCCCACCTGGTTTGATTTGTTTGGTAACCGTCTTGATGATCGTATCTACATCGGGTCCAGCCCAATCCCTCGTATCCACAGACCATCCGATTAATATATGCTCCATGGAACGTAATTCGACCTCTAAATGGCGTGTAACATTCCCGTATGGTGCTCGAAATAGAAGAGGCTTATGACCAGTTATTTGGGTAAGTAAATGATCCGTTTTGGTTATTTCTAGCCGAATTTGTGCTCGGCTTAGTTGTACAAAGTTCGCGTGATCCCATGAATGGTTGGCTAGGATATGTCCTTCATTCGCAATACGCTTAATGATCTCAGGAAATTTAGCAGCATTCTTCCCGATAACGAAGAAGGTGGCCTTTATGTTCATCTTTTTGAGCATATCTAAGATTTGTGGTGTGTATGTCAGATCAGGTCCGTCGTCGAAGGTAAGTGCGGTTTTGTAAGGCTTATTTGTAGGTCCATGGTGGATCGCCATATGCGACACATAGTGACCTTGCTGCTGCTTAATTGTGGAGGTGTGAGGATTTATGGAGGCATATGCAAGAGATGAAACAGGAGGAATAAATACAAGCAGGATAACGAGTATTCTACTCAACAGATTGCACATGGTTGTCCGCCTCCTCATGACTTGAGTTGCAAGAAGAAACGGCTTCGCTGTCTTTACAGGACGGATGCGTTTCTTAAGGTGAATACAAGAAAGTATAGGTGAAAACTTATACTTTCTTATCTTATTTACTAAAAAATACCTCCGATCACCGGAGGTATAATGTTTTCCTCTATTCTTATAATGTCCAAGAACTAGCTATAAATATAAATGCGGTAAGACTGACTACTGCTCCGCCAAAACAGACAATACCGTAACGAGCACGTTGCTGGAATAATCTTAGTACACCTAAACTAATTAATGAACCGATTAACAATACAAACACAATAATGACAACAAACATTGGCATAGTAAGTGCCTTATCTATGACTAGTGTATCCAATATAAACATCCTTTCTAACCAAATGGTATTAGCATACTCCTTTATTTATAATACTCTGATTGGGAAGATATTGTCCAACTATTCACAATCTATTCATAAATTAAGTTGATAAGTATAGACAGTTATGTGACAATTTTAATAGATTATAAAAAAAGGGTGGGATTAAGTGATTATTGTAGAGGAATATCGAAAGCAGCAATTACATTTTATTGGACTTACGGATAAGGATTTGACGCTTCTGAATGAGAACCTCCATTATTTTGAACAAATTTCTGAAGAGGTTGTATCTAGGTTATACATACATATAGCGGCACAGCCACATTTACTAGCGATTATTGAGAAATATAGTTCTATTGAGCGGCTTAAGGAAACGCAACGATGGTATTTCATTTCTCTAGCTTCTGGTATTATTGATGATGGATTTATTAGTAAGCGTTTGCAGGTTGGAGCCATACATTCTCGAATTGGCTTGACAACTAATTGGTACTTAGGCTGTTACATGATTTATCTGGATATTGCGACAATTTACTTTAAGCAGCTAATGCCGGATAATTGGATTGAAGTTATATTAGCTATTTCCAAAATGTTCAATCTTGATTCACAGCTTGTACTTGAGGCATATGAGCAAGACGAAAAGGCCAAAATCCAACAAATTGCAGATTCCAAGCAGAATATGTTACAAGGAATTACAAGAGCTATACAAGAACTGGCGTCGATGATGGCAGAACTATCGGGAAGTACACAGTCAATTGCTACTACTGCCATGCATACAGCAGATTCTCAAGAGAAATCTCATCAGCTTGTAGAGAAATTGAATGAAGAGGTTGCAGAAATTTATAGTATGGGAAGCTTAATGCGTGAAATTTCGGATCAGACACATCTGCTAGGACTCAATGCTGCGATTGAAGCAGCTCGTGCTGGTAATGAGGGTAGGGGATTTGAAGTTGTTGCGAATGAGATTAGAAAGCTAGCATCCCATTCTAAGAAGGCTTTGGAACAGATACAGGATGTTTTAAGTCAGATTAATGCCTTATTAGCGCAAGTGCAGAGAGAGTCTGAGCAGACAGCAGTTAATGCTAGGGAACAAGCAGGACATTCAGAAGAACTTGTTGCATTCGTTGAAATGATTGAACAGGTTACACTCGATCTGGAGTTATTGAAGGAATCGCAAGCACATTAATGGTATATCATCAGGAGGTTAGACTTTAGTGATACGCGCAGCTAGAAAATCAGATGTGAAGCAAGTTGTACAGCTTATGCATAAAGCAATTGGAACCATTGGCAACACATTAGCAGGAACAGATGACGATTGTGAAATGATTCGAGCCCTAGAGAATTATTTTGAGCAGGAGGGTAATCGCCTCAGTTATCAGAATACGATTGTGAAGGAATTAGATGGCCAGGCTGTTGGTTTCCTATTGTCCTATCATGGTAGTGAGGCAGCAGAATTAGACCGCCCAATCATTAATCGATTAATTCAATTGACGGGTAATCCGGATACAACGCTAGATAAAGAAGCTAATCTAGATGAATATTATCTAGATTCAATTGCTGTGTCAGATGAATATCAAGGTCGCGGGATTGCGAAAGAGCTGATGCGTGCTTTTGAACAAGCAGGAATTGAGAAAGGCTACTCGAGGCTTTCGTTACTTGTTGACAAGGATAATCCAGGAGCACATGCGTTATATGAGAAAATGGGCTATAGAGGAACAAGTAGAGTAGTGATTGGAAATTATGACTTTTTGCGTATGATTAAGGATATAGGATAACAAAAGCTCTCACAATTAGTGAGAGCTTTTAATTTTGAATATGAAAGTATAAGTTAATCGTCCTTACTTGTTAAGCAAAGGAATTATCACGGGATGTCCTTGGATGATTGTTGTTTCTTCTCTTCTTCTCGTTCGTTCTTAAGCAGTGCGACTTCTTGAATCAGTCGTGTCATTTGACGATGGAGCTTAGAGACAACCATTGTGAGATGCAAGATAACCACCAGTGCAAACACATAGCCTAGGAAGAATAACAGAGATGGTGGATATACGACGTGCAGTAGCTGTGATATCGTTTCTAGAAAGCTCGGAAAGATCGATAGGACAAGCATAATGAGTCCAATAACGATCCAAAGAATGGAATATCGTTCTTCTAGTCTTCTGCGACGGATTAAATCAATTACGACAACGAGAAAGAATAGACAGAATATAATGGATACCAGAAAAATGTTCATACATTAACCCTTCCTATGGTGCGGAGTAAGGTCATGAGTACCGCAAGTGATACTTTAATCATGTAATAGACTGATTTAAGTGGTGTTATAGAGGATGCTCCAGTTTCGCGGCTATGCATGAGAACTGAAGTTTCCTTGACTCTAAACCCAAGACGATCGAGTAGGACGATAGTTTCGACCTCAGGATAATCATCTGGATAGTAATTAGCAAATATTTGTATGATTTGTCGATTTACAGCACGGAATCCGGATGTGGGATCTGTGAATGTTTTCTTCGTTACGAGCTTCAATAGCCAAGTGAAGAACAAGATGCCTGTCCGTCTAGACAAACTAGAACGATACGCTGTTTTCTCTATAAAACGGGAGCCGATCATACAATCTGATTCCCCAGCTTGTATGGAACGAAGTAAATGCTGCAAATAGGTTGGATCATGCTGTCCATCTGCATCCATCTGAACAGCAATATCATAATTATGCTGCTGTGCGTACATGTAGCCTGTTTGCATAGCGCCGCCAATACCTACGTTAAGTGGCAATGTGATAACATGGGCAAGCCTTGTAGCTTGAGCCACCTGTGCGGTGGTATCACGGGAACCATCATTAATAACAACGATTTCGACCTCGGGAGCGGTTGATTTAATGGCCCGTATCACATTTCCGATGGAAGCTTCTTCATTGTAAGCAGGAATAATGATGAGTACTTTCACAAGGAGCCCTCCAATTTCCGGCCTGTTAGTTGATATATGAATTTTACGCCTACGGTAATCAGATACGCAGTGATTAGCATAAGGAATGGCATCATTCCAATCGTATAACGTGCTTCTGGGATGAATAGCAGATGAACTGCTAGAAGTAAGCCGAAGTTAACTAGCAAGAATAAGACGGCTTTATTCCAGAACATTGCAATGAAGCCACCACCTATCCCGATGAAAACATAGGCTCTATGAAGGAATTTAATGACTTCGGCATACCAATCTGCAACGTACATCGAATATGGACCTAGATAGTAGGTTGACAGGAACATATGACTTGCCTTACCAATGGTAAACCATTGTATCCAGAATAGGGGATCAGTCTTCAAACCTTCTTTGATCCGTTCGATAGCAACTTTACCCTGATCTTCGAACTTGATATCGTTCCAAGGAATTGTTTTGTAGAAATAAGGGTCAGTACCTGCAAGAAGTGCATTCCCTGTTACTCCATTAGAGATTAGAATTAATTCATGGAAAGTAATCAGATTGCGAATCCACCAAGGCAGCATAACAAGGGCAAAAGCACCTACACCCCAGAGAATTTGCTTAATAAACAGTTTGCGATATTTAAACATAAGGAAAATATAAGGTGTAGCGGCTATAATAATGGAGTTGGGCCTGATAAGCACCATCATCCCAAGGAGTACGCCTCCCCATAAATGATCCTTCATTCGATTATTCTGCATGATTCGGACTTGGAAATAGACAAGTGCCATCAAGCAGATGAGAAAGATCGTTTCTGTTAAAATGAGTGAGGACATCCAGACAAAGGTTCCATAAAATGCAGCAGCAAGTGCAGCTATCAAGCCTGTAGTACGATTGAAGAGTCTAAGCCCAACTAAGTATATAAACCATACATAAAGCGGAGAGATAACGGCTTGTATGTACCTAACGGTCATTTGTGTTTCCTGGATATCGGAATAGCCGACAACAGCAAAGATAGAGGTTAGGAATAGTGGATACCCAGGAGTTACCCTTGAATCAGGTAGTCCTTCCTTGTTATAACCGTAAACTCCTTGATCTAATAGTCGAACTGCCATATCGGTATAATTCTTCTGATCATATTCGAGAGGTTTAAATTCTTCGTGAGATATATAATCAACACGTATCCAAATAGTGAGTATAAGTATAATGAAAATGAAGTATTTACTTGATTTTCTGATATTATTTAGCATGGAAGCCATATACATTCCTCTTTTTCCTAATTACTTTAGACTAATACACGGTATCAAATTACTTTGACGGAAGCAATAAATTTTGTAAAATAGTTTTATTAACCTTGGAGCTTAAGGTCGTTGAGAAGGAGATTATAAATGAATTTGTCGAATGCCGTGCTTATTATACTAAATGCGATCACACTTGTCATCGGGCAGTTTCTCTGGAAAGCAGGTCTCGAACGGAAGGTCAATCCATTCGAGAGCTTCAGAAGTATTATTGATTTAGTGTTCTCTCCATTCATTATGGGTGGACTTGTCCTCTATGGATTAACCACGATATTGTGGTTATTCATCCTATCAAGGGTCCAAATCTCAATTGCTTACCCCATGCAAAGCGTAGCTTATTTAATTTCCGTGTTTGGAGCTTACTTTATATTTGGTGAAAGTTTAACATGGATGAAGGTACTTGGATGTCTGGTTATTCTGGTCGGTGTTGCGATGGTAAGCTTATCGACTAAATAACGATTATTGCCTATCAAAAATCATAAGAAAACGGAAAAAGTGGTGGTGCGCGATATAACTCGTAGCACCATTTTTCGCATTTAAATCTTTAATTATTTTTCATTCTTTTTTTATTACCAACTAGTAGTCTATTGTAGAAAAGGGAATGTGTCTCCTGTAGGAGCGATAGCGTTTGCCTTTGAAATCGTGAAATTACCTTAAGTTGAGTTTACCTAATCAGATTTCGCGATTTCAACAGCAACCGGAAGGAAATGCATCCCTGCATAAACTAATTGAGGAATTGAGTTGGTAATTTGTCGAGTTAAATTATCTGAATATTTAGATAATTAACTAGACTTTTTGTTTCTGATGAACTACTATTTGTTATAAACGAACATATAAATCATAAGAGATGTGTTAAATGAACAATTAGAAGGAGGTTCTACATGCAAAACTTAGTTTGTTTGAACAGCAATACCTATCATGGTTTTTCACTGGATGAAGCTTTGAATGGAACTGCTAACGCAGGCTTTCGGAACATCGAATTAGCCGCAGTTCGTGGTTACACTGAGCATGTGCGATGGGAAATGACGGATGCTGAAATTGAAGAAGTGCTGAGTAAATTGAAAACGCTTCAATTAGATTGTATCGCTCTAGGTGCTCACAGTAATTTAATGCGAGATGAAGGAGTTGATAATTTTGGCAGAAGCATTGAACTTGCACATCGATTAGGCTGCAGTTATATCGTGACTTCAACGGGTGAAGCTCATGATGATCATGATGAGATTGAAGATGAACAAGTATTGATTCATTCGATTCATAAGTTGATTGAGCAATGTGCTAAATATGACGTGACGATGGTAATCGAGACGCACGGCAATAACTATGCAACAGGTCAAGCTGTCAAAGCACTTGTACAGCAGGTGAACTCTCCTTATTTGGCGATAAATTACGATACAGCTAATACGATATTTTATGGGAATACGATGCCTTATGAGGATTTAGAGCAATCATCAGATCATGTGAAGTTTATTCATTTAAAGGATAAGCTAGGTGACAATCAAGAATGGAATTTCCCTGCTATTGGTCAAGGAGATTTGGATTTCAAACGAATTTTTGACATCCTGAATACCCACGAGTGTATAGCTCCTTTAAGTGTAGAAATTGAATTTACATCTGCGGGTCCAGCGAATTTAGCTGAGGTTGATCTGGCTGTAGCAGAATCTTACAAAGCGATCAGACATATTCAAGCACAAATGTAAGCTCGATTAACACGATATTAGGAGGGTTTCTATGAGAAAGAGTATGTTTCGTTTAACGAATGTCGTAATTGCAATCATGATGGTTGGCTTACTTATAGCTGGATGCAGTACCAAGACAGCGGATGCACCCAAGGATAGTCCTGCAGCAGGCAAGAAGCTTACCTTTGGCTATATTGCCTATAACATGAAGGATGTATGGAACATGTATAGCGCTGAAGCGTTTCAATATGCGGGTAAGGAAAAAGGTGTAGAAACGATTGTATTAGATGCTGAGAACAACCTGGAGAAATCCGTATCGCTCATGCAGGATTTAATTCAGAAGAAGGTGGATGGAATTTCTGTATTTCCGATCTCACCAGAACAAGCAGCTACGCTAAGTAAGATGGCTAACGATGCCAAAATTCCAGTTACATTCGAGAATCTAAAGCCAGCTGATAATGCAGGAGATTACATTTCGACGATTGCAGCGGAATATGATTTGATCGGTGAAGAGGGCATTAATTTCATTGCCGAAACATGGCCAGGAGCCAAGGTGCTATTCGTTGCTGGAGCTAAAGGCGGCGGTGTATATGAAAAGTACCAAGAAGGCATTGATCGCGCGATGAAGAAAGTCGGCGACAAAATTTCGATTGTTGGAATCATACATGGCGATTGGGAAACCGAAAAATCGATGAATGTGACTCAGAGCTTTATCCAATCAGGTAAAGCATTCGATGTTGTTTTTGCCAATAATGAAATGATGGGTAAGGGAGTTATGAATGCACTGAAGGAGGCTAATCTACAAGATAAAGTGAAGATTGTCTCTACGGGCGGTGGCCCAGATGGCTTGAAAATGATTGAAGACGGCGAGATCACGGCAACGATGTCTGCACCTGTATCTTTACAAGGCTTAATTACATTTAAGAATCTGTATCAGCATTTGAATGGGAAGACACCAGAGAAGTTTACACCACTGCCTATTATTCCTGTGACTAAGGATTCGTTAAGTAAAGCAGTTAACTGGAAGGTAGACGAAAAAGCAGTTAATTACATTGGCGGCTTAGAATAGGACCCTTAGATGATGACATTTATTCAGATGAACAATATAAGCAAAAGCTTCTCAGGTACGCATGCGCTGTCTGATATAACCTTTGACGTATATCATGGCGAGATTCATTGCCTAGTAGGAGAGAATGGAGCGGGTAAGTCAACCTTAATGAAGGTGCTTGCCGGAGCTTACACACCTGATAATGGAACGATTATCGTGAACGGTATCACTTATTCGAGCTTAACCCCTCAGCTTGCTCAGCAGCTTGGAATTAATATTATATATCAGGAGAACTTGCTAGCTCCCTCGATGAACGTGGTTGAGAATATTTTTATCGGGCATGAGCTGACGACTAAGCTAGGGATCATTGATTTTAAATCCATGTTGAGACGGACCAGAGAAGAGATGGCGTTTCTTGGCATCGAGCTGAATCCATTCAAGAGAGTGGAGCAGCTAAGCATTGCCGAACAGCAGTTTGTCAAAATATTAAAAGCACTTGTACTGGAAACGAAGCTTCTCATTATGGATGAGCCGACATCGATGTTTAATGTTGAAGATGCAAGTCGTGTTCTGAAATTTGTGAAGCGAATTACGGAGAAGGGTGTAAGTATCATTTATATTTCCCACTTTCTGAAAGAAGTGGTTCAAATCGCAGATCGGATTACGGTAATCCGAGATGGTTCTGTCGTCAATACGTATCTCAATGATCAGAAGGATGTCAACTTAGATTTGGTTACGAAGGACATGGTAGGTAGACCCGTTGATATGTTCTATGACAAGGAAGATCATGTGATTGGTGATGTCGTATTTAAAGTGGATGATTTACGACTTACGAAGCATTCGGAAGCGATTCATTTTCATTTACGAGAAGGTGAGATTCTAGGTATTGCAGGGATGGTGGGAGCGGGGCGCACAGAAATTGTGCGCGCCGTCTCTGGCGCAGATCCTCGCTATAGCGGAACGATTACTTATAAGGATGTAAGACTGTCTAATCAGAGTCCGAGAGATGCGATTCATGCTGGAATTGCTCATATTACAGAAGATAGGCAGAAGCTCGGTTTAATGCTTGGTAACAGTATTGTTGAGAATATGACTGTCGTTGGTATGGGGAAACGGATCAAAGGCTGGTTCGTTCGTGTACGTAAGCATCCTCCATTAATCGAACCTATTGTTCAGGATCTGAATGTCAAAACATCTTCTGTTTTTAAGGAAGTTCGATTATTAAGTGGCGGCAATCAACAGAAGGTTGTTCTAGGCAAATGGCTGTTTGCGGATGCTTCGATATTCATATTTGACGAGCCAACACGAGGAATAGATGTGAATTCCAAGACGGAATTCTACAAAGTGATGTCTGCTTTAACCAAGCAAGGGAAGTCAATTATCTTGATTTCATCTGATATGCCCGAGCTCGTATCGATGAGTGATCGCATTCTTGTTGTGCGTAAGGGACGAATAACGAAACAATTAATGAAGGGTGAAATAACAGAAGAAGCCATTATTAAAAGTGCACTAGAGGTGAATATTGATGAGTGAAATTGGCCTGAAGCTACGGAATCAAGAAGCGCTATTCAAGAATCAGAAATTTATCCTACTGCTCATCATTCTAATTGTTTCGATTATAGTAGGCAGCATTAATAATCAATTTTTTGGACTGACGAATATCTTTGCTATTTTTCAGCAGATATCTGTACTTGGTATTTTGACGATGGGAATGGCTTTGCTCTTAATTTCGGGTGGAATTGACCTGTCGATCGGAATGATTATGGCGCTGTCTGGTGTATGTATCTCGAAGATTATTATGAATGGTGGTTCAATCGCATTAGCGATATTAGTTGGTATTTGTGTAGGAACTTTATGCGGAATTGTGAATGGATTCATTATTAGTAAAAGCAAAAGCATGCCGCTTATTATTACCCTTGGAACGAGCAGTGTATATTTTGGTATCGCACTGATTGTCTCTGGTGGGAAGTTTATGAATTTCCAAGGGAAATTCGAATCCATTAGTCGTACGAAGTTCTTTGGTATATTTCCGGTTACGCTAATTTTCTTGTTTGCAACAGTCATCTTGGCATTCATCCTACTGAATTACACGAAATTTGGTCGTCGAATAGTTGCCATTGGTGGTAATGAAGAGAATGCTTATTTATCAGGAATCCGTGTTGATCTGCACAAAATTATTACGTATGGGATTAGCGGATTTATAGCGGGTGTGGCGTCTATTGTACTTGTATCTAGGCTTGACTCGATCGTTGCAACCGCAGGAACGGGCTATGAATTGTCAGCGCTAATGGCCGCCATTATTGGTGGAGTAACGTTCGAGGGTGGACGTGGAACGATTGGTGGAGCTTTCTTAGGTGTCATCATGACAGGGCTTATTGCCAATGCAATGACTGTTCTATCTGTAAATTCGTATCTGCAAACGGCGATAACAGGAGCTATTATTGTCATTGCTGTTGTCCTAAGTAACGTGAGTAAGATCCGTAAGAAATAACAGATGTAGGTTTTCTATGCGACTTATAAAGTCAGTTGGTAAAATCGTTTCTTCATATTAAAGGAGGTGAACGGAATTGAAGAAAGGGATTAATTATTGGTCTTATCAAGAAGGGACTTCAATGCTCGAAGCAATGAAGCTCGCGAAGTCTGCTGGTTTTGATGGCATTGAGTTCTGTTTGGCTGAAGAGGGTGAGATTAGTCTTACTAGTACGGAGAAGGAATTGATGGCTATTCGCCAAGCAGCTGCAGATATCGGGATTGAAGTTGCAAGCCTTGCTTCCTGGCTCCCATGGGAGAATTCTTTAACTAGCGATTCTCCAGTCAGAAGACAGAAGGCCAAAGATATCGTTCATAAGCAAATCGAAGCAGCAGCTTGCTTAGGCACGGATACTATTCTTGTTGTTCCAGGTTATGTGGGTGTCGATTTCATTCAGAATGCGGAAGTTTGTGATTATGACAAGGTATATGATCGGGCTATGGAAGCGATTAGTGAATTAGCGAAGGATGCAGAGTCAGCTCATATCACGATAGGTGTAGAAAATGTATGGAATAAATTCCTATTATCTCCGCTTGAGATGCGTGATTTTATCGATCATATTCATTCTCCATATGTAGGTGCTTACTTTGATGTAGCGAACGTCCTTCTAACGGGTTATCCGGATCAATGGATTCGTATTCTGGGACCTCGGATTAAACGGATTCACTTCAAAGATTATCGAAGAGATCCAGGTGGGTTTAATATGTTCGTGGATTTGCTAGCTGGGGATGTTGATTATCCAGCAGTTATGGAGGCACTTCGATCGATAGGCTATGACAATTATTGTACTGCTGAAATGATGCCGCCTTATAAGCATTATTCGGATCAGATCATCTACAATACATCAGCAACAATGGACCGAATATTCAAGGGAGCGTGATAGTGATGAAGGTTGGGATAATCGGTTCCGGGTTTATGGCAAGAACTCATGCGGAAGCATATCGCCAAATGAGTGATGTAGAAATTGCAGGAATTTCATCAACGAACCCAGTTACTGGCTCTAAATTCGCAGAGGAATTCGGCTGTCCATATTACCCTCAGGTTGAAGTAATGCTAGCGTGCGATGATATTCAAATTATTGATATATGTGTACCTACGGATGTCCATGAGAAGTATGTTGTAATGGCTGCTGCGGCAGGTAAGCACGTGCTCTGTGAGAAGCCGATGGCGATCACCTTGGAAGCAGCGGACCGGATGATTGCTGCCACTGAACAAGCAGGTGTCAAATTCATGATTGCTCAGGTACTTAGATTCTGGCCAGAGTATGTGAAAATTAAGGAGCTATATGAGGCCGGGAGTCTAGGTGAGATCAACATGGTCTATGCCAATCGTCTAGCACAGCATCCGACCTGGAGCGAGTGGTTCGCTGATGTGACGAAGAGCGGAGGCGGTTTATTCGACTTACATTTGCATGATATCGATTATGTGCGACATTTGCTTGGCCCTGTAAAGAGTGTGTATGCAGTAGGAAAGAAGTTTAGTAATGGCGCATGGAATCATGTCATGACTAGCTTAAGCTTTCATAATGGCAGTAAAGCGTCTGTAGAAGGAAGTTATCATATGCCGAATGGATATCCGTTCACCATGTCCTTACGTGCCACAAGTGATCGATCTGGGATTGATTTTCACTTATCAGCCGGGTTTAATTTGGAGAATTTGAATGAATCTCAAAGTCGGTTGCTATTCTTTGATGAAGGCCAGGATTTGAAGTCTGTTGAATTCGTTAATGGGGATCCTTATTTCAATGAACTGCGCTATTTTGTGGACTGTGTTGCTAGCGACGAGCAGCCTAAGATCATGATGCCTAGAGAGAGCAGAGAAGTACTAGAAATCGTTCTGGCAATCGAGCAATCACTTGAAACGGGAGAAATTCAATATATACGTTAATTTGCAATTGGGAGTGATGCATAATGGCTTCAAACGCAAGGCTTAAGCGGATGTTTAGTTCCGCAGGGAAGTGTTTTAACGTAGCAGTTGATCATGGCTTTTTTAATGAATATCAATTCTTGTCTGGCATCGAGAACATGGAACAAGCAGTTGCAACGATTGTCAAAGCGAATCCAGATTGTATTCAACTAAGTGTAGGACAAGCGAGAATGCTGCAACAGATTCCTGGTAAGCACAAACCTTCATTAGTCCTCCGTACCGATGTTGCTAACATATATGGGAAGGAGCTTCCCAATCATTTGTTTAGTGAACTGATTCAGAATCCTGTAGAGCAAGCTATACAATGGGATGCGGTTGCAGTATGTGTGAATTTACTTCTACTGCCGAATCAGCCTGAGCTTCATCATCAATGTGTACGTAATGTAGCTCAGTTGAAGCTTGAATGCGAGAAGATGGGTATGGTGCTGATGGTTGAACCTTTGGTTATGCTGCCAAATGAGAAGCATGGTGGTTACATGGTGGATGGTGACATTCATAAAATTTCGGCTCTTGTCAGGCAAGCCGTTGAGCTTGGAGCTGATGTTATCAAGTCAGACCCCTGTGATCGAATTGAGGAATATCACCGTATCATTCAGGTAGCCTCGGGAATACCTGTGCTTGTGCGTGGTGGAGGCAGGGCGAGTGACCTGGAAATTGTGAATCGCACCTGTACATTAATGGCGCAAGGTGCCTCGGGAATTGTATATGGCCGGAATGTGATTCAGCATCCATCTCCAGACCTTATGACAAAAGCGCTCATGGCGATTGTACATGAGGATGCCGATGCAAGTCGTGCATTAGCGATCCTAGGTTAATCAGAGGAGGAATAGAGCTAATGACTAAACGTATCATACGGTTCGGCGTGATCGGTTGTGGACTTATGGGCAAAGAATTCGCAAGCGCTGCTGCACGTTGGTGTCATTTAACAGATATGGATGTTGAACCACAGATTGTTGCTGTTTGTGATGAGAATAAGCAGATGCTCGAATGGTTCGAGAAGAGTATTCCATCTATCACGGGTGTCTACACCGATTACAGAGAACTGCTTGCTGATCCGATGGTTGAGGCTATCTATTGTGCGGTGCCGCATCACTTACATGCGCAGTTTTATGTCGATATCATCGAAGCGGGTAAGCATCTACTTGGTGAAAAGCCATTTGGAATTGATCAACAAGCGAATCGCCTGATTATGGATGCTTTGCAACGGAACCCAGAGGTCATTGTGCGATGCTCTTCAGAATTTCCTTTCTATCCAGGTGCTTATCAGCTGGTAGAATGGGTGAAACAGAATAAGTTTGGCACGATTATCGAAGTAGAGATTGGTTTTTGGCACAGTAGTGATTTGGATCCTAATAAACCGATTAATTGGAAAAGAAGAACACAAACGAATGGTGAATACGGTTGTATGGGTGATCTGGGTATGCATGTTCTGCATCTCCCGCTTCGGTTTGGCTGGAAGCCGCAGAATGTTACAGCATTCCTAAGCCAAATCATTCATGAAAGACCAGATGCTGATGGAAATATGGTCGCCTGTGATACTTGGGATAATGCGGTACTAGCATGCAAGACTGATTACGAAGGGCAGAGCTTCCCTATGATGCTTTCTATGAAACGGATTGCTCCTGGTCATGCCAATACTTGGTTCATGCGAGTAATTGGTACATCGTTTTCTGCGGAATATTCGACTAAGTATCCTAAACAAATTTCCTCGATGACCTATACATCAGGGGGCAATCAAGCGTGGCATGTATCGGATGTTCCTTATCGCTCAGCTTACCCTACAATTACAGGTAACATATTTGAATTTGGTTTCTCAGATTCCATTCTACAGATGTGGGCAGCATTCTGTGATGAACTCATACATGGTGAGATGATGCAACAGCCATTGTACTGTGCTACACCCCGGGAGTCTTCAGATTCACATCGATTATTAACTGCAGCATTAGAGTCTCAGCTTACAGGTCAAACTATTGAGCTTGACTGGGGGTAATACCGATGCAGCGGAATTATGATAATGACGGTGATGAAGTTAAGGCAAAGGCAAAGGTTGACGTTAATGTTGGCGTTGAAATTGAAATTGAAGTTGAAGTTGAAGTTGAAGTTGACGTTGAAGTTGACGTTGAGGCTGGGGCCGGGGTCGAGGTCGAGGTCGTCGTTGCTGGTCATGTTTGTCTAGATATCATTCCATCGATAACGAATCGACAGGATAAGGAGAATATCTGCTTGCCTGGTCGTTTAGTAGAAGTAGGGAGTGCTCTATTATCTACAGGCGGGGCTGTTTCAAATACAGGCGTTGCACTGCATCGATTAGGTGTCAAAGTGAAGCTTATGGGGAAAGTGGGGGATGATTTATTTGGGTCAAAGATTCTAAGTATTCTTGCAGAGCATGGAGAGCATTTGGCTGATCGAATGATTGTTGCTGAAGGGGAATGCAGTTCGTACTCTATTGTACTTGAGCCGCCTGGAGCCGATCGTATGTTTCTTCATTGTAAGGGAACGAATGATACCTTTACGACAAGTGATATTAATTTCGATGATTTGTTAGGTGCTAGATTATTCCACTATGGTTATCCACCTCTGATGCAGAACATGTATAAGAATGATGGGGAAGCATTAACTTCCATGTTCCAGCAAATAAAGGCGATGGGGATCATGACTTCACTTGATATGGCGATGCCAGATCCTAATTCTGAAGCAGGACATATAGATTGGAGGAGTCTATTACAGAACGTACTCCCTCATGTAGATTTATTTCTGCCGAGCTTGGATGAAATTCTATATATGCTCCAAAGAGAACGGTTTGAACGATTACAAGCAGTAGTTCAGAATGATAATCTTGTAGCTGCGGTAGATGGTTATCTACTTCATTCACTATCCGAAGAACTGCTTCAGATGGGGGTAGCAGTTGTTGTCTTGAAGCTTGGAGAACACGGTCTGTACATGCGAACTACTTCCAATAAATTGCGTTTACAAGCCATTGGAGGCAGCTTGCCGGAACATTTATGGCTGAATCGTGAGCTGCTCGTTCCAAGCTATGACGTTCATATAGAAGGAACAACGGGTGCAGGCGATTGTACAATTGCGGGCTTTATTGCTGGAGTTCTCAAGAATCTAAAACCCGAAGATATACTGCTTCGAGCTGCTGGTACAGGTGCGCATAATGTGGAGAAAGCTGATGCAACTAGTGGAGTCGTGTCGTGGCAAGCGCTTGAGTCAAGAATTAGAGGTGGCTGGAATCAATACCCAGTTCAAATGTCACTGCAAGGATGGTACCCTCATTCGTCAGGAACCTATTGGCTGGGACCAAGCGATCATCATACTTGAATTTAAGTTCAGAGGAGCAATAGTATGCAAGTAATGTTAAATGACAGACAGCAACAAATTATGGATATGCTCATCGCTGATGGTGAAGTCAAAATAACACTTCTGAAAGAATTGTTTGAAGTAACAGAGATGACACTTAGACGTGACTTAGAGAAGCTCGAACAGTTCGGTTATTTACGTCGTATATTTGGCGGAGCTATTTTTCGTGATAAAGACATCACCTTACGAGAACGGGTAGGTGTGATGAAAGAGGAGAAAATGAGGATTGGTAAGAAGGCAGCAGAACTCATTCTGCCCGGAGAATCAGTGTTCATAGATGCAGGTACAACAACAGAGCAAATTGCCAGATATTTAAAGCCCGATGCAGGTAATACCGTTGTGACTAACGCGCTTAATGTGGCAGGCGAATTGCAAAGTAAAGGGATAACTACAATCGTTACCGGAGGTATTCTACTCGAAGCAACCAATTCGCTTACAGGTCCATTGACCGAAGAGATCTTATCCAAGATGGCGTTCGATAGGGTGTTCTTAGGAGCGACGGGTGTCACGAGTAAACATGGCTTTAGCAACTCTAATATGCAAGAGGCAGCGATAAAGCGAATTGCGATTAGACAATCAGATGAAGTAAATGTCGTGCTCGATCATACTAAATTCGGTGCTAAAGTATTGGTTTCATTCGCTGAACTTCATCATATTAACCGGTTGATTACTGATCGAATACCAGATGATGAATTAATGCAGGAATGCATGACGAACCATGTTGAGATTCTGATTAGTTAGGGGGTATTGTTCAAATGAATGTATTAGCAGTAGGATGCCATCCAGATGATCTAGAAATTGGATGCTCAGGTACGTTAGCTAAGCTAGCTTCACAAGGGCATTGTGTGACAATGGTACATGTAGCTAATGGTGATAAGGGACATAAAGTGATCCCATCAGAACAACTGAAGGAAATAAGAGCAAGAGAGGCACTTGTCTCAGGTGCTTTAATCGGAGCTGATGTCATTAATCTGGATACACCTGATTTGCTCGTTAAATCTGATAATGATGTATTAATTTATCGGTTGACGGATATCATTCGGCAAACACAGCCCTCCTATATCATTACACATCCACCACAGGATTATATGAAGGATCATATGGAAGTGTCCAAAGCGGTGTTTGATGCAAGCTTCGCAGCAACTGTACCACATTACGGGACGAAATTTCCCGCATACGATAAGGTTGCACCTGTTTACTACATGGATACAGTAGCAGGGGTGAATTTTATCCCAACTGAGTATGTTGATATTTCTGATTTTATTGATGTTAAGCTTCAGATGGTCGATTGTCATGAGAGTCAGATTAAATGGCTCAAAGAGCATGATGGCATTGATTTTCTAGATTTTGTTCGAACCGTGTCCAAGTTTCGTGGTTTGCAATGCGGAGTCTCCTATGCAGAAGGCTTTACGCAGTGTCAGGTATGGCCAAGAATGACTACGACTCGTTTATTACCATAAGTAAGTAGAAGGGGGATTGAATGACATGGACTTAATAAGTACGATCAAGGGATCTCTACTCGAGAACTTCTATCCTCGTGGTTGGGATCTACGTAAGATGGATGATTGTTGTGCTCATTCACCAGATGGAGTTACCCTTAGACAAACGTTCTGGCATCCGGAATTTCAGCCGATTGCATGTGACAATACGTTCGATTTTGACATGATGATGGGACATGAAATTGCACAGCAAATCCGCAGGACGAAGGAAGAGGGGAAGAAGCTTGCTCTCATTCTACCAGTCGGACCTATGGGAATGTACAAATGGGCAGTTTATTTCCTGCAGGAGTGGAAAGTGAATTGCTCACATGTGTATGGATTTAATATGGACGAATGGAGCGATGATGAAGGCAATACACTTATTTCATCGAATAGCGGATCGTTTCAGTTCGCAATGGAGCAAGCATTTTATGGCCCCTTAGGTACATTGTCTGTTCCAATCGACCAGCGGAATTATGCCACGAAGGATAATCTTCCTACATATTCGGAGAAGATTGCGAGTCTCAAAGCAGAAGGTGCAGAGCTGATTACCGTGTTTGGTATTGGACGCATGCTGCATATCGCTTTCTGGGAACCGCATTTCGCTGAAGAATACGAATCGGTTGAGGCATGGAAGAAGGAAGCATACCGGATTGGTGCTAAGCTTCATCCCTTAACAATTGAGCAGAATGCAATTACTAGCTTTAAGAGTAGAACAACGCTCGTACCATGCAGGGCTAACACAATTGGTCCCGGCTTGTTCTTGCAATCAGATCGAATCATCGGTGGCTGCGATGGAGCGCTTGGAAGAGGTATGCAGTGGCAGGGGCTATCCCTGTGCGTTACACTTCAATATGGACCGGATATGTGGTTGCCATCTACTTTTATGCCTACACTAGCAGGTAAATTATTTTACTTACAAGAATTAACAGGTCCTTTAGAACCTGATTGTAATTGAATAGAGCGCTGATTAAGTGATGACTAAGTGATGCTTAGGCGTCTAAATACCTATGGATGAAAGATTCATAGGTATTTTTAATTGAATATTAGAAATATTTTTTTGCTTTACCGCTTTACATTATCAACTTTCCTCTTATAATAAACTATAAAACTAAAAAGGAGTTGCTGAATGTATAAACAAGAGTTTAATCGCGTTTTGTCTTTAAAACATTTATTAGTGTATGGACTAGTATTAATGTCACCATTAGCTCCTTTTCAGGTATATGGGATGGTTGCTAAAGAAAGCTTCGGCATGGTCCCACTCGTCTATGTCATTGGAACCATTGTTATGTTGTTTACAGCTATGAGCTATAGTAGGATGAGCAATGTGTTTCCTTATGCAGGTTCTGTATACTCTTATGTACAGAGAGGGCTTAATTCACATGTTGGATTCATTGCAGGTTGGAATATCTTATCGGACTACATATTAGCGCCAGCACTCATTTATATGTTTGCGGGACTGTGGATGACAGGTATCTTCCCTGATATTCCGCCTTACCTATGGTCATTATTATTTATTCTAATTACTTCTGTTGTTAATGCGTTAGGCATCTCACTTAGTGCACGAGTCAACATGGGGATGTTCTGGCTGCAAATAGCTGCGCTTGTTATATTTTTAACCCTATCGATAAAATTTGTATTTGTGGATGGGCATGGTACTGGAGGCTTCTCCGTAACTTCCTTATTCCAAGGTGATGTATTCGATTTTAACTTTATTGCAGCTTCCATCTCTATTGCTGTCCTAGGATTCATAGGCTTTGATGGCATCAGTACCTTATCTGAGGAAGCCAAAAACCCGCAAAAGGATATTGGTAGAGCTACTGTATTATCCGTCGTCATGGTGGGTGTACTATTCTTCGTTCAGAGTTATATGGCTACTCTAGTTCATCCGAACTTTGAAAATTTAGATAATGATATGGCTTTATTCGATATCAGTAAAGAAATTGGTGGTCAATGGTTCTATGTAACCATGATTATTGTGAACGTTCTTTCTGTGGGAATCGCAGTTACGCTTAATCTTCAGACTGCAGTAGCACGTATCCTATATTCGATCAGTCGAGATGGCTTGCTTCCAGGAAGCAAGTTTCTCAGCAAGGTTCATTCCAAATATAAAACGCCGATCAATTCGATTCTTTTCTCAGGCGTTATTTCACTTATCGTTCTATTCACTCTTTCAATAGAAACAATTGTTAGATTCGTAAACTTTGGTGCAGTTACCTCGTTTATGTTCCTAAACATAACAGTTATCTACTATTTTATTTTCAAAAAGAAACAAAGAAGCTTAAAAGCATTGATCATTTATCTCTTGTTCCCGCTAATTGGTTTTGCGACGACGTTATTTGTATGGACTGGCTTTGATAAAATGACTTATATGTATGGATTCGGATGGCTATTGGTCGGGCTCATAATTGGCGCTGTTCAATCTAAGGGCTACAAGAAAGAAATTACATTTAAGGATATGTAAAACAACTGCGAGCGAATCAATCACATAAGAAATGAAAAGGAGTGATCTCCCATGAGATTACAGGACAAAGTAGCAATCGTTACAGGTGGAGCAAGAGGAATTGGTGAGGCGATTGTAAGACGATTCGTGCTAGAAGGGGCTAAAGTTACCATTGCGGATGTACTAGGAGATGGTTCTAAGCTAGCAAGTGAATTACAGGAGGCAGGCTACCCGGTAATTTATGCACATACGGATGTTTCTAAAGCAGCACCGATTCAAAATATGGTCAGTGAAACGATTAAAGCATTCGGCAAACTCGATATTGTCGTGAATAATGCAGCAATTAATGTTCCTGGAAATGTGGAAGAGCTGGATGAAGACGTGTGGGATAGAACGATGGAGATCAATGTGAAGTCCATGTTCTTAATGGGGAAATATACAATTCCTGAACTAAGAAAAAGTGGAGGCGGTTCAATTATTAACATGGCCTCAGCTAATAGCTATATTGCAGAGCCGAGACTATCCGCTTATGTAACTTCCAAAGGTGCGATTCTTATGTTAACTAAACAAATGGCACTTGATTATGCCCCTGAAAATATCCGTGTGAACGCGATCTGCCCAGGTTGGGTGGATACGACCTTTAATGATTCTCATGCTGATTTATACGGCGGTCGAGATAAAGTGCTTGAAGACTTATCGTCCTTACAAGTGCTTGGAAGAACGATTAAGCCATCCGAAATAGCTAATCTTGCCTTATTCCTAGCATCTGATGAATCCTCCGCGATGATTGGTTCTCCTGTACTAATGGATGGCGGAATTTGTATACATTAAGAATAGATACAATAAGTGGCGGTCATTATCCTTATCCCCATTGGGAGTGGGAGAACGACCGCCTATTTTAATGTTAAATATACTTACGAACTTGCTTCTTCCCATCGCTCGTAAATAAGACCTTCTTATCCTCAAGTGTTGTTTAAAGGAAGTATCCGAATCAATTTCGCGTACCCTCATTCCAGGGTCAATTATTCGTTTTCAATGGACAAGTCCTTCGGTAGTCAAGAGGTGTATACGAAAGTAAAGACTAGTATATGGAATGAAGGCGCCTTCATTTCTATACTAAGATTATGAAAGGAAGCAGCAACGTCTGCAACCTATTTTGAGACATGATGGAGGGGTACTATGAGAAGAACAAGGAAAAGTCTTATGATCTTTGCCTTAATCCTCAGCTTAGCGATAACTGCATGCAGCAATACAACGAAAGAGGCGGAGAAAAAGCCGGCCGATGCGACACCGGCACCGACAACAACAACAACGACAACGACAACGACACCGACTCCGGCAAGTGAAAAGGTTGAAGTTGTAGAGGTTTCAACGGTTTCACCAAATGATCAGTATCTTAAATTTGATCCAGGCGAGAGCTTTGAAAAGAACGCGGTCTACGATGCGTATGAGAAAGACATCGGTGTGAAGATCACGAACAAATGGGTGGCTCCCGATGACCCTCAATTCAAGGAAAAATTGAAGATGTCCATCGCCTCCAATGATATTCCAGACTTCATGCGGGTCAATGCTACGCAGCTAAAAGAGTTGACCGAAGCGGATATGATTATGGATATCACGAGTGTATATGACAAGTACGCAACGGATGAGACGAAGAAATTCTTGACGATGGATGGCGGCTTGCAGATGAAGACCGCCACGTTCGACAATAAGTTGATGGGGATTCCGAGTTCGTATAACCCGTACCAATACCAGTTTCTCTTTATTCGTACGGACTGGTTGAAGAAATTGAACTTGCCGGAACCGAAGACGATGGCAGACCTATTGACGATCGCCGAGGCGTTCAAAACGAAAGACCCTGGCGGCACCGGGAAACCGTATGGAATTGCAGTAAGCAAAGATCCATTTAATATTGACACAGGTGTTACAGGACTAAGAGCATTCCTATATAGTTACCATGCATATGTGAATAATTGGATGGAAGACGGAAAAGGCGGTTTGGTCAATAGTGACATCCAGCCTCAAGTGAAGGAAGCACTTAAGGCACTACAGGATATGTTCAAGAAAGGATTAATTGATCCTGAGTTCGCTGTTAAAGACATGGAGAAAGAAGCAGAGCTCCTCTACAACAACAATATCGGTATCGTATATGGTGCGTCTTGGGTACCAGCTCAGCTCGTCAAAGGCGCTGTGAAGGACGGTAAAGTCATACAAGAGTGGGGCGTATTCCCGCTTTCATCGGTGGATAGCAATCCTGCACTATCGCAAATCGGAATCGGTGTTGACGAATATTATGTCATCTCCAAGAAAGCAAAGCATCCGGAAGGTGTTATTAAGCTGTTAAATCAATACATCGTTACTCAACAACATCCAACAGAAGAGCAGAAAGTATATGAATACGGTAAAGATTTGAAGGAAAAAGGCGCAAACTACTGGTTGCTTAACCCACTTCGCGTTGGTAGACAATTGGACAATAACGGCGACATTCTACCAAAAGCCATTGAAACCAAAAACGCGAGCATTTTAGAAACAAAGGATCAAAAAACACGGTATGAGCGCGCTATGAAATATGTTGACGGCAGTGATATCAACATGTGGTGGGAATACCTGATTTCGGGACCGAAAGGCGCATATTCGAATGTTCCGGCAATTCAGCAAAATAAACAGTACCTACAAAATAAATTTTACGGTGCACCTACACAGACGATGGCGGAAAGACAAGAAATTCTGACCAAGAAGCGGGATGAAATATTCTTCAAAATTATCATGAATCAAGTATCCGTGGATGAATTCGATAAATTCGTAGAAGAATGGAAGAAGCTTGGCGGCAACGAAATGACCAAAGAAGTCAACGAATGGTACGCCACTCACAAATAATCGCAAAGCGGATAGATTGAGGGGTTGGACAAAAACAATCCCTCTTTTCTTTAACCTAGTTCATATTTAATAGTCATACAGCGAGGTGAATGGCATGAATGGATTAACACGCATGTGGAAGAGGGAGTGGCCGCTTCACTTGATGTTGCTGCCAGGGCTGGCATTAGTCATCATTTTCAGTTATATCCCGATGGCCGGCATTATGATGGCCTTTCAGAAATTCGTTCCGAATAAAGGTTTGTTTGGTTCACCCTTTATTGGTCTCAAGAACTTTCGGTTATTGATCGAGTATCCTGATATTGGCCGCATATTCTTCAATACGGTATACATTGCCGTGATGAAAATTGTAGCAGGTCTGATCGTTCCGATCACGATTGCGATAATGCTGAATGAGCTGCGGAAAGAATGGGTCAAACGGACCTTCCAGACGCTCGTTTACTTGCCTCACTTTCTATCATGGGTATTGTTAAGTGGGATTTTAATCGATGTATTGTCTCCATCCTCCGGTGTTGTCAATCAAGTGCTGAATTTGTTCGGCATCAAGCCTATTTTTTTTCTGGGTGACAATGACTGGTTCCCTTATGTCATGGTCATTTCGGATGTATGGAAGGAATTCGGATTCGGTACCATTGTCTATCTGGCTGCGCTCACCAGCATTAACCCGTCACTCTACGAAGCAGCGGAAATCGACGGTGCAGGACGCTTCAAGCAGACGTTACATGTGACACTGCCTGGGATGCTTCCTATCATCATTCTTATGTTTACACTCACTATCGGAAATGTACTCAATGCCGGATTTGAGCAAATCTTCAACCTTTACAGTCCTCCGGTCTATGAAAGCGCGGATATTATCGACACCTTCGTATACCGCATGGGGATTCAGCAAGCACAGTTCGGTTTCGCTACGGCCGTAGGGCTGCTGAAATCCATCGTATCTTTTATATTCATATCGATTTCCTATTTCTTAGCCTATCGTTTAGCGAATTACCGCATTTTCTAATGTGATCGGCGGTAATTCAGAAGGGAGACACATCGTGCGTACTAACAGATCATTCGCTAGTAGATTGTTTTTAATAGGCAACTTCATCGTTCTAACGTCCATATCCTTGTTGTGCCTTATGCCTATTATTCATATTTTGGCGATCTCGTTCAGCTCCGGGTCAGCAGCTGCTGCCGGCAAAGTCGCTCTATGGCCTATTGAATTCACAACGGCTGCATATGAGAACGTATTTGGAAAACCGGAATATTTGCGGGCATTCTGGGTATCTATTCAGCGGGTTATTCTGGGAACAACCATCAGCATGTTGCTGACGATTATTACCGCATATCCATTATCCAAAGATTCTCAGCAATTTCGGCTGCGGACCTTCTATGCATGGGTATTCGTATTTACGATTTTATTCAGCGGAGGGCTCATTCCCACGTATTTAACCGTGAAGGCGCTTTGGATGATCGATACCATCTGGGCTCTGGTGCTACCGGGAGCCGTTGCGGTGTTCAACGTTATTCTATTGCTGAATTTCTACCGCAATCTGCCCAAAGAACTCGAGGAATCCTCGCGCATCGACGGGGCCGGCCATTTTACGACCTTATGGAAGATCTACGTACCATTGTCTTTGCCTGCACTTGCGACTACAGGTCTTTTCACCATGGTGGGACATTGGAACAGTTGGTTTGACGGCATGATTTACATGAATCATACTGAAAATTACCCGCTGCAAACCTTCTTGCAGACGATTATTATTAAACTGGATTTTCGCTTCATTAAAGCAGAGAATGCCGAGTTGATGATTAAGTTGTCCGATCGTACGAGCAAAGCAGCGCAGATTTTCGTGGCGGCATTTCCGATCCTCATCGTCTATCCGTTCATGCAGCGGTTTTTCATTAAAGGAATTGTGATGGGGAGTGTCAAAGAATAATATCGTAGTGCTCTATTAAATGATTCCAGGAGAACAAACGATGAAAAGCTTATTCTTTTTGCATGACTCCTCCATATTCAAGAAAATTATGGCTGCCTTTCTGGCGGCCTTGTTGCCGCTGATGGCAATTACCTGGATGATTAACGAGAAGGGCGCGGAGAATATTCGCAGCGAAATCTCGGAGTCAGTTCTGAATACGACACGGTTCTATCTGGATTCGCTGGATAAGGAAGGGGACCGGATTAGCCGTTATTTGCCGAACTATGTGATGGATGAAGATTTGATGGAAATTGCCACAACGGGCACAGCCATGAGCTATTACGATCGTGCACGCAAAATACTGGACATCCAGAAGCGACTCGATCTCATGAAAAATTCAAGTCCATTCATTCAAGAAGCGAAGGCTTATGTGCCCTTAATTGAACGCACGATTCTTAGTTCCAAATATGAAACCTCGATTGACCGGCAAGAATACGAAGCGATGCAACAAAGCACAAAGCATTACGAGCAACCGTTCGTTTATTGGAACGATCGATTATTTATTACCATGCAGTACCCCACCAGTACAGTGAAGAATCCGATCTACGTCGTTGGGGTCGAGGTATCTACGAGTAAGATCAAAGAGACCTTGATGCAAATTAGCAGCGCGCGTGGCGGACAGAGCGTATTGTTTAACTTGGACCGAGGGTGGAAAGTCGAGAGCGGTGTGGACTCGGAACTGCTAGAGCGCATGAAATCTTTTGCTTTGGAGAAGAAGAATGCTGCGTCCGAAGAAGGATATGAAACACTGAATTATGGAGGACAACGCTATCTCACGGTTTATAAATATTCTAGCCTATGGAATTCCTATTCCATTACTTGCATTCCGGAGGCAAAGGTCCTAGGCCCGCTGCAGATGTATCGAATGTGGTTCTGGGTGGCATGCGCTCTCGGCGTGTGCATTCTATTTTTCTTTTCATATTTTCTATTGCGATTCATCTACCGACCCCTCATGAAGTTGGTACATTCATTTCGACGTGTTCAGCAGAACTGGCTGGAACCGATCGTGATCGATCGCGGATCAGATGAGTTCGGGTATTTGTACCAAGCTTTTAACGATACCGTGCGATCCTTGAAAACATTAATCGAGGAAAATTACGAGCAGCAAATTCGGAATCAACGCTCGGAGCTGAAACGATTACAATCGCAAATCAATCCTCATTTTTTATATAATTGTTTTTTTGTGTTATGTCGACTGATAAAATCCGAGAATCAGAAGGAGAAAGCCTATCAATTCTGCTTACATATCGGTCAATACTTTCAATTTATTACACGTAATGATGAGGATGAGATTCCGCTGGAGCTTGAGGTAAAGCATTCTCGCACGTATGTAGATATGCAATCCATTTGTTACGGGGACCGCATTCAAATCAAATTTGAAGGAGACGTTCCAGATATCTTCGTTCCGAGACTGATCCTGCAGCCGATCATCGAGAATGCTTATAAGCATGCCTTAGGCAATATGATTCAAAATGGTGAGCTTTGGGTCCACAGCGAACTCAAGGGAGACGTGTTCTCGCTGTATGTCGAAGACAATGGAAGAAGCATCAGTGATGAGGAAATCGAGCTCCTCCAAAAGCGACTGCGCCGGGCTTCCAATCGGATGGAAGAAACAACAGGAATCATAAATGTACATCGGAGAATACAACTTCGTTACGGAGAGGGATATGGCATTGCGATGTCACGTTCTGATCTGGGCGGACTACGGGTAAGAATCAATCTGAGTGTGTGCTAGAGGAGGAACCAGTATGTACAGACTGCTTATCGTCGATGATCTTCCCATAATCGTCGACGGTCTTCTTGAGCTATTCGAACAGACCGTTCATTTGCCACTTGAAGTGATGAAAGCCTATTCAGGTGAAGAGGCTTTGGAGGTTCTGTCGTATCATCACATAGATATCGTAATTTCCGATATTAAGATGCCTGGACTAGGGGGTATAGAGCTGCTTCAAGAGATTAAATCCCATTGGCCTTCCAAAGTTATTTTTCTAACAGGATATAACGATTTTCATTACGCAAGGAACGCGATTACCCATGGAGGCTTCGATTATATTCTGAAGGTCGAAAGTGATGAGAAAATAATTCAGTCGGTGGAACGAGCCATCGAAAAAATTGAAGAAGAACATGATCAGGAGCAGATGATTGCAAGAGTACAATCCAAAATGAGATTGGCAATGCCTTCGCTCCAAAAAGAGTATATGTGGGGACTCTTTCAAGGTAAGCAGGTATCAGAGAGTCAGTTAGGGCAGGCTTTCAGAGAAATCGATATTCCGCTCGACGCGACATTGCCGGTTTATCTGCTCATTGGAAGGGTAGACGCCTGGAAAGAGATGTTCAAGACGCCGGATAAAGTGCTGCTTTCTTATGCACTCCAAAACATCTGCGACGAGTATTTGTCGACGCATGTAAGAAGCTATTCCGTCGTATACGAGCTATCGAAAATCGTTTGGATGATTCAACCGAAAGTGTCGGACTCATCGTCTAATGATTCCGATTGGATTAGAGCCCACCGCTATACGAGCGGTATACTGGAGACCCTACAAGCAACTTGCAAGAGATTGCTGGGGCTTTCTGTTTCTTTCCTTCTGGGAAGCGAAACGGCCACATGGGATAATGTCTCAGACCGGTTTCATTCGATAAAATACGGTTTGGTGCAAGGTCATGGATTGTTTAGAGAGGTCATTATGACCGACAAAGACATCCAGAAAGAAGGTAACGATAAAACCGGCAGCTATCACGATAGTTTCTATCATGCTCGTGTTCAATTGCTCATGTCTTGTCTCGAGAACAATCATCGGGAACAGTTCAACAAACTGTATGTCGAGCTGACAGCAATATGGAACGATCAGGGAACTCCTTATGAGCGGAAGACCGAATTGTACCATTCCCTTTCAGCTGTATTTCTGTTCTATATTCATAAAAATCGAGGAATTCGTGATTACATGAATACCCTTCTGGATTTGGATAAGCTATTTCGTCATAGCGATTCGGCTTCATGGCCGGAATTGATCCAATACTTTTGGCAAATGGCGGATTACTTCTTCGAATGGAATGCGCTGCGAGGCACCCAATTGCCGGCGGAGGTCGTGAATAAGGTGCATCGATATATTGAGGAACATATATCTACGGATATTTCCTTAAATGCACTGGCGGATAACGTAGGCTTGAATCCTTCTTATTTATCTAGACTCTACAAGCAAATTACCGGGATCGGGTTGTCGAAATACATAAATGACTATCGGAATTTGATCGCCAAAGACATGCTGCTTAATACTACGATGAAAGTAAATGAAATTGCTACCGCTCTAGGATACAACTCGGCACTTGCGTTTATCCGCTTTTTCAAAAAGCAGAACGAAACGACGCCGCAAGAATTCCGAATGGCTCGATCCCATATACAGAATCAAGGTCAATAAGTGTATATGAAATGTCAGTAACGATCTCTTTTGCCTCCGAATCTATCCCCTTACAATGGAAGTACAATAGTACACAAGAGGAGGAGAAGTCTTGAGAACATTAACAGCCGTACTACTAGGCGCTGGCAGTAGAGGAAGATATATTTATGGTCCCTATGCAGAGAAGTTTCCGAATAACTTAAAGTTTGTTGCGGTAGCTGAGCCAGACGATGAACGTAGAAATCGATTTGCAGAGATTCATCAGATCGCCCCGGAGCATGTATACGATTCTTGGGAGAAAGTATTTGATCAAGGACGCTTTGCCGATGTAATGATTATCTGTACACTTGATCGGATGCATTATATACCGGCGATGAAAGCAATGGAACTAGGCTATCATGTCCTGTTGGAGAAGCCGATGTCTCCTTCGATGGAGGAGTGTATCGAGCTGGAGCAAGCTTCGCTTAGACATAAGCGTCTGCTCGTTGTAACCCATGTCCTTCGGTATTCCCCTTTCTGGTCGGGGATCAAAAAATGCATCGAAGACGGCGAACTCGGAACGGTGGGCACGATTCAATTAACCGAAAACGTCGGTTATCTTCACATGACGCACAGTTTCGTGCGTGGGAATTGGCGTAATTCAGAGGAGACGAGTCCGATGATTCTAGCTAAGTCGTGCCATGATCTGGATATCATCTCCTGGCTTATGAAGCAGCCGTGTACAAGCGTGAGCTCGTACGGTTCCCTGCTTCATTTCAGACTGGAGAATGCCCCAGAAGGCTCCACCGAACGCTGCATCGACGGTTGCGAGGTCGAGAAGGAATGCGCCTTCTCCGCAATGAAAATGTATATGCAGCCACCACATCACCCTTGGGCGCGTTATATGACGAATGATTTGTCACAAGAGGGCATCTTAAAAGCGCTAAAAGAAGGACCGTTTGGCCGCTGTGTGTATCGGTGCGATAACAATGTTGTCGACCATCAGGTGGTCAACATGGAGTTCGCGAATGGAGCGAACGCGTCGTTCATCATGTCAGGGTTGACGCAAAGCGGTACGCGCAGGGTGCAAATCATGGGGACGCAAGGCGAAATCATAGGAGATATGGACAAAGGAGCCTTTACATTATACCGATATGCTTCAGGGGAAAAGCTTGAGATTAGCTGCAATGTTGAAGGCGATGGCCATGGAGGCGGCGATGAACGAATGGTGAGCTCGTTCCTGCGGGATGTTAGTCAATTCGACAGCAATTCATCGCAAGGCTTGACTTCTGCAACGGCTTCCTTACAGAGCCACCTCATGGCATTTGCGGCCGAACATTCGAGATTGCACGAAGGCCTAGCTGTCAAGATGATTTGTTTCACTCCTTAACTGCTTTGTACAAAGATATGAACCCATACCATTCGATGAAGGACGAGTTGATATAATAATAGAAAACTTGTCTATACTGTCCCAAAATTAAGGGAGTAATAAATAAACCGACCAACTCTTATGAGGAGGTCGGTATATTTATTACTCTATTGTGCAAAATGTGATGCGTTACGATTGTCAGGTTCGTCGAAGTTGGTTGACTAATAGATATTTTGGATAGTTAATAGATCATTATTCATTTAAATGAATTTCCTAGTCTGCTTCTTTCCATCGCTAGTAAATAAAGCCTTCTTATCCTCTATCGTCGTTTCTAGATGCACACTCTTACCCCAGAGTCGACAAATATTCGGAAGTGTCTTCTCCAAATACTTAAGATCAAGTTCAATACCTTCATACACATGTGTGAGATATAATTCGCCCTTCTTCTCAAAGTCGCCATCAGTCACGATAATATAGGGAAATCCACCGTTAACACGTGAATAAACAAGTTCGTCTCGCACATTTTCCCACGACTTATCCGTGATCTTCCACTCAGGTCCCTTCTTCTCAAATACATATAGATCCAAATCTTCGACGAGCTCTTTGGTTAAGTAATTACGTACAAAGGATGTATCGGAATCCATTTCACGTACTTCGAATATTTTGTCCCTACCAAAGCGTTTCTCGATATCCTCGAAAATTTTGAGACCCAGATAATAAGGGTTCAGGCTGTGGCGTGAAGGTATGACAACAGATGAGTTCAGCTTGGCGTATTCAATCGTTTCATCCTCTGTTAAATCCAACTCACGAATAATTCGCTGATGCCAGTAGGAAGCCCAGCCTTCGTTCATGATCTTCGTCTCCAGCTGTGGCCAGAAGTAGAGCATCTCATCTCGAAGCATTGTTAGGATGTCACGTTGCCATTCTTCTAGATCGCGAGCATACTCTTCTATGAAAAGAAGCAGGTCTTTAGCTGGTTGTGCGGGGAATCGCTTCTCAGCAGCTTCCTTCGGTTCAGTCGGATTAGCTTGCTGGTCCAAATCCCATAGATCTTCATAGCCCATTGTTCGTTCTGGCTTGGTTCTGGAAGTAGCCTGTTGCTTCGTGTGTCCATGGCGATTACGATGTTCTGCTTTCATATAGGGCAAAGTTATGCTGGGATCGATGTGTTCTTGAATAGAAAGCACAGCGTCGATAAATTGTTCGACTTGGTCAGTACCATACTCGAGTTCGTACTGTCGTATACGTTCGGCTGTTGCTGACATGCTTTCGACCATGTCACGATTCGTTTTGGAGAAACGAGCATTATTCTTGAAGAAATCACAATGTGCAAGCACGTGAGCAACGATCAGCTTGTTCTGAATAAGCGAATTACCTTCCAGTAGAAAGGCATAGCAGGGATTGGAATTAATGACGAGCTCATAGATTTTACTTAGGCCAAAGTCGTATTGTGTCTTCATTTTATTAAAAGATTTTCCAAAGCTCCAATGCGAGAATCTTGTGGGCATACCATAAGCACCGAATGTATAGATAATGTCTGCAGGACAGATCTCATAACGCATCGGATAAAAATCCAGACCGAATTCTTCAGCAACCTTCGTAATTCCTTCAATAGCTTCCTCTAGTGCAGTCAGATTATTACGTCCCGACATAGGCAACCTCCCTGATTAGAAAATGATAAGAAGCAGTTTCTAATCAATATATTCAGTTGGTGAGGTGTGTACCACAATCGAAGATGAAGTTCTATATGTTCTATTATGAAAATGATGCAATTGAGATGAAATTGTTCGTTAGTTATTGGAATTTATATAGAAATTGTATTCTTGTTTCTTCTGGATAGGATGAGAGTGCTAACTGGAATGCATCCGGTAAAGACAGCAGCAGTACCTGCCGACACTTTCGCCACTCCTAGGAACCATAAGACATAACCCGCAGCTGTCACGATCACACCGTAGTAAAAATCGTTCAGGATCTTCGTGCCCAGATATTGAAAGTAAGCAACTTATAAAAATTATAATATTTACAATATTATGATAATTGCATTAATATGAAAGATGAGAGAATATGTCTTAATTTATGAGCGCGAACCAAGCACACATTATTTCCTGGGATTTTCGCAATCCTTGTGGCACAAGGGTTCCAGTGATCTTTGATCCATATGGTAGATGATTTCACCTCGTCAAAATCAGGTTCACGGATAAATGTCCGTGTATATCGCGATTTTTTTATTTTATCGGAACCTATTCTTGTCAAAACGCTGTGACAACAGTATGTTCCGATTGCCGACAGGTCTCAATAAATAAGTTTGTTGTTCATTGCTTATAACATGCATACATTTTGAATTGCTGATAAAATAGAAATAGAGCAAATATTCAAAAAAATAGTTTATCTGTGATGTGTTGGAACGGAGGATGGTTGAAGTTGGGGGACTTAAAGTATCTTCCTTCCAGTCTACTTTAAGGTGTCACTTTATATAATATCTGCGTATTCTTAATGGAGGTTAAGGAGGTATAAGTATTGACTGGTACAAAGTACATAAAACTACTAGGATTTATTCTTGGTGTAGTGATTTTGAATATCCTAGTGCTCTCGCCCGGATTTTTAGGGGTAGAGATAGGCGGAAGTGCTCTCTCAACAGCATTTGGGGTAACATTGCTGTTCGCCAGTGCGCTTGTACTGCTTTACGTGAGTTATGTCTTACTTTTTAAGCCGTCCGTCGTTTTACCAGTAAAACAGATCAAGACGCACGAGGACTACGTGGAGGCTTTGACTCACTACAGAAGTGTAAAAGCGCTGGAGGATGATATTACTCTTGTCTTAGAGCAGTTGGATCGCATGTTAAAAAAGAAGGACACCTTATTGAATGTTCTAAATCAGAGATTTGATACAACTGAGTTAAGTTACAAGAAGTTTACTTCTGTAACTCAAGAGGTAGAAAAACTATTCTACCTTAATGTCAGAAGTATACTGAACAGGCTCAATGTTTTTGACGAGTCGGAGTTTGAGAGTGTCATGAACAAGAAGTCAACTCAGTTCTCACAGGAACTTCTTCAAGAGAAAACCAACGTGTACAACGAGTACCTGTCGTTCGTGAAAGGTTCGATTGGCACTAACGAGGAAATTTTGTTGAAGTTGGATAAGTTACTACTGGAAATATCTCGATTAGATAGTTTTGAGCTAGGTGATATTGAAAATATGCCTTGTATGCAGGAAATAGATTCGTTGATCAAACAAACTAAATATTATAAGAACTAAGAGGTGTCATATTGAAAAAGAAGAGTAAGTTTTTCCTACTGTCGGCTATTATCGTGGTATTAGTGTTTGCACTCGTTTATTTCGGGGTAAATTTAACCTCTAATTTTGGGAAAACAAAAACGCAGGTGACTTCAGAAAATGCGGGTAAGCAATTAAGTAAACTTTATTCCGAAATCTCCGTCTCAACTGAGGCACCTGTAAAAGGTCAGATAGACCTTAATCCTGCTGATGTTGCGGAGTCGTTGCCGGATATCTCTAAATTTGCGGTATCCGTAAACAACACGACTGATAGTTTTGTAGAGATTTTCTCGTCTACAGAAAAGTCAGGCACGGGTGTTGACGGTTGGCTTAATGGCGTAGCAAACGATTTTAACAAAGCGAATATAGAAGTAGATGGAAAACCTGTCTCTGTCAAGATTCGCAATATTGCTTCTGGTACAGCCTCTGATTATATCAAATCAGGTAAATATGTACCAGACGCCTACACACCTTCAAATGAGCTGTGGGGTGAGATGGTAAAGGAAAGTGGCGTTAAGACTCAGCTTGTCTCTAAGCGTCTTGTTGGCAATGTTCCCGGGATCGTCATAGCCAAGAAGAAGCATGACGCTTTGGTAGATAAGTACGGTTCTGTGAATGTCAAAACTGTCACCGAAGCGATCTCTAATAACGAGTTTTCTATGGGGTATACTGATCCCTTTGCCAGCTCTACAGGCTTAAACTTTCTCGTAACAGCTCTCAATACTTTCGATAGCTCAAATATCTTGGGGGATAAAGCTGTTCAGGGGTTTGAGAAGTTCCAAGCTAACGTACCATTTACCGCATCTACAACCATTCAAATGCGAGATGCGGCTAAGTCGGGTATGTTGGAAGGGTTTGTACTTGAGTACCAAACTTATGTCAATGCGGCTGACTTGAAGGGTGGGTATGTCTTCACTCCTTTCGGTGTAAGGCATGATAGCCCATTGTACGCTTTAGGTGAACTAACGCAAGCTAAGTTAGAAATTGTAAAGAAGTTCGCAGATTTTGTCACACAGGATAGGTACCAAAAAACCGCAAAGGATAATGGGTTCAATGGTCTTGAAGACTACAAGTCGGAACTCAGTGCGGTAGATGGTAGCCTTCTATCCTCGGCGCAAAAGGTGTGGAAAGAGAAGAAGAACGGCAATAAACCTATCGCTGCGGTGTTCGTCACCGACGTGTCCGGTAGTATGGCGGGAGAGCCGTTGAACCGCTTAAAAGAGTCCCTGTTGAAGGGTCAGAAGTATTTGGGGAAGGATAACAGAATTGGTCTTGTCTCCTATTCAAGTCAGGTAACAATCAACCTCCCTATTGGAAAGTATGATACGAACCAACAGTCCATGTTTGTTGGTGCGGTAACCAGTCTTCAAGCCAGTGGCGGTACGGCTACATTTGATGGTATTATCGTAGCCTTGAAAATGCTCCAAGATCAGTTAGCTCTTGATCCAAATATGAAGCCAATAATTTTCGTCTTGAGTGATGGTGAGACGAATGAGGGATTTTCGCTGAAAGATATTAGGAGTCTGATCGAGAACTATAAGGTTCCAATTTATACAATCGGATATAATGCTGATATTAAGGCACTTCAAAGTATTTCGAGTATCAATGAGGCGGCTAGTATTAATGCAGATACAGATGATGTTGTCTATAAGATCGGAAACTTATTTAACGTTCAAATGTAATTACCAATGTAATTACCAATAGAGGAGGGTTACAATGTCATTTACAATGGAAGTAGCTAGTCCCGAAGAAATTAAAGTTGCGATCGAGGAGCAGGTTAAACCTGTACCGGAGGAAGTCGCAAAGCTTAAAGAGCAAGCGGATACCAATGTCGCAACGATCATGGCGTTAGACTTGGATTCGATTGATAAACGAAAAGAAATTCTTACCACTGTGGAAAGCTTCGGCTTAACTACGATGAAGGCGTCTTCAGAGAAAAACTCCTTGCTTCAAATCTCGGTAGGGAATCTCTCCAAGTCTGGAGATGAGGGTGGTGCAGTAGCTAAGGGTCTAGCAGAGCTTCAAATCCAATTGAAAGACTTAGACCCAAGTGTGATTGACTTTACAAAGCGAGGTTTTCTTGGTAAGTTCTTCAATCCGATCAGAGCATACTTCCAACGATTTGAAAAAGCGGATGCGGTTATTTCCAATATTATTGAAACCATGAATAAGGGTAAAATCACCTTGAAGAACGACAATACTACCTTGGAGATTGAACAACAGGGCCTTCGAGATCTTACGAAGCGGCTCAAAAAGGAGATTCAGCTTGTTTCGTTTATGGATGAGTCCATTGAGACTCAACTTGAAGCAGCAAAAGCCCGCAATGAGGACCCTGATAAAATCAGGTTCATCACGGAAGACGTGTTGTTCCCCCTACGTCAACGGACTATGGACATGCAACAGATGTTGGCGGTTAATCAACAAGGTTTCATATCATTCGAAGTAGTTATGCGGAACAATAAAGAACTTATGCGAGGGGCGGATCGTGCTAATACGGTAACGGTTGCGGCTTTGAGAAATGCTGTGATAGTTGCAAGTGCGCTTTACAACCAAGATATCGTATTGAAAAAGATCGAGGCTTTGAATGCAACCACAAACAACATTATCGCAGCTACGTCTAAAATGTTGAAGGAGCAAGGGGTTGCAATCCATAAACAAGCGATGGAAGCAAGTATTTCAGTTGATACATTAAAACAAGCTTTCACAGATAGTCTGTCGGCTTTGGAATCTATAAGTACTTATAAGCAAGAAGCTCTACCTAGGATGCGTGAGACGATTAATCAGTTCCGTGAACTGGCTGAAACCGGTGAGAAGCAGATTCAACGTTTAGAGAGTGGCAGTAAGTTGGGTCTGTAATATAAGCATACACGATCTGCAGAAAATCCCACTAACCTTTATTGGTCGGCTGGGATTTTTAAATTCACAGGCTTTCGGCAGGAACAATTGAATTAAATCAGAAATAATACTAACTACTTAGAGTCATTCACACCTTAGGCATGTACAACCCGAACAAACAGATTACTCTCATAATTTGACTTGAAATCATATATGGTTTAGTTTATGATCTAGATATGAAAACTACAAATATTACCGTAAATAAGAAGCAGCTTGCTTATGATTTTATTCGTGCTCAGATTGTAAATGGAGTCTTTGGACCGGGATATCGGGTTGTAATTGACCAGATTGCCAAGGAACTCAAACTAAGCATAATACCAGTAAGAGAGGCGATTCGTCAGCTTGAAGCGGATGGTTTAATTCAGTACAAGCCTTATAGTGGGGCGATTGTTAGTATAATTAATGAAGAAGAGTATATGGAAACTCTGGCAGTATTAGCCGTGCTTGAGGGATATGCAACCGAGCTCAGCTGTAAGATAATGGATTCGGACAGTATCACGCTTCTAGAACAAATTAATCAAAGTATGAGTGATGCTTTGTATGAGTTCGAGTTTGAGGAATTCGGAGAATTGAATCGTAAATTCCATGCTGTCATTATTGATTATTGTGGGAATGAGTATTTAAAGGAACAAATCCGCCAAACATGGGAACGGTTGAATCGCGTACGTAAATCTGGCTTTACCTTTATGCCTAAACGTGCGAGAGAATCTATCAAGGAGCATGCTCAGATTATTGAAATGATCAAGGCACAGACAATAGATGAACAGTTTGTAAGGCAGCATAAGCTAAATACAGTTAAAGCATTTAAAGATCGCAAAGATATGGAAATCAATATCGAAAAGTCGAATTCAACACGGTGAACTAATTATTAGGGACAGTTTCGTAGGGGGTGCAATTGCTGCACCTCTTTTTTACCTTTAAAGGAGTTAGGATTAATCGCGGAACAAATGATATATCATAAATAGTATAAAGATATAATATTTTATTAAAAATAACTTGTAATCATATACGATTTATTTTAAGATAATACCAATAAACTCAATTATATCAATAGGGGGTCTTGAGGATGGATGATCAAACTTTTCGAATGGCAATGGGGAAGTTCGCAACTGGCGTGACCGTTATTACGACTTGTTTAAATGGTGAACCTCATGGCATGACTGCAAACGCCTTCATGTCAGTGTCTCTAAATCCGAAGCTAGTATTAATCTCAATTGGTGAGAAAGCGAAAATGCTAGATAAAATTAAGGAAGCTGGAAAATTCGCTGTAAGCATACTAGCTGAAGAACAGAAAGAGATGTCTATGTACTTTGCAGGGCAAATTAAAGAACAGCGTGAGATTGATTTTGAATGGATTCATGATGTGCCAGTCCTACGTTCCTCATTAGCTACCATCGTATGTGATGTTTATCAAACGCACAAAGCGGGTGACCATACTTTGTTTATTGGTGAAGTTAAGCATTTAACACTAAATGATAGTGACCCCTTACTATTTTCAGCGGGCAAATATCGCAGCATGGAGAAGATAGACACTATTTAAGGAAGGAAGTGCAAATTGCAAATCACATTTCTTAACCATTCGTTCGAAGAATTATCATCATTAGACACTAAGGATTGTGTGATGGCACTTGGTTTTTTTGATGGAATTCATTTAGGTCATCAGCACATTATACGTAAGGCCAAAGAAATTGCCGAGAAAAAACAATTGCAGTTTTCATTGATGACCTTTACACCTCATCCTTCGGAGGTAATAAATCCAAGTCACGGAGCCTTTCCATACTTAACACCTTTTCATGACAAACTGCAAAAATTAGCAAGCCTTGGAGTTGAGCAGCTCTATATCGTAAGATTTGATATCCCGTTCTCTCGTTTATCTCCTCAAGAATTCGTGAAATATTATATAACTGGCCTGAAATGTAAGCATGTAGTTGCTGGCTTTGATTTTACCTTTGGATATCGGGGGGGTGGAAACATGACGCAGCTAGCAAATGATTATCACTATGAATTTGAAGTAACATCGGTTGCTAAGGTGGAGCACAATAATCAGAAGATAAGTTCCACTCTGATCCGTAAGTTGATTTCTTCAGGTGATGTAGATCTAATTCCAGATTATCTAGGTCATTATTACGAGATTACGGGGCAAGTGATAGGTAATCCTATGCACCCGAACCTTACATTTGGAAAGTTAAGTGTAATTACGGATGGTTACCTTCCTGAGTCTGGCGTCTATACAATCGTAGCAGAAATAAATAACCAATCATATGAAGGGACTTGTCGGGAACGGTTCTCTTTGGACAGCCACTGTATATTAATTCTAGATATACCTCACTGTCCAGAATGTGATGAGGCAACTTCTATTCAAGTAAAATGGATTTGTCGTGATTTAAGTCACTCCGATCGTTGTCGAATTCCAGTAGAATTAAGTTTTGCTAGCGTATAAGGGACCAGAGTGGATTGAATTATCTGAATTATTAGAAATGTACTTGTTATTGTATATGAAATAATATATGATATTTGTGTATACGGGAAAATCCTACATAATGTAACAAAAACTAACTTTTTACAACAGAATGAATACGCTTTCTTTCAAAAAAATGGAGGGTACAAAATGAAAAAAACCATGTCTATTGTCATCAGTTGTATGTTACTAATCGTCATGACAGCATGTGGAGGAGGCACTACTTCAAGTTCAAGTGCTCCTGCTACAACTAAACCGGATTCAGGTTCATCAACTCCAGCACCAGCTAAAGGATCGGATACGATTAAGATTGGTGGTGTATTTTCTTCATCTGGTGGTTCTTCTACACTTGGTAAGCCTCAAATGGATACACTTAAAATGCTTGTCGATGAAGCGAATGCTGCTGGAGGAATTAGTGGCAAGAAAATCGAGCTTTATTCATACGATGATAAGTCGGATCAGAATGAAGCTGTTCTTAACATGAAAAAGCTGCTTGAACAGGATAAAGTGTCGGTTATTGTCGGTGGCACGATTTCTGGTAATGCACTTGCAATCATCCCCCTTGCTGAGAAAGCTAAGGTACCATTAATCGCAGTTGCAGCTAGTAAAAAGATTAATATTCCAACTAAGCAATTTATTTTCAAAACAGCACAAGGTGACGATTTAGTTGTACCACGTGTAATTGAGTATCTGAAGGCGAATAATTTAACGAATATCGCTTGGTTAAATGTCGATAATTCATTCGGATCAAGTGCGCATGAAGAATTTAAGAATTTAGCTCCAGCAGCAGGTATTAAAGCAGTAATTGAAGATGTATTCGAACCAACGGTTAATGATGCTAAGCCAATGTTAACACGTGTCAAAAATGCGAATCCACAAGCGATTATCATATGGGGAACGACACAAGAATCAGCTGTTGTAACCAAGAACGTTCGTGAACTTGGTATTACTTTACCCATTATAGAATCTCATGGTATAGCGAATGCACAATTTATCGAGCTTACAGGAGATGCTTCAGAAGGTGTTGTTTTCCCAGCAGGAAGTTTACTAGTATCGGATCAACTTGGGGATGACAATGTACAGAAGAAAGTTCTAGAGAATTACAAGAAGCAATTTGAGGCCAAATATGGTTATGCAGCTAGTACATTCGGTGGACATGTATGGGATGCTTTCGAAATTATTAAGAAGGCAGTTGAAACAGCAGGAACAGATCCGGTTAAACTTCGTGATGCGATTGAAAATGGTACGAAAGACTTCGTAGGTATCAGTGGTATCTTTACTATGTCAGACAAAACCCATAACGGTTTGAAAACGGATGCATTATCCATAATTGAAATCAAGGGTAAGAAATGGACATTGAAAAAGTAAAGTGTGATCTTAACTTGTCATAAGGGAGGATATAGCTAATGGAATTCCAAGAGCAAATCATTCAACTTATATTTTCCGGATTGACCATTGGCAGCATTTATGCGTTAATTGCAACCGGTTTCGTAATAACTTATAACATCACTGGCGTATTAAATTTTGCTCAAGGCGAATTTGCGATGCTTGGTGCGATGATCTCCATATCATTGGTTTCTGCAGGGATGCCTCAAATACCCGCATTTATATTAACCATTCTATGTGTATTTCTAATTGGTACCTTATTCGAACGAGTTGCAATTCATCCAGCAAGACGTTCGAAGGGCTCAACGATGATTATTATTACGATAGGTGTTGCGATTGCAGTAAGAGGTATTGCGCTATTAATCTGGGGGACGGATCCTAAGATCCTCCCTCCCTTTACAGAAGGCAAACCCCTTAATATTCTCGGTGCAGTCATCCAACTGCAGAGTCTATGGGCTATCGGTGTAACACTAATTAGTTTATTCTTTATGTATGTTTTCTTCGAACGTACCTATATGGGAAAGGCCGTTACAGCATGTGTTGTTAACCGCTTTGCAGCACAGTTAATGGGTATTAGACCTGAGAAAATGTCCCTAATAGCGATTAGCGTAAGTGCTGCTCTAGGTGCAATCGGAGGTATTGTTATAGCCCCAATCTCGGGTGCTACATATGAAATGGGATTGATGCTTGGAATGAAGGCATTTATTGCTGCAGTTATTGGTGGATTAACAAATGCTCCTGCAGCGATTGTTGGCGCATTAATCGTAGGTTTGCTTGAAGCATTTACTGAAGGTCTATGGTCGAGTGGTTATAAGGACCTCATTATTTTCGGTGTGTTGCTTCTGGTGTTATTCTTTTTACCGAACGGCCTGTTTGCAAAAATGTCGGGTAAACGAGTATAGGAGGCCGTGATGAATAAATCGGGAATTAGTAATGTTTATACTCGTAGTGTCAAAGGAATCGTGTTTTTTGCCCTAGCTTTTATGATTATTCCACTCTTCTCTCCTTCAGCTTATATCTTGAGTACCTTGATCATTATCGGCCTTTACGGATTAATCTGTACGGGACTTAGTATGTTGATGGGTTACGCTGGCCAAATCTCTTTAGGTCATGCTGCATTTTATGGAATAGGAGCATATTCCTCTGCATTTGTTACTGTTAAAATGGGACTGCCTTCAGTAGCTGGGATTGCGGTTGGTATATTACTTGCAGCACTCATTGCATATATCGTCGGTATACCAACGCTCAAATTAACGGGTCATTATTTAGCGCTGGCGACGCTTGGCTTCGGAATGATTATGTTTGCTATATTCAAGCAATTAAAGGGAGTAACAGGTGGTTTAGAAGGATTCCTGAATATCCCTCCTTTGAACTTTTTTGGGATAAAAATTGATACAGACATTAAGTATTATTATTTCGTGTGGATATTGGTGCTTGTTGGTATTTTGGTAACTCGCAACATCATTCAATCTCGTGTAGGTCGTGCTTTGCGCTCGATTGAGAGCAGTGAAGTGGCTTCAGATTCAATAGGTGTCGATACGAGAAAGTATAAGCTACAAGTTTTTATTATGAGTGCTGTATTCGCATCTGTCGCTGGCAGTATATATGCTCACTACATTTCATTTATAAACCCTATGCTATTTAATTCAAACACATCGATCCATTTATTGATTATGTCGGTACTTGGTGGAGGCGCAAGCATATGGGGTGGACTAGTGGGAGCTCTCACCTATGTCTCTCTCGGTGAAGTGTTGAAAGAAATCATGCCTATATTTGTAACGACTGGCAGTGATGAATTCAAGATTATTTTCTTCGGTATCGTGCTAGTTGTCATGCTTATTTATATGCCAGAAGGATTAGCCTCCATTTTTGGTAAATTACGAGGGAAATTATTCCCGGCGATCAAGAAGAATGGTAATAGTGCCAGGATGAAAGGTAAAACTCAAATCGAAAAAAATGTTGATACCCCTGGAGGTGAAGTGTGATGAAATTTCATTCACCCCTACTTAAAGTATCTAATCTGACGAAATCGTTCGGCGGTGTCTTAGCTGTTAATGACGTTTCATTTGATATTGATCCGGGTCAAATCACTGCTGTAATTGGTCCGAATGGTGCAGGGAAGACAACGTTATTTAATATGATAACCGCAATTCTTCCGATGACTTCAGGAAATGTTCAATTTATGAATAAAGACATTACGGGACTTAAGCCTTCACAAATAGCAAGGATCGGGATAACGCGAACGTTTCAAAATTTGCAAATATTCGGAAACATGTCTGTTGTTGAGAATGTCATGACGGGCGCTCATACTCAGCTCAAGACGGGGATTATACGTTCTGCATTCAGACCCCCTTCCGTTATTCGAGAGGAAGAGAAAGTGCATGAAGATGCACTGAAACAGCTCGATAATGTCGGATTGCTCGAGTTTGCTTATGATGAAGCCGATACGCTGCCATATGGTAATCAGCGTCTCCTCGAGATTGCTAGAGCAGCAGCATCAGGCTCGAAGCTCATTCTGCTTGATGAACCAATGGCGGGTTTAAATCCACAAGAATCCAAGAAGCTGGTAACTATTATCGAACGCATGAGAGCAGATGGAATGACGTTTCTATTCGTAGAGCATGACATGGAAACGGTAATGTCGATTGCAGATAATATCGTTGTACTTGATTTTGGTGAGAAAATTGCAGAAGGTACCCCGACAGAAATATACAATAACCCAGCGGTGATTGCGGCCTATTTGGGAGACGAGGAGATCGTGATCTGATGTTACAAGTATCTGGTTTGCACACTTATCATGGGCATTTACATGCGCTCAAAGGTATTTCCTTCTCCGTTAAGAAGGGAGAGCTTCTATCTATTGTAGGTTCCAATGGAGCAGGTAAGAGTACGCTACTCGGAACCCTTGCTGGTGTGTATACTCCTAAGGCAGGCAGTATTATTTTTGAAGGTGAAGATATTACCAAATTACAAGTTGAACAGGTTGTTGCTAGAGGAATCTGTCTCGTACCTGAACGTAGACAAATATTCGACTCGCTTTCTGTCAAAGACAATCTACTCCTAGGTGCCTATCACCGTATGGGGAAGAACAAGAAACGCATTGGGCAGGATTATGATAAAGTACTTGAGATGTTTCCAAAATTAAAAACAATGCTGGAACGTCCGGGGGGACTACTTAGTGGTGGTGAGCAACAGATGCTTGCGATTGGTCGCGGATTAATGTCTCATCCCAAATTAATGATGTTGGATGAGCCTTCACTCGGACTAGCACCGCTTATTGTGAAGAGTATCATGGAGATCTTTTCGCAACTAAAAAGTGAGTTTGATACGACGATCATTCTCGTTGAGCAGAATGTGAAAGCTGCCCTTGGTGTAGCGGAACATGCTTGTGTACTCGAACGAGGCGAAATCGCTATACAAGGCACAGCCTCTGAAATAATGGATCATCCAGATGTTCGCAGCGCTTATCTAGGCAAAAACAAGACTGTTGTACTATGAGAAAAATTGGTGTAAAACTATTCCTGTTGTTTTTTTGTTGCACGGTTTCGCTTGTTACCATTGTTGGTTTTTTCTCCTACTATGAATCAAAAGGGATTATTGAAGATAAACTGTCCTCCTCAACAGTACAAACGATTGAACAGGCTGCGGATAAGCTGGATCTTATTTTTCATAATTTTGAAAATACAGCAACTCAAATTTTGGCTGATCAGAATTTTCAGGTTAATACTAAGAAATATTTTACACTCAGTGACAGTGATGCTGAGAAAGTACCTTTAGCCGTTACAACAGGCAATATTCTTAATAGCATGGCAGGTACAAACTCGGGTATTGATGGTGTCTATTTAATTCCCGTTGATGGCTCGATGATGATTTCCAGCACATTCAATGCTTCTCTAGCTAGTAATAATGCCATTGTGAAAGAACCATGGTTTGAAAGGGTCCTGCAAGGCGAAGGATCTCTTATATGGATGGAACCGAGAAGTACAAGTTATAGTGGTACCAGGAAAGAAGCTGTTTTTGCGCTTGCTCGCTTATTAACGAACGCAGATCAGAAGGGTCCAAACTATGTTCTTATGGTCGAGATCAGGAAGGATCTTCTTGATTCTGTCCTCGAAAAAATTAAAATCAGCGACAGTAGCCGTGTTGTCATTTTAGATGATGCGAACAAACTAGTTCTTACAGCAGAAGAGGACAAAATCGGAGAATTATTCGATCTTGAGCTTAATAACTCACAATTTGAATTGGCAAAAGAACAGGGTCAATCTACATTTATAGATGGGCAAGATGGCAAACAACTCGTTTCGTATAAGAAAATGAGCACATCTGGTTGGAATGTTACCACAGCCGCTTCGTTATCTGAGCTACTAAAGGAAACAGATTCGATCCTGTGGGTAACGATTATCATGATTGCTATCTCTATTGTTGTTACATCTGTTGCTGGTTATTTCGTCGCCCGAATGATTGGCCGTCCACTGACCAATTTGCGAAATTTGATGAAAGAAGGCGAACTAGGGAATCTGACAGTTCGTACTGAATTCCGTAGCAGGGATGAAATAGGACAGCTTGGCTCAAGTTTTAACCTGATGATGGAGCAAATTACGAAGCTTATGAGGCAAACAACTGCCACAACGAACGAGGTGCTCGTTACAGCAGGTAAACTATTGGAAGTATCCCAAAGGACATCTTCTTCAGCGAATGAGATTGCTCTTGCGAACGAACAAGTAGCAATGCGTGCGACAAGCTTAGCTGTGGAAGCTGATAAAGGCTATGAATTAACGCATCAGATTGGTAACAAAATGGGCCAAGTTCAAAATTCTAATGTAGAGATGACCGATATCGTAACAAATATCCAAAGTGTGAGTGAAAGTGGTTCTGCTGCAATGACAGAGCTAGCTTCGCAAACGAACCTAACGGAAACCACGACACGTTCAATGGTGACGAGAGTCAACAGTTTAAAACAAAGTACGTTGTCGATCCAAAAAGCACTCAATTTACTAAAATCGATTGCTAAACAGACGAACATCTTATCGCTTAATGCTTCAATTGAAGCGGGTCGAGCGAATTCAGCGGGTAAACAGTTCTTAGTGGTAGCCGCAGAAGTCCGTAGTCTAGCTCATCAATCTAAGGAATCCATTGAACAAGTAGAAGGCATCACTGACCTCATTCAAAGGGAGATTGACGAGACGGTAGCTGTCATGACGAAGGCTTACCCTATCTTTAATAAACAGATTGAATCTGCAAAGGAAGCTAAAGTTGTATTTGAACAGGTACAGGATCATATGGGGGCATTCGTTGAGAGCTTACAAGGTGTTACAGAATCCATCTATACCCTTGATGAATCTCAATCAGAGTTGACTAACGTAATGGGTCATGTAAGTGCGCTATCACAGGAATCATCTGCGACCTCTGAGGAAGTATCGTCGCTGAGTATCGAACAGTTAAGAATGAGTGAAGGTTTGCTTGAGCTGTCAAGTACGCTTGAACTGTTGTCGAATACGCTTAAAGAGTCACTAAAGAATTTTAGAATATAATATCATATATGATTTAGTAAAATAATACTTGAAAGCATATATTATTTGTTATATGATCACGATATAAATAAAATTTTTAGTCAACTCAGAAGATTAATATTATTTACTAACATGGAACAGAAGGGATGAGTATCATGACAAATTTAGCCGAAGCAACACAACGTTTGAGAGGGTCTATTGCACCCATAATCACCCCGTTTGATACGAATAATAAAGTGGACTTGAACGTGATGAGCAGCCTCATTGAATGGCACATCGAATCCGGTTCACATGGAATCTCCGTGACTGGTACGACTGGAGAGCCCAGTTCACTATCCATCAAAGAACGTGAACTTGTTATGGAGAATGCGATTAAGACTGTAAATAAGCGTGTACCCGTAATGCCAGGAACAGGATCTACGAATCACGAAGAGGCGCTACATTTGACGAAGCTTGCGCAAGAAATGGGGGCAGATGCAGCACTAGTAATCGTGCCTTATTACAACAGACCGAATCAACAAGCGCTATATAATCATTTTAAAATCATCGCTAATTCCGTAGATATTCCAATCATTCTATATAACATTCCAGGCCGTACAGCAGTAAACATGGAAGTGAGTACACTAGCTAGACTTGCAGAGGATTGCACCAATATTGTCGGAGTTAAAGAATCTAATAAAGACTTTGAACATGTAAATCGTGTGCTACATAGTTGCGGAAGAGACTTCCTCTTGTTTTCAGGAATTGAGCTTCTTTGTTACCCAATGCTAGCGATCGGTGGAGCAGGTCATGTTGCGGCAACAGCAAACGTTGCTCCTAAGGAAGTAGCTGAGCTTTATAATAGCTGGGTTGCGGGGGATGTAGAGAGAGCGATTGAACTTCATTATTACTTAATGACACTCAATGACGTTCTGTTTAAAGATACGAATCCAGTTCCTCTCAAAGCTGCGATGGGTATGATGGGTAAAATTAATCCTGATGTGAGACTACCACTTGGACCAACATCAGATGCGCTATATAAAGAGTTAAAAGAAACACTTATTCAATACAAAATTATTAAATAATACCATGAGGATTGCTGCCCTAAGAAGAACAGATTGTGAGACGGAAAGGAATGAGGAAGACATGAATCAGACTAAAATTGGCAAAGTGCTGCATTATATCAATGGTCAGTTCGTTGAGAGTGTATCAGGCAGTGTGTTCCAAAACATCAATCCGTTCAGCAACGAGCCGATTAACGAAGTCGCTGAGGGATTCGCAGAAGATATCGATAAAGCAGTCAAAGCGGCTCGTAAAGCATTCGACGAAGGTCCATGGCGGACAATGAGCGTTAACGAACGGATGAAATATATCATTAAGATCGCTGAATTAATCGAGAAGAACGCAGAAGAAATATCGTACTTAGAATCATTGGACAGCGGTTTACCCATTGCACAGACGAAGAAACAAGCTGAACGTGCAGCGCAAAATTTCCGTTTCTACTCGGAGATGGTTAAGAGTCGTCTAGTTGGCGAATCATATCAGGTCGATAACTCCTTTATCAACTATACGATTCACAAACCAGTTGGCGTTGCTGGACTGATCACACCATGGAATGCACCGTTTATGCTAGAGACATGGAAGGTGGCTCCGACACTTGCTACCGGAAATACATGTGTATTGAAACCGGCGGAGTGGTCGCCACTTACAGCCAATAAACTAGCTGAGATTATTCATGAAGCAGGTTTACCAGAAGGTGTCTTCAATGTCGTACACGGATTCGGCGAGACATGTGGAGCACCACTCGTAGCTCATCCAGGAGTACAATTGATTTCCTTTACTGGAGAGACATCAACAGGTTCTGCAATTATTAAGAACGGTGCGGATACGCTTAAGAGATACTCAATGGAGCTTGGCGGCAAATCCCCAGCAATCGTATTTGAAGATGCTGATCTAGATACAGCATTAGATGCTGTTGTATGGCAAATTTTCTCCTTTAATGGCGAAAGATGCACGGCTAATTCCAGACTCCTCATTCATGAATCTGTCCATGATCAATTTGTAGATAAGCTGAAGGAAAGATTGTTTAGTATCAAAGTAGGTGATCCGCAGGATCCAACGACAGAAGTAGGTCCACTTATCCACCGTGAACACTACGCTAATGTCATGAGATATATTGATATCGCACGCAAAGAAGGTGCTGAGGTCATTTCTCCTATTATTCCTCCTGAGTTTAGTGCGGGTAACTATGTAGCTCCAACGCTCATTCTGGGTGCCAATAATAAAATGACGGTTGCACAAGAAGAGATTTTTGGTCCCGTGCTTACGGTAATCCCATTCTCGAGCGACGAGGAAGCTTTAAATATGGCTAATGATTGTAAGTATGGATTAGCTGCCTATGTATGGACCAATGATATTAAGCGGGGACACCGTATGGCACAAGCGATTGACTGCGGAATGGTGTGGCTCAATTCACAGAATGTGAGAGACTTGCGTACACCTTTCGGAGGCTCCAAAGCAAGTGGAATCGGTCGTGAAGGGGGTCACTACGGATTCGAGTTCTATACAGAAACACAGATCGTTCATGTAGCATTAGATGAGCAGCACATCCCAGCATTCGGCAAGAAGAAGGTTACCGTGTAACAACCATATGAGGAGGTAGTACCATGCCAGCTAAGACAGGCCAGCAGTATATCGACCGTGTAGACCAAGCACAATCAGATGTCTGGATTGATGGGAAACAGATAACAGGTAAAGTATCGGAACATCCTGCTTTCAGTGGGGTTATGAAAAGCCAAGCTGCTTTGTATGATATGCAATTTGACCCTAACAAGAAAGAGATCATGACTTATGTATCGCCAACATCAGGTGAACGCGTAGGTACTTCCTTCTTACAACCAAGCACCAAGGAAGATTTAGAACAAAGACGGAAGATGATTCAGGAATGGGCGAAGTATAATGGCGGTATGATGGGTCGTTCCCCTGATTATATCAATGCAGGAATGATGGCCTATGGGGCTGCCGCAGATATGTTCGGAGTACAGGATCCTATGTATGCTGAAAACATGAGGAAATATGCGGAATATATTCGTGAAAACGATTTATCACTTACTCATACGCTCATTCAGCCGCAAGTGAATCGTGGTATTCAAATTAATGAATTATCGGATCCTTATATAGCAGCTCGTATTGTGGAGAAGAATGATGATGGTGTTATTATTCGAGGTGCTCGCTTGCTCGCTACTCAAGGTGGAATAACCGATGAAATCATGGTTTTCCCATCTACGCTACTAAAGCAATCGGAAGAGGAGAATCCGCATGCATTTGCGTTCTCAATTCCTAACAATACACCTGGATTGAAGTTTATTTGCAGAGAATCGTTTGACTACGGCAGATCCAATTTTGATCACCCACTAGGCTCTCGTTTTGAAGAGATGGACGCAATTGTTGTTTTTAATGACGTTACTGTTCCTTGGGATCGAATCTTTGCACTTGGTAATGCTGATATTTGTAATCGTGCTTACTCTGAAAGTAACGCTGCTGTTCATATGACACACCAAGTCGTATCGAAGAACGTTGCAAAAACGGAATTCATTCTTGGTATTCTTCAGTTAATGGTAGAAACGATTAATATCGGACAATATCAACATGTACAGGAAAAAATGTCAGAAGTAATTATCGTGCTTGAAGCAATGAAAGCGTTTTTAATTGCTTCTGAAGCAAATGCTAAGGTTGACCGCTTTGGAGTCATGACGCCTGATTTCGCTCCTCTTAATGCAGCACGTAACTACTTCCCGAAGATTTACCCGCGTTTTTCTGAAATTATGCAGCTCCTTGGAGCAAGCGGATTAATGGCAATTCCAAGCGAAGCAGATTTTAATTCTGTTCTCCGCCCTGAATTGGACAAGTACTTACAGGCTGCAAATGGCGACGCTTACAATCGAGTTAAGCTGTATCGTTTGGCATGGGATGTATGTATGAGCGCATTCGGTACTCGTCAAACGTTGTATGAACGCTTCTTCTTCGGAGATCCAGTAAGAATGGCTGGCGCTTTATACAGTGGATATGATAAGCAAGTATATGTTGATCGTGTGAAGGAATTCTTGGATCGTTCCGAACAGTTAGTGAGTAGTCGTTAAACATTTCAGAATTGGGGGCAACAAAATGGATTTCTCAATTATTCGAATTGCAAATGTGGTTATGAATGTAACTGATCTTGAACGTTCAAGAAAATTTTATGTTGATGCTTTGGGCTTTATCATAACTGAAAGTGACGAGAACAATTTGTACCTTCGCGGTCTAGAGGAGCATAATCATCACAGTCTTCATTTGATAAAAGCCGACAAACCAGGAATTGTTGTACTAGGTTATAAAGTTATGAAGGAAAGTGACTTGGAGGAAATCGAGAAGCTATTCGTATCCAAAGGCCTCAAAACCAAATGGATGCCCAAAGGCTCTCAACATGCGATTGGAAGAACTTTGCGTGCGCAGGATGTTAGCGGACTTTCCTTAGAGTTTTATGCAGAGATGGATAAGGCTGAAAGATTACTTCAAAGATATGACCTATACAAAGGCGCTAGAATTCAGCGAATGGATCATGTGAATTGTTTTGTTCCCGATGTAACTAAAGCCTATAATTTCTTTACACAGGATCTCGGCTTCGCTTGCTCGGAATATACCGCTCTTGAAGATGATACCTATTATGCGACTTGGCTGCATCGGAAGCAAAATGTACACGATCAAGCCTTCATGAACGGCGATGGCCCAAGACTTCATCATGTGGGCTTCTGGTTACCTGATCCGTTAGCTCTCATTCATGCTTGTGATGTGCTTGCGTCCCTTGGCTATCAAGATAGTATTGAAAGAGGACCTGGTAGACATGGACTTTCCAACGCATTCTTCTTATACTTGAGAGATCCAGATGGTATTCGCGTAGAGTTATATAACGGTGACTATCTGACAAGTGATCCTGATCTTGGACCAATTAAATGGAGTATTAACGACCCAAGAAGACAAACGTTCTGGGGAAGTAAGACACCTGCATCCTGGTTTGATGAAGGTACGCCGTTCATCGATATTGAAACAGGAGAAGAGACAGATCAGAAGCCTCCTGTTCTAGCACCTAGAAAACCGGAGCACTTAATCTAAGGTTAGTAAGGTGGCTTATTATGGAAAAAAAGTTATTTATTAATGGTGAATGGATCGATACATTACATCATAGTCCTCTCTTATCACCCTATTCTGGCGAGATTATTGCACAGATTCCGATAGCAAGTGAAAAGGAAATCGATCAGGCGATCGGAGCCGCATATGAAGCTAGAGGAGTCATGGCGCGTATGCCAGCTCACCAACGAGCTGAAATTTTGGAGAATTTGGCAAGGCTATTGCAGGAGCGGGCTGAAGAGGCGGCTCGTATTCTCGCTCTTGAGGTGGCCAAACCAATTACTACAGCAATGAACGAAGTTTCCCGGACGATTGAAACCTATAAGTTCGCAGCTGAAGAGGCAAAGAGGATTCATGGCGAAACATTACCATTAGATGCATCGAAGAGTGGTGAGGGAAGGGTTGCTTACACGATGAGAGAGCCAATTGGCGTTGTGGCAGCGATAGCTCCTTTTAACTTCCCGATGAATCTTGTGGCACATAAAGTAGGACCGGCGATTGCTTCAGGGAATACGATTGTTCTCAAGCCAGCATCTCAGGCGCCATTATCCAGTTTGTTTATAGCAGAGTTACTGCAGGAAGCGGGTTTACCGGCTGGTGCACTCAATGTCGTGACTGGGAGCGGACGTGTAATAGGGGACAGAATTGTAACGGATGATCGAATTAGTATGATCACTTTTACGGGGAGTCCTCCTGTAGGAATTGGGATTCGGAATAAAGCAGGTTTAAAGCGTGTGACACTTGAGCTTGGTTCCAATTCAGCACTGATTGTGGATCAAGGTGTAAATGTAGATGAGATTATTGAGCGAGCGGTTGTAGGTGCATTTACTTTTCAGGGACAGGTGTGTATTTCACTGCAACGTGTGTATGCTCATGAATCGGTTTATGATGAATTCGTAGAGAAGTTCATCAAGCAGACCCAAACGTTGAAGATGGGGGATCCGTTTGAACCTGAAACCAATGTATCCGCACTTATTTCACCGAATGACGTGCAAAGGGCTTTGGACTGGATTGAAGAGGCCAAGCAGTCTGGGGCGATTATCGCCACAGGTGGTCAAGCAGATGGGAATATCGTTTATCCGACCGTTATTTTGCATGCTGATTCTTCTCTAAAGGTATCTTGTCAAGAAGTGTTCGCGCCAATTGTCATGATCAATAAAGTGAAATCGGTGGATGAAGCGATTGATCTTGTGAACAATTCCCGATTTGGTCTACAAGCGGGTATTTATACGGAAAATGTACGCGTTGCCCTGAATGCAGCCGAGAAATTGCATGTTGGAGGCGTCATGATTAACGATATTCCTAGCTTCCGTGTGGATCATATGCCATATGGTGGAGTAAAGGAAAGTGGTTTCGGTCGTGAAGGTATCAAATATGCGATTGAAGAAATGACAGAACTTAAGCTCGTTGTCTGGAAAAAATAATAAATGTAAAGCGCTTCGTCCTTTTTAAGGAGACGAAGCGCTTTTTTGATTATTAATTATTTCTTATATCGTGAATGAATATTATTGTGTTTATAGGAACCGCTTTCGCTAAATTCAACTATTTCCATTGATAGAGCTAAATATCGTTTGGCAAACAATTCTTCGAAATGAGCTTTGATAGCCTCAAACATCTCATCACATGTTGCTTGCTTGATTGCGTCTGATCGACCAGCTGCAATCTTGAGAATGGTATGAACGAACGCATCGTCTTCAGATCCATCTGCAACCCGGTAATCAGTAAGTTCAATTGCTCTAGAGCGAATACCACCTATAGGAAATGTATCACTTCGCGCGATCAGAACGTTATTCATTTTCTCTAGTAGGCTAGGAATATTAGCTTGGGCTTTAATGTTGTCGGAATACTCAACAATAATATGTGGCATGTCAGTCTCCTTATGCAATAGTAGTTTATGCGCGTATTTGGAAGGCATCATCCGAAGTGATGGTATTGACCAATCTTCCGATTCCCTCGATTTCTGTAATGATTTCATCGCCGATTGCTGTGTCAACAAGTCCCTCTGGAGTTCCTGTCAGAATGATATCACCTTTATTCAGCGTCATAAAGCTGCTTAAATACGATATAAGTGCTGGAATATTAAAAATCATATCTCTCGTCGATCCGTCCTGTGTTAATTTGCCATTCACATAGGTACGAAGGGACAGATTCATTGGATCTGGAATATCCTTGGCATCAACGAGCCATGGTCCAATCGGTGTACAAGTATCTCGGTTCTTGACTCGTAAATTCGGTCTATAATAATTTTCTAAGTAATCACGAATCGCATAGTCGTTCGCGACTGTATAACCTGCGACATAATCATATGCGCTATCTTGTTGTACTTTGCGTGCGGGTTTACCAATAACGACTGCTAACTCGCACTCGTAATGCATGTAGGTTGCATCGGCTGGACGACGGGTATGCGCACGATGACCGACGAATGTATTCGGACCTTTTAAGAAAACGAGTGGTTCGGTAGGAGCCTTAAAGGCTAATTCTTTTGCATGATCGGCATAATTCAAGCCAAGAGCAAATACAGTACGTGGTTGTACAGGTGGCAACCAAACCACTTCATGTTCATCCACCACACGTCCGTCTTCAAGTTTCAATCTACCACTAACTTCGATAGCGTTGTGAATCGCTCCTAAATACGCTACACGTGCGTGTTTCATAGTGTGACTCCTCCCGCCACTAGTTTATCCTCTGGAACAATCTGGTTTTCCAGGCTGCCAATGCCATCAATCTCGATTCTGACACAATCACCTGCTTTAGCAAGAGGTGCATTCTCAGGTATGCCTACGAGGAGCGTATCACCGACGCTTAGCGTCATGAAGTCCGTAATCTCAGCGATTAAGCGAGCTACTGAACGGATCAGATTAGCTGTCGTATTCTCTTGCATTAGCGAGCCGTTAATGAATACCCGAATACCTAAATCATCTGGGTTGTTAATAAATTCAGGTTTGATAATCCAAGGTCCGATAGGACAGAAACCATCACGAGCTAGTTGGCTTACAGCGGGACGATATACACTACTATGCGGAATACTGACATCATTAACGATTGTGTAACCTGCTACGTATTCAAATGCTTCATTCTCGCTTACACGTGTTGCTGTACGGCCGATCACGACTCCTAGGGCTGCACCGATCGCAAGCTCGGTTATTTCAGTCGGTAGTGGAATGGGACTACCATAACCAATATGTGTATTGATAGGCTTAATATAAAGGATAGGTGCTTTGGGAGCTCCGTTATAGGGGGCTTCATGAACAGCATTCCCGAGTGATGCAAGAGCCCCTTTGTAATTCAATAACACACCATAAATCGTTCCTGGTACTGGTACATCCCAAGATAACATGTTTAAATGATAGCGCTCACCTTTTAGCTCAACCAGGTTCTCTGCTGGAACAACAATTGTATGTTCCGGTTCATACATGCCTCTCAATTTAATCATTGCATTACTCATTCGTATCACTCCTGTTCCGTTCATAGCCACATAATAGGTGGGAATCATATGAAGATTAATCTAAATATTCTTAATTTTCATATATTATATCATATACGATAACCTACGAACAACACTTAATAATATGACAATCCCCGCATTACAAAAGATTGCATGTTTTCGATAAATAATATATTATAAAAAAATTGAAATGGACCGGAATGAGTATCTTGAGACCTTGTGAGCATGAAAAGGAGGAAACTATAGATTTAGGGGAGAGATGTAGGGTGTGAATACGTATAAAAAGATAATTCAAAATAAAAACTTAATGATCATTTTAATAAGTCAGCTTGTGTTTCAATTGGGGATATGGTTTGGTACGATTGGTAATTTGCAGTTTCTACAAATACATGTGGAATCTTCTTTTTTACAAGCTTTTTTTCTCGTTATAGGTGGAGTCATAGGCGTACTAATAGGTCCCTATGCTGGACGTTACATTGATTCGACTTCTAAAACGAAAGTATTGCAATTAGTAGGTTTGATGAGAATTGTATCGGTAGTTTGTATGCTATTAGCTATCTATCTAGATTCTATTTGGTTGATGCTAGCATATAGCATTGGCATCGGTTGCTCAGCTTCCTTCTTTAACCCAGCTATTCAGTCGATTATTCCTAAAATTACACAAGAGGACGAGTTGATTACTGTTAATGCGATCAATATTAACATTGTCACATTATCACGCATATTTGGTGCTGTTTTAGCTGGTTTGTTATTGACTGTTGCGCCATTATACACGCTTTTTATCATTGCACTAGTCGCCTATTTGGCTCTCTATCTGTTAAATCAATTTGTAGTTGTAAATGAAGAGGATTATGAGCGAAAGAGCAAAAAAACATCTCTGCAGTTTAGGGAGATAATTCCTTTACTTCAAAGTAATTATTTACTTCGAATGATCCTTATCCTATCCATGATTCCTTTAATTTTCATCTCAGGATTTAATCTTTTTGTCATTGAAATTAGTCAGAATAGTAATACATCAATCAATGGTTTTTTGTACTTAGTAGAAGGCGGTAGTATTTTAATATCTAGCTTTTTTGCTGCGAAAATTGCAAGGCTGCGTTTTCAACCCTTTTATATCTTTCTATTCATTTGTTTATTGATGGGGATTTCTCAATGGCTGCTGTCATTTTCGAGTATTAGTTTATCTATCGTTGCATTTAGTTTATTTGGATTCTCTTATGGGATGTTCAACCCTCTTTTATATACTTTTTCTCAGAAAACGATCCCTCCTGATATTCACGGTAGATTTTTTTCTTTAAAGACGATGTTGGATCGAAGTGTGTTGCAAATATTTTTAGTGCTTATCGGCTTCTTATTAGATACGATTGGATATCGTTTTTTAGTCATGATACTGGGTACTCTGACGATTCTTATTGTGTTATGTTCATTTATTGTTAATCAGATTCAAGCGAATAAAATAAAGCAAAAGGCAAGTGAAGTTGAATTTAATTAAAATAATAAGAGCCGAACCTATGTAGGTGTCGGCTCTTTCGCGTATTTCATGAAAAGAAAGTTTTCAAGGCCTTATAGACTTCGCCCTTTTCTTTAATAATGTAATGCAGGAACTTAGAGTTGTGGATATTACGATAAGCTGACATAAGGGTGGAAGAGCGATTGTATTGATTCACCTCTCCATAGCCGAACATGTTGCTGCGTTCCATTAACTGCTCGATGAGCTTAACGCAACGCTCGTTATCTGATGTTAGATTGTCACCGTCTGAGAAATGAAATGGGTAGATATTATAGTTGGCTGGCGGATAATGCTTATCTATGAGGTCAATTGCAGCTTGATAGGCTGATGAACAAATCGTTCCTCCGCTTTCTCCCTTAGTGAAAAATTCATGTTCAGTTACGATTTTGGCTTCTGTGTGATGAGCAATGAAAATAATCTCCACATTCTCATATTTGGTGCGAAGAAAGCGTGTCATCCAGAAAAAGAAGCTTCTAGCAACGTATTTCTCGAATGAGCCCATAGATCCAGAAGTATCCATCATGGCAATAATAAGCGCATTGGAGTGCGGTAGTACGATTTCTTCCCATGTTTTAAATCTCAGATCTTCTGGTGAAATATGATGAATGCCAGGAAGACCTGTACTCGCATTGCGTTTTAGATTTTCAAGAATGGTACGTTTCTTGTCAATATTGGACATGATTCCTTTCTTGCGTATATCCGTGAAGGTAATATCTTGATTGGTAAGAATATCTTTTTGTTTGTTCTGCAAATTAGGTAGTTCGAGCTCTGCAAACAACATCGTCTCAAGTTCAGCTAAGTTGACTTCAACCTCGTAGTAGTCATCTCCAGCTTGATCGCCTGCTCCTTCACCTTTACCCTTACCTGAACTAGCGGCTGGTGCTGGATCGACCCCAAGAACGTCCCCTACCTGAGTATCGCCATCTCCTTGACCTACATGTTTACTTTTACTGAAGTTGTATCTAAGCCTGTATTCATCTAATGAGCGGATGGGCACTTTAATAATTTGTTTGCCATCTGAAAGAATAATACTTTCCTCGGTTACCAAATCGGGCAAGTTCTGTTTAATCGCTTCACGTACTTTTTGTTGATGACGTGATTGGTCTTGATAGCCTTTACGATGCAATGACCAGTCCTCTCGGGACACGACAAAGTTACTGTGATCCATATCAGACACCTCCCTGCTTTAATCGGCACAAGCATGTTGTTACTCAATATATTCAAGGGAGGGGGAGATATGTGAGAGGCTTTGAAATTCTAAAGTAACTTTATGAAGGTTAACTCTTTCAAAATTCCATGCTATGTGAGACAAAGTTAGACAATAATGAAACATAAAATTTGGATAATTATTGTAAACTTAGACTATAGGTACATATAATGTCTACAGACCGAATCAATTTCATAATACCTTTAGCTGCTTCAAACGGGAGTATATATAGATCAAAACAGTTTAATTTGTCTATATATAGTTTCAATTTATCCATTTAGATCAGTTATGAAATTGATTCGACCAGATGGAAATTGAAGAAAAAAGGAGCATGATAAATTTGGGCGTTAGGTTTATTAAGATTTCAGTTATTTACTTTGTCATCGGCGTAATCATCGGGATGTACATGTCAATGGTACATGACTACACATTTACAGGTGTCCATGCTCACGTTAATTTGTTAGGTTGGGCTTCAGGTGCTTTAGCTGGTATTATTTATTTCTTATTCCCGCAAGCAGGCAACAGTGTATTAGGAAAGATCCATTTTTGGTTATATAATATCGGATTGCCAGTGATGATGATCGGCTTAGCATTGCTTCTAAGTGGAATAGCCCAGCTAGAGGTAGCTGTAGCGATCGGTGGTACAGTTGTTGTGCTGTCAGTTATTCTTTTTGCTATCAATGTACTTCTTAATGTTCGTTCCACGAAGTAATAACGTTGGCATAATGCAAATGCAAATGCAAAAGTAAAAGTAAAAGTAAAAGTAATACAGAAAGAGGCTACAGTTCAAACTTGAACTGCAGCCTCTTTTGCAAGATACGATAGGGGGATATGTGAAGAGGCTGATAATCACACCCATGCATCTTTCGCATAACCTCTTTGTTCCCAGTACCCAACATGTTCATCTGGAATGAGTTCGATACGATTTAACCATTTGACAGATTTGTACGCATACATTTTGGGTACGATTAATCGCACTGGGCCACCAAGATCACTTGGAATTGGTTTTCCATCATGCATAACGGCTACGATCACATCATCCATGATGGCTTGATCAAGTGTTAATGAATCGGTATATACGCCATCGCCTGAATATAGTTTCACTGTCTTTGCATTAGCCTTGACACCAGCTTTTTTCAACAAATCCTTCAAGGGTATGCCTTCCCATGTATTGCTATATACGGACCAGCCGGTTACACAATGAAAATCACTAACTTGTACGGTACGCGTAAGTTCATTAAACTGTTTCCAGTTCCACTTGAATGAATTTTCTACAAGCCCATCTATTGTGAAAGACCAATTATCGTTCGTGAATACGGGAATCGGTGTAACGGTATAGATTCGAAATTGCCCTCTAGCTCCCCCGCCTATTGGAACTGAGGATGAGGGTAATGGCTGTGGTGCTGGAATAAGTAGGTTTGCATCGCTCCTGATCAATTTTTCTATTTGGTTACTCCCCATACCTACAAATGAATTGCTTAACCATTTTAGAAAAGAAGGACCGATCGTAACAGCTAATCCAATTCCGATTGCGCCACGAAGAAATGCTCTGCGCGTATATACGGGCTGAGGCTTACTAGCAGGATGGAATACATTATCTTTGGGATCTATGACTATCGTACGACGGATCGGTTCCTTGAGCCACTTGGCGCGCGAGATGGAGTGGTAAATGATATAAGGAAGACCGATCCAGGTTAACAAATCGTGAATGCTGAGCGCAGCGTTCGATACACCTGGACCAACTGCTCTGAATTGCCATAATAGAACACCCGATCCAAACCAACCGAGTAGCAGAAAAAGCACGACAAGTACATTATATCGCTGCCATGGCTTTCGCTTCAATTTCTTCCAATGCTGCCCTGCTAGCAATAAATAGTAGATGACAGGAAGAATGGAAGCAAGTCCGACAATAATATGAAGCCACTTGATCCAGACCCTACCCTCACCGAGAAATCCACGCCAAAATCCACCAACGAGTATGAGTCCAGATAGTGTTAAAATAACGATAATCCACCCATTCCACGAATGGAGTGATATCAGTTTTTTACCGTAGCCTTTAAGTAAGCGGTCAATCAGTTTGCTCATCATTAAGCCTCCTACTTGACTCATTAGTCATCTATTCAACATGTTTATGATAATCTAATAATTCAAATATTTACTTTCATTATACGGTTAAACTAAAGCAGATACGACTATAAGAGAAAATGGTTTAACGAAAAAACAGCCTGAAAGCATCTCTAATGGATACCCTCAGGCTGTACGTTATTTATTGTTTAATCTAACTTGATTATTTAGCTTTGTTATCTGTTTTGTTATCCAGCTTATTTTCTTTAATCGTAACTGTTACTGGCGAATACTCAGCGATTACCGTTTGACCATGAATGGAGACACTGCCTTGCGGTGTTAAATCTTTCTCTGTCATGATGCCAAGCGCAATCGTGAATTTATTAAACTTAATTGGAACATTCTTCTCACGGCGAATTTCTTCACCATTGAGATAGAACACAACTTCATCATTACCACGGTGATAAGTGATTCGGTATGTGTTGAATTCACCAGCCTTGAAGTTTGTACCTTCTTTAAAAATACAGAAGAATCTCGTCTTATCTGTTTCAGGCACTTCAACACCAGGGAAAGGTAGAACGGCATAGACGCTCGCATATTTATCATTTCCAGCAAAGAAATCAAGCGCGCCCCCAGTTGTGAAATCAAGTAAATTCAGAGAAACATAACCATCATATAAATCGTTCGGTGTCGTATTCTTCGATTTGGCACGAATCTGAAGCTCAAAGCTAACTTCTCCTTGCTCAGGCACTTCAATTTCTTCTACAGAATAATACATGTGTTTCGCATTATCTAGAATTTGAATCTGATTGTTTTGGCGACTAAGTGGAGCACGCACGTACAACATTCCGTTACGAACTATAACGACTGCATTTGGTTCACGATATTCCCAGAACGATCCGTCAGGAAGCTTAAAACCACCTATTTTCCACACTTGACCCTCGTTAAGAATTGTATCAAAATCACCGATAATTAATTGTTTTTCCATAATGATGACTCCTTCTTCGATGAATTATTTTATTGAATCAGACCTTGAATAATAAGTGATAGCATCATGATGGCTCCACAGCGAATCGTTGCTTGAAGAGATGCCTTCATCAGAGGCAGAAAGCCAAGAGCGCGATTACTTCGGTTCAATCTCCCATATGTTAGATAGAGCGGAATTACGGTAATGAAGGCAATTAGTGCATATAGCGGTAATATGCCGAGTACGATACACAGCAAGAGAGTAGCATAGGCAAGGAAGAGTAAGAACTTAGAGAATCGAAGTGCTCTGTCTTCTCCCCAAACAACAACAAGTGTATTCTTACCCGATTGCTTGTCCGCTTGCCAGTGAAGAAAGTGATGATTGAACAAGATGAGTGTTGTTAACAAACCAATCGGTAAGGATAAGAGTATTGCACGGTAATCAAAGGTACTTGTCTGTACGTAATAAGAACCTACAATCGGTAGTATACCAAACGAGAGTAGGATTGCAATTTCACTATATCCTTTACCACGATATCCAAGGCGAAGGGGTGGTGCAACGTAATAATAGGCAATAAATCCGCCGAGTCCACCGTAAACAATGACCCATGGGCCACTGGTGATACATAATATAATGGCACTTAACACGCCTATGCCAAATAGCATCCAAGTAAGTTGTGCGAATGTACTTTCCTTCATCGTCCCGTTAGCTAGAAAACCAGAATTAGTAGAAATGGATCCTTTCATTTCCTTAGCAGCAACATCTACACCACTACGATAATCCCATAAATCGTTTATCATATTGGAGAAAAGGTGTGCGGCAGCAGAGCCAATTAGTGTGATGACTAATAGAATCGGATGAAAGACACCTTCCCAAACATAAGATCCTAGTGCTCCGAGTATCACGGGAATAAGCATGATTGGAACGACCTGTACTCGTGACGCTTTCATAAATAGTTTGAGCTTGTTCATACTTACCTTCCCTTCAAATTAACAAATAACGTGGTAAACAGAATCATTATAAAACAATAGCCCAAAAGAATCTATCATTGACATTATTAAGTAAAAGGTTTAATAGTGCTGCTGGTGGTGGACGTTGCGTGGACGGATTGTCCTGCCGATCGCTGCCCACTACCATATTTCTTGATCGTATATCGCTTAGAGCGGTATAAATCCGGCACTCTATAGAAATTTCTTTACAACCATCTCAACCTTAGCTAAGTGCTGCATCATGATATCTGCTGCAAGTGTAGCATCCTTCGATTTGATGGCTTCATAGATCGAAAGATGCTCAGCTAGCAAACGCTCCGAATTAGCACGTTCACTATAGAACCATAATCTTCTAGATTCACTTATGCTTTCTTGTATGCGCTGGTTGAGAGACTCCATCAGATGAATCATGAGATGATTATGACTGGATTTAGCAACTTGTAAATGAAACTCAACATCAGCCTTTTCACTCTGTTCTTCATCTCCAACGGAATGAATCATAAGCTGGGTAATTTGTTCCAATGCTTCTAAATCTTCTGCCGTATGTCTTTCTGCGGCTAGTGCAGCGCAGCCAGTCTCAATATATTTACGTGCTTCTATTACTTCTTTTAATGATTCTGTCTGAGTGGTAAATACGATTCGATTCGGGTCTTCTTCGCTTGGCAGTTCTTTACTCACGAAAGTACCGCCTCCATGACGAATCTCAATGTATCCCATCGCTTTAAGTGCGCTAAGTGCTTCGCGGATCGTAGAACGCCCTACGGTAAAGCCACTTGCTAGATCAACGACGGTTGGGAGTCGACTGCCAGGAGGGTACTCTCCAGTAAGAATTTGATTGTGTAAGTGCTGTCTGACAATTTCTGAGCCCTTTTGGGGTTTGATTACGTTAAACGTCATAAGAACCTCCGCCAAATGAATATACATCTATTCAATCATACGCTATACTATTGTAAAAGTCATCTGATCACCTGATCAATTATTAACGTCGCGGAGGTAATAATCATGCTTGATCCCTTAATAAGTCAGAAACTTCGAAATATTGTTGGTGAAGCCAATTTTAAGAATGATATGGAAGCACTTGTTGCGTACTCTTATGATGCAACTCCTATGTATCAACAACTACCCGATGGCGTTATTTTTCCAGCTTCCACTGAGCAAGTTTCTAGCATTCTTAAAGTTCTAAATGAGCATCTTATCCCTGTAATTGGTAGAGGAGCAGGTAGTAACTTATGTGCCGGGACGATTCCAGTAGAAGGTGGGATTGTTATGGTGATGAACAAAATGAATAAGTTACTCGAAATCGACACAGATAATCTAACAGCAACCTTTCAACCAGGACTAAATACAAAGGAATTTCATATAGCTGTTGAGCGAATAGGACTATTTTATCCACCTGATCCTAGTAGTATGGTTATCTCGACTCTCGGAGGTAATATCATGGAATGTGCGGGAGGACTTAGAGGACTTAAGTACGGTACAACCAAAGATTATGTTATAGGACTCGAAGCTGTTCTACCAACAGGAGAAATCATACGGACTGGCGGTAAGCTATATAAAGATGTTGCAGGATATGATCTGACGAAGCTATTAGTCGGTTCTGAAGGAACACTCGCGATTATTACGGAAGCTATTGTGAAGCTGTTACCTGCTCCCAAATATAAGAAGACGATGTTAGCCATGTATAAGGACATTCATGATGCAGCTAGAACGGTTAGTCAAATTATAGGGAATCAGATTATCCCTGCTACACTGGAATTTATCGATAATCCAACACTTGTAGTTGTCGAGGAATTCAATAAAATTGGATTGCCAACCGATATGGAAGCGGTACTCCTAATCGAGCAGGATGGTGTAGATGAGAATAGTGTGAATCAAGATATTGAAGCGATGATTCGGATATGCCGTGATCAGAATGCAGCCGATGTTAAGGTAGCAACTACCGCTCAAGAAGCTGAGAATTTGATGAAAGCACGCCGATCTGCTTTATCTACACTAGCACGAATTAAACCTACAACTATACTTGAGGATGCGACAGTACCTCGCTCTAAAATTGCCGATATGGTTATTGAGATCAATAAAATTGCAAAGAAATACAATGTTCCAATATGCACTTTTGGTCATGCAGGTGACGGGAATTTACACCCAACCTGTACAACAGATGCTCGTGATCAGGAAGAAATTCACCGAGTTGAGCAGGCGTTCGAGGAAATATTCGAAGCAGCGATACGTCTTGGAGGCACGATTACTGGCGAGCATGGTGTTGGTATGGTCAAGGCACCTTACCTTGAATGGAAGGTTGGAGCTGCAGGCATTGAGGTTATGAAAGGAATCAAACGAGCATTCGATCCGAATAACATTATGAATCCTGGCAAAATATTTGCCAAGCAATCACGTAAGAGAGTGGTGGTTCAGCAATGAGTACAGCGAATACATCAGTTAAGCCCCAAATTGCTAATGCAACTAGTCAACAACTAGCTGAACGAATGAAGATATCGCTGAACTATGATGAACTGACGAATTGCATGCGCTGTGGATTCTGTCAGGCTGCTTGTCCGACATTTAAGGAAACAGGTTATGAAGCTGCCTCTCCACGTGGACGAATTGCTTTAATGAAGGCAGTAGTTGATGGGATCATGGAGCCTGATGATTCATTTCGTGCCCAAATGGATTTATGTATTGGCTGCCGTGCCTGCGAACCTGTGTGTCCTGCAGATGTAAAGTACGGTCAGTTGCTTGAACACACTAGAGATGCGATTGAGGTTGATGCTGAGCACCGCTTTTGGGTGAAATCTGCGAGATCGATTGCGTTTAAGCATGTCTTTCCTTATCAAAATCGAGTGCGAGTTGTTGGTTTTGGTATGAAAACCTATCAACGCTCTGGATTACGCTGGATCCTGCGTAAATCTGGGTTCATGCGTATTTTCCCAGAGCATGTCAAGCAGATGGAAACGATTTTGCCTGATGCATCATCTAAGGGAGTTGTAGAGCAATTAGGTACGTTCTATCCAGCTAAGGGCAAACCAATTGCTACAGTTGGTATGTTTAGAGGCTGTATCATGGATGTTCTATTTGTACAGACGAATATGAATACAGTTAAACTTCTATCAGAAGCAGGCTTCGATGTTGTTATACCTGAAACGCAAAATTGCTGCGGAGCCTTATATGCTCATAGTGGAGAGCTTGACCAAGCTAAGGAGCTTGCCAGGAAGAATATTAGAGTGTTCAAAGAGGCGAATGTTGATTATATTATTTCAAATGCAGGAGGTTGTGGTGCACTTCTTGTAGAATATAGTCATTTATTACATGATGATGAAGTCTATGCAGATTTAGCTAAACAATTTGCAGAAAATGTACGCGATGTTAGTCAACTGGTGCTAGAGAAGGGGCGTATTCCTGAATTCGCTATACATTCGAATGAATCTATTACAATTACTTATCAGGATTCATGTCATTTGCGGAACGTCATGAAGGCAGGCAATGCGCCTCGGAATTTGATTTCGCGTGTAGCAAATGTGAATTTCGTCGAGCTGCAAGGTGCAGACACATGCTGTGGGTCTGGAGGAATCTATAACCTTGTCCAGCCGGACATGTCATTACAAATTCTAGATCACAAAATGGAGCATGTGAAAGAAACAGGAGCTCATTATTTACTGACAAGTAATCCGGGCTGTCTACTTCAAATGCAGCTTGGAATCGAAAGAAAGCAACTATCTAATCAGATGAAGGCTGTACACGTCGTGGATTTTCTCTATGAGCGAATTAAATCTGTTGATAAAGTAACTGAGTAATAAGTAGTGAAGTGTAAATTTAGTGAATACTCGAATTGATTCTGTATGGGAGTGATAGCGAGTGGTAGAACATTGTGACGATCAAGCAGCTGAAGCGATGGGTTTATCTCATACAAGGCTACAACATGCGTGGAATGTCATTCGAACGGAGATAGCTAGAGAGGTAACACCTTCTGTTGTAGCTATGGTGATGAGAAAAGGAAAGCTTATCAGGTTTGCAGCCGGCTCTACGTTGTATACAGACAAGGAACAATGTGATGTCGATTATGATACTATTTATGATTGTGCTTCACTAACGAAGGTTGTTGTAACATTGCCATTAATTCTGATGTTGATTGACCAAGGCAGAGTAAGGCTGAAGGATACAGTTGCGCTTTTCTTACCTGAGTTTGGGGTTAACAATAAAGCGCATGTTACAGTTGGACACTTACTCACGCACACATCTGGTCTGGCACCTTTCTATGATCTACATACGCATGGATGGAGTCGTGACAAGATCATGAGCTTCATTTATGAGTGTCCCTTGCAGAATGAATCTGGCAAACAAATGGTATACAGTGATTTAGGGTTCATTTTACTAGGAGAAATAATTAGTAAGTTACTAGGGATGACCTTGGATCAAGCCGCACAAACTTATTTGTTCGAACCATTAGGGATGAGTGATAGCAGTTTTTGTATGTCTGATCGTCCTAAATCTCGTATAGCCGCAACCGAATTTGATACAGTAACAGGTGATTATCTTCACGGAGTCGTTCATGATGAGAATGCTAGAGCAATGGGAGGGATTTGCGGACATGCGGGGCTGTTCTCGACAGCTGAGGACTTACTTCGTTATGCTAGTTTGTGGTTAGAAGGCGGACAGTCAGGTGGACATTTCATTCTTTCGCGCTCCATCATTAAAGCTGCTACCGTACCAAGGACAAATCATCTTCCGATTGGAAGACGTGGACTAGGCTGGGCTCTTCAGGGTGATCCATACGATGCATCTGGCGACTTATTATCCCCAGCAGCATATGGACATACAGGATACACAGGTACAAGCTTATATATTGATCCTGTGAATGAACTGGCTGCAGTCATACTAACGAACCGAGTACACTTGGGGAGATCCAAATCTGTTGTTAGACTTCGGGATTACTTTCATAATGCAATTGTTGCTGCGATTGATTAAACCAGATAGGTGTAAAAATACAAAGGCAAGTCCACTATCCGTGGGCTTGCCTTATTTCTATTCATAAAATTTAAATTTATCCAAAACCCTCGAATTGATCACAGCAGTTGTAGTTATTTAAGTATATGATCACAATGAGACCTCATACATAGAAATGGTGGCGAACGATGCAAATAACATAACAATGGTCCTTGAAAAAAATGTCTAATTATTCGATAAAATACGACAAGTTTATTGAAAATAATCTATTTTATTATAAAATATTGTTTTATAAGCAGGAAAAATGATTGTAAATGTAGAAAATATGCGAGTAGAACAAGAACTGGGCTGATCTCTAGGAGGAATAGTTGTGACTTGGACGTATGGATTCTGCTGCGGGATCATCTTTATCGTATTCATTATTTTTTTATTCAAAAAAAAAAGCTCGAATAAAGGTAAACCCTTGAATAGGGATGGGATTAGTGCATGTTTGTTTGATTCTTTATTTATGAATAGTACGAATGGGATTGCTGTACTTGATTCGCTTGGAAATGTAATTCGTTTAAATACCGCTTTTGAACAAACGATAGGCTATACAACAAAGGAGGCAATTAATACACCGATTATTTCCTTTGCTTTGGAGGAATATGTAACAGTTATGACCCATAATCTCCATAAAAAATTAAACACAGGGACAACTAACTACATCACTGCGTTACGTCACAAAATGGGTTCGAGAGTAGACCTCAAGGCTTTAACGGTGCCTGTAGCTCTTAATGAAAGTACGAATGGGTATTTATTCATTTGTGAAGATGTCACCGAACGTAAGCGGTTTGATGAACATATACGGCATATGTCCTTCTATGATGATATGACAGGATTACCAAATCGACAATTGTTCAAAGAACAATTAAGCAATTTGTTACGAGTTCCAAAGCAAGATAATCGTCAATTAGCTGTATTTTCTGCAGACGTGGATGAATTCAGAATTATTAACGAATCGTTTGGATTCGAATATGGGAATATCGTTTTATTACAGATGGCAGAACGGTTTATGCGCTGTATTGGAGAGAATGATTTACTTGCAAGGTCTGAGGGGGATCAGTTTTTATTTTGCTACCCTAATATGAATGATTTAGATCATGCAATGGAGCTAGCGCGAACGATTATAGGTGTTATGGAGCAGCCGTTTGTCGTGGATCAGCAGGAAGTATATATCTCAGTTAGTATTGGGATTGTAATGCAATTAGATGAGAATGAAAATGCAGACAGTCTGATGAAGAGTGCAAACATTGCTTTGACAAGGGCCAAAGAGAAAAGTAAAATTCAAGTTTTTCATATTGATATGGAATCTTATTCGATACAGCGACTTAAGATGGAGAATGAATTCCGCCATGCACTAATCAATAAAGAATTTATTCTACATTATCAACCACAAGTTGATATTACTACCGGTAAGATTATTGGGATGGAAGCCTTGGTTCGTTGGTTGCACCCCGAAAGAGGTATGATCCCGCCGAAAGATTTTATACCATTCGCCGAGGAATCTGGGTTAATCGTTCCACTCGGGGACTGGGTAATGTATGAAGCATGTAGACAGAATAAAGAGTGGCAGGATAATGGTTTTCTACATATTCCAGTATCCGTTAACTTATCCATGAGACAATTTACTGAACCTAATATCAAGAATAAGATTTTGAATGTTATCGTTGAAACAGGACTTGCACCAGCATATTTAGAAATTGAAATTACTGAAAGTATGACGATGGATGTTGGAAATGCCTCTGCGTGGCTAATGGAATTGAAAGAGCTAGGTATACAAGTGGCAATGGATGACTTTGGAACTGGTTATAGTTCCTTGTCCTATATCAAGCAATTTCCAATTGACAAGTTAAAAATTGATCGTTCTTTTGTGAATGATATGTTATTAGATAATAATAATGCCACTATTGTTTCAACGATTATCGCTATGACAAGACAGCTCAATCTGAAGGTAATTGCTGAGGGAGTAGAGACGGATGAACAGCTCCATTTTCTACGAGAAAATCAATGCGATGAAGTGCAGGGTTACTTGTTTTCTCCGCCGATTCCATCAGATCAAATGGGCTTATTGCTCGAAAATAATAAATCAGGCCGCTAACGTTATGGTTAGCGGCCTGATTTATTAGGTAATATAAATATCTTCTATTTCATTGAATTTATAAGTAAATACCTTCTTTTCATCTACATGATAGACGGTTAGGGTCTGTTCTTCAGGTGAATAATGAATAATTCTACATGGAATATCGAATTTCAAGCCCTTAGCTTGTAAAATAATCACCCGAACGAGGGTATTATCATTCTTCATTTGATCAACCTGATTTATCCAGCTGTTAGAGGATGGGGATGGTGTATAATTAGGTTTAGGTGCAATCGTTTTGCTTACGATCTTGGGTTTAACTGAAACTGCTCTAATGGGTTCAGCAATAGGTTGAAACTGCTGCTCCTTGTCTTGATTTAATTCAATTAGTTTGCCTAGTTCAATACCGGAAACGATTTTGTAATCTTTGATCACTTCAGAACTGTTAAGTGTCTGTAATAATTTTTCCAAAGCAAGTCCGTTAGATAATTCATCTAGTAATATTTCAACGGAGAATAAATGACCGGATTTAGCATTGTTTTGTTTAGAACCCATGACTTTTCCACTACCTTAATCCAGTTATTTGATAAATAAATATAATTTGCATGACTTTAGATTTAATATAACATGACATGATTCGTGAAAAAATGAGTCAAAAGTATGAGTTAGCAGTAAGTTCATTATTTTGAACTGTTTTGGGTTTAACGGCATATAATGCGGTAAAACTGAATTCTGACAGTAAAGGATGTGCAACTACATGATTCATACGGAGTCAATTGATTTGGATGGTCGTACTGCGATTGCGATCGAAGTTAAGCTGCCCAAGACTACATTGATCGTCGTTACGACGAAAATTGGCTATATTATGTGCGGAGCTCTCGATATCGACTTATTAAATGAGCGACTTAATGATCGTCAGATTATTGCCGCAAGAGCAATTGGTGTACGTACGATAGATGATTTGATGGATGCACAATTAGAATCAGTTACTCGAACAGCGGAGACGCTAGGTATCGTACCAGGCGTAACAGGACGAGAAGCTATACTTAAAATGCTGGATCAGGAACAATAGTAATGGATGAATAAAGGAAGAACGAAGATAGATGTGAGTGAGCTAAGTCAAGCTGTTAGCTCACTTTATCTCGATTCAAATACAAGGTGGACAAGCGTTTTGTAATCAATATTACAAAATATTATAAATAATCAAACAATAATTTCATAAAAAAATATGTGATAAATGTCATAGAATATTGAAAAATGGTCTTTATTGATTTTTGTATTAGATATATAATAAACTTATATGTATTGAGAATCACTGATAATCAAATTAGAATGATTATTAAGTTGAAAATATAATTGAAATAGTGGAGGGTCATATTCATGTCAAATTCACCCAGATTAACGATTGAAAATCTTAAAGCACAAATAGAAGGTAAAGAAATTCTTAAAGGTTTAAGCCTTGATATAAAGGGCGGCGAAGTACATGCTATCATGGGACCTAACGGTACAGGTAAAAGTACACTTGCCTCAACATTAATGGGGCACCCCAAATATGAAGTGACGGAAGGATCAATTACACTTGATGGTGAAGATGTCCTTGATATGGCAGTTGATGAAAGAGCACGTGCTGGTCTATTCCTTGCGATGCAATATCCAAGTGAAATTACAGGTGTAACGAATTCAGACTTCTTGCGTTCTGCAATTAACGCTCGCCGCGAAGAAGGAAATGAAATTTCATTAATTCGTTTCATTCGTCAAATGGAAGCTAAAATGAAAGAGCTTGAAATGAACCCTGAATTTGCTCATCGTTATTTAAACGAAGGTTTCTCTGGCGGCGAGAAGAAGCGTAATGAAATTTTACAAATGATGTTGCTTGAGCCTAGAGTTGTCATTCTTGATGAAATTGACTCTGGTCTTGATATTGACGCACTTCGTATCGTAGCTAACGGTGTTAATGCGATCCGTAGTGAAGATCGTGCGTTCCTGATCATTACACATTACCAACGCTTACTGAACTATATTACGCCAGATTTTGTTCACGTTATGATGCAAGGACGCATTGTTAAATCAGGTGGTCCTGAATTAGCTCAACGTCTAGAGAACGAAGGTTATGACTGGATTAAGGAAGAACTAGGCATAGTTGATGAAACAGTTGGTCAGGATGAAGAAGAGTTCAAAGTTCCAATGAACACTAAAGCGCCAAGATAATAAGACTTATAGGAGGAATACACATGACTGAACAAACCATTCTTCCGATTGATCTGGCGACAGTTACTGAATTGTCACAAGCTAAGGGCGAGCCCGAATGGATGACTGCTCTTCGTACAGAAGCTTCTGACCTTGCTAGATCGTTGGAATTACCAAAACTAGAGAAAACAAGAATCGACCGTTGGGATGTACATGCTTACGGTTCATATAAATCCGTAACACCTATTACTTCTATTGATAGCCTGCCAGAATTAGCGCAATCGCTAGTTACGAATGACAATGTAATCGTACAGCGTGATTCAGATGCAGTTTACAGCAATCTTGCTGAAGATTTAGCTGCACAAGGTGTAGTCTTCACAGATCTAGGATCAGCATTGCAAAGTCATGGAGAGATCGTACGTAAACATTTTATGTCTGTTGTCCGTAAAGACGAGAATTTATTGACAGCACTTCACACTGCTCTATGGAGCGGTGGCGTGTTTCTATATGTGCCTAAGAATGTGAATGTATCCATTCCTCTTCAAGCGATCTTCTTATCAGAAGATAGTGCAGCGAGATTTTCACCACATGTATTGATTGTTGCTGAAGCTAACTCGTCGGTAACCTATGTCGAAAACTACTTATCCATTGGTGATAACAGTGGCACGAAGCTTACGCATAACGGAGTAGTAGAAGTAGTTGTAGGAGCAGGCGCTAATGTAAATGTCGCTTCTGTTCATGGACTTAGCGACAATGTGATTGATCTAACTTATCGTCGTGCGAACGTAGAACAAGATGCTACTGTTAATTTTGTTGTCGGTGATATGAGTGAAGGTAACGGAATGTCAGATACCAAAGCGATCTTGACAGGTAAAGGCTCAAACTCAGATACCAAAATTGTTTGTGTAGGTTCAGGCGAACAAAAATTAAGCATTACCACAAGTGCAACTCACATCGGTAAAATGTCGAGCAGTGATATGATTACGCGTGCTGTTATGCGTGAGTCGGCAACTGCCATTATTAACGGCATAACCAAAATTGAGAAGGGTGCGACTGGTGCAAATGGTCAGCAGACAGAGAAAGTGCTGATGTTAAGTCCAGCTGCACGTGGCGATGCGAACCCAATTTTACTTATCGATGAAGATGATGTTAAAGCAGGACACGCAGCGAGCGTAGGTCAAGTCAATCCAGAACAGGTTCATTATATGATGTCACGCGGTATTTCCCGCGATGAAGCACACCGTTTAATCATCTATGGTTTCCTTGCACCAGTTGTTGCAGAAATACCAGTTGAAGCGATTCAAACGGCATTGCAAAAATTAATTGAGAGGAAGCTTGGACAATGAACGTTTCAGAAATCCGCAAATTGTTCCCAATCTTGAATCAAGAGATAAACGGTCATCCACTTGTTTATTTAGATAGCGGTGCATCATCTCAACGACCAATATCTGTCATTGAAACGATGAAGCGGTATGAAGAAACGGATCACTCTAATGTACATCGCGGTGTACATACACTCGGTTCACGAGCGACAGATGCTTATGAAGCAGCACGCGAGAAGGTAGCTAGATTTATTGGCGCTTCTTCCGAGGAAGAGATTGTGTTCACACGTGGTACAACAACTGCGTTGAACCTTGTAGCAAGCTCATATGCCCGAACACATTGCAAGGAAGGCGATGAGATTGTTATCACGCCAATGGAACACCATGCTAACTTAATCCCTTGGCAACAAGTTGCCAAGGCGACTGGAGCAACACTTAAGTACATTCCCTTGCAAACTGATGGTACGATTTCATTAACTGACATCGAGTCTGTAATTACAGATCGCACGAAGGTTGTATCTGTAACCTATGTATCTAACGTACTTGGATGCATTAATCCGGTTCGTGAGATTGCTGCCATTGCACATCGGCATGGTGCTGTTATGGTCGTTGATGGAGCACAAAGCACACCGCATATGAGAGTCAATATGCAAGAGCTTGATTGCGACTTCTATGCTTTCTCAGGGCACAAAATGTGTGGACCTACAGGTATTGGGGTATTATACGGTAAAAAGGCTTTGCTTAACAACATGGAGCCGATTGAATTTGGCGGTGAGATGATTGATACCGTTGAACTATTTGATTCCACATGGAAAGATGCACCGGCGCGCTTCGAAGCAGGTACGCCGATCATTGCAGGAGCGATTGGACTTGGCGCAGCAATAGACTTCTTAGAAGATATTGGAATGGATGCCATTGCTGAGCATGATCACAAGCTTGCAGCTTATGCAGAAGCGAGACTGTCGGAAATTGAGGGCGTTACTATATATGGTCCTAAGGCCAATCGGACTGGGCTTGTAACCTTCAATTTATTCGATATTCACCCGCATGATGTATCGACTGTTCTAGACGCTGAAGGGGTAGCAATTCGTGCAGGACATCACTGCTGTCAACCGCTTATGCGCTGGCTTAAAGTGTCATCAACCGCACGTGCAAGCTTTGCCCTGTATAACACAGAAGCTGAAATCGATTTGCTGGTATCGGCTCTAAATAAAACAAAGGAGTACTTCGATTATGCAACTAGATGATTTATACCGCCGCGTAATAATGGATCATTACAAGCATCCGCATAATCGCGGGAAGTTTGAGAGTTTAGATTCGATCACAGTTGATCTGAACAATCCAACCTGTGGTGATAAAATTACGCTTCAAATGCAAATTGAGAATGGAATTGTTGTAGCTGCTAAATATGACGGTGAAGGCTGCTCTATCTCAATGTCGTCAGCGTCCATGATGACGGATGCAGTTAAAGGAAAAACACTCGAAGACGCTCTTGCACTAGTAAACGATTTCTCTAGTATGATGAAGGGTGAAGACGTAGAGTTCGAATATGAAGATATTGAAGCTCTGTCAGGCGTATGTAAATTTCCTGCTCGTATCAAATGTGCGACATTAGCATGGAACGCATTACGCAAAGGCATTGATCAACAAACAAAAGCATAGGAGGGATAATCAATGGCCAAGCAAATGCCAGAAATGGAAGATTATAAATATGGTTTTCGCGATGAACACAAATCTATTTTCCAATCAGGAAAAGGTCTAACTCGTGAGATCGTTGCAGAAATATCCAAGATGAAGGGTGAACCTGATTGGATGCTGGATTTCCGATTGAAATCGCTAGACATTTTCAATTCTATGCCGATGCCAACATGGGGCGGTAATATGGATGATCTAGATTTTGATGACATTCAGTACTATGTTAAACCATCTGAGAAGCAAGGTAAGACATGGGAAGAGGTTCCAACTGAGATTAAAGAAACATTCGATAAATTAGGAATCCCTGAAGCAGAACAAAAGTATTTGGCAGGTGTGTCTGCACAGTATGAGTCCGAGGTTGTCTACCATAGCATGCAAAAGGAGCTTGAGGATCAAGGGGTTATCTTCACTGACACAGACTCTGCATTGCGCGAATACCCTGAGCTATTCCGTAAATTCTTCGGTACAGTTGTTCCACCAAGTGATAATAAGTTTGCTGCGCTTAACTCAGCGGTATGGTCTGGTGGTAGCTTTATCTATGTTCCTAAGGGTGTTAAATGTGAAGTGCCACTTCAAGCGTACTTCCGTATTAACTCTGAGAATATGGGACAATTTGAACGCACGTTGATCGTTACGGATGAAGACAGCTTTGTGCATTACGTTGAAGGCTGTACGGCTCCAATCTACTCAACGAATTCCCTGCACTCCGCAGTTGTTGAGATCATTTGTAAGAAGAATTCTCGTGCTCGTTACACAACGATCCAGAACTGGGCACCGAATATTTATAACCTCGTAACGAAGCGTGCGGTTGCTGAAGAGAATGCAACGATGGAATGGGTAGATGGTAACATCGGGTCGAAGCTAACAATGAAATACCCAGCCGTTATTCTTAAGGGTCGCGGCGCCAAAGGTACTGTATTATCGATCGCTGTTGCAGGTAAAGGCCAGCATCAAGATGCAGGAGCTAAAATTCACCATCTTGCACCGGACACTACATCAACGATTATCTCGAAGTCGATTTCTAAACATGGTGGTAAAGTAACTTACCGCGGTCTAGCACAATTTGGTCGTGATTCTGAAGGAGCTAAATCGAACATCAAGTGTGATACACTCATTCTTGATAATCAATCCACTTCAGATACGATTCCTTACAATGAAATCAAGAACGATAACATCACACTTGAGCATGAAGCAACTGTATCCAAGGTATCTGAAGATCAATTGTTCTACCTAATGAGCCGTGGTATGACGGAAGCAGAGGCAACACAAATGATCGTTATGGGCTTTATCGAGCCATTTACGAAAGAATTACCAATGGAATACGCTGTAGAGATGAACCGTTTAATTAAATTTGAAATGGAAGGCTCGATCGGTTAGCCCTACTTTCTGTATTAAATACGTGTCCGTTGTGACTTTCACGCTTGCGTGTCCAAGTCTCTCGGACACGTATTTTATATTTCACCGGCTTCGGCAGGTGGGGGGATTAGACCACCACTAGGAAACATAAAGAGCCACTCGGTTAGGAGTGACTATGATAATCATGTTAGAGTGCATATACTATGAGAGAAATAAATGTAGCCGGCGGATTACATCCTTCTTACTGGATAACTCTTAGAACAAAAATGATTGAGTGATAATAACTAAAAGGATAAAAAGAACCAAAATAGCACCTGTAGATGTAAAAATATTTTCACGTCTTTCTTCACATCTTTCTTCACGTATTTCTTCACGACATCCACCCATACGAAATCCCTCCTTTTCTCCAATCTAAGATATAATATGTCCAAGAAATTGTTTTGATTGGATGAAAGCATAGGGTATTCATCTGTTTAAGTTTACGCTAAAGAACTGTTTGGAAAGCTTCTGGACGACCTATTCAATAATTCATTCACCACTCGCTTCGGCAGGTGGGGGATTAGACCTCCACAAGGAAACATAAAGAGCCACTCGGTTAGGAGTGACTATGATGATTATGTGAAAGAGAAGATACTATGAGAGAAATAAATGTAGTCGGCGGATTACATCCTTCTTACTGGATAACTCTTAGAACAAAAATGATCTAGTGATAATAACTAAAAGTATAAAAAGAACCAAAATTGCACCTGTGGAAGTGAACATATTGTGATGATGCTCTCCAAAGCCTCCCATGCGAAAACCCCCTTTCCTTCCAACTAAAATATAATATGTCTAAGAAAATGTTTTGATTGGATGAAAGCACAGGGTATTCACCTATTTAAGTTTATGCAAAAGAAAAGGACCACCTATTATTCTCGCGATCCTTTCAAACCTTTTGTTAGTATCTGCGACCATTATTATAGGGGAATCACTGAGTGCTTGCGACTATTTGTCCCTTTGTTTGTTCAACTAACGATTCTTTATCGGATAAGTAACTCAATAAATGGTGATAATAATGCAATGAAACAAGCATAAAGGATGATTATATGATTTACATATATAATGATTATGGTGGAACACATACGACATCACTAGCAGCTGCATACCATCTAAATAAATTGCCTGTTAAGCGAAAACTTACCAAAGAAGAGATTCTAAGCGTTGATTATTTCAACAAATTAAAGACCTCTGATATGGGAAAGCTCATTTTTCATGGAATTGATGAAAATGGGAATTCTGTTTACACAATCGGACACGGAGCATCAAAGGCTGTTATTCCCGCTATGAAAAATTTAAGCCTAGTTTTACAAGATAAATATCAGGGCAACGAAACAATTGTGTATTCTAATACATCACCAACTGTACCATTTGCTATGACGATAGGTGGACTTTTGTCTAGAAGATTAAAACTTGATTTTATTGGTGTTCCACTTCTAGTATTAGGAGCAAAGCAATGCTGTCAAGACATCCTTCAACTGGTAATACATACTAAGACGTTTGAAAATTCTAAATCTGGTTCCATTATTGTGTTGGAAAACAAAAATGTTCCCATTTCCTCTGTTGATGTATAGAAAATAGTACAGGCTATCCGCGAGTATTTGAATACTCATGAATAGCCTGTTTTTTATTTAGAAAGAAGTCATATTAGGTCATTAGAATGCTTTGAATTTCTAAATTACGTTGTTTGGTCATGTCTACGAATTGGTCATCTATTTGAATAAGCGGTCGGAAGAAATCTGTAGGATTCGTCATGATGATTGAACCGACTTGGCCACTCGTTAATACAACCTTCTTGCCGATGAAGTTCGGAAGCATATTATTAATGAATACCTGTACAATTGTAGGATCTAGCTTACCGAAGCTCATTTCATTCAATTCTTTGAGTACGTACAGTAGATCGCGATCATCAGAGTACACTCTTTTGGAGATCATTGCACTATAGATGTCTGCTACAGCGATAATTTTGGCGATAGGGTGGATTTGGTCAGCTGTTCGACCTTCTGGATATCCAGAACCATCTGAACGCTCATGATGCTGTAGAGCGGCTGCGGCAAGTTCTTCATCCTGCATGGAATTAAGAATGATTTCGTAGCCGTAAGTAGTATGCTTTTTCACCTCTTCAAATTCTTCCGGACTTAATCTGCCAGGCTTATTCAGTATAGTAGGATTAACCTTACTTTTACCAATATCAAGTAAGAAACCGGCTTTACCGATAAACTTAGCTTCTTCCTCGGACTTATTTAACCAACCAGCGAGGAAATAAGAAATGAGTCCGACCTGGACACAATGCTGGAATGTGTAGTTATCATCAGATCCAAGCGATAGAAGTAATCCTACTACATCCTTCTCTTGTTTAATATTGTTCACTAGCGGCAAGAATGAAGCGTTTACACTAGAGTTATCTATACGATCATTGAATGCAGCGCGATCAAATAAATCCTTGACGCCAACAATTGCTTCATGAAACGATACGACTGTGAAAGGTGATATCTGATTCGATAAATTGGTATTTGAAAAATGAACGGCGATCTCGTCCTCTGAATTAAAATCGGAGAGGTTTGGAACGGGTACAGTTACTGCTTGTGGTACTTCACGCCATTTGATATCAACGTAATCCACCTGGTGTTTCTTGAGATAGGAAATATCTTGAGATACAAGTGTTGTGGAAGCCGATAATAGGTGAAGACCATTTGAGCTATAAACATCTGCTAAAAGTATGTCCCCAGATTTAAGATTCAGGATGCTAATTTTCATGCTATTCACCTTTACTGATATCCGAAGATATCGATTAATATGATATTTACAATTTTTATAGTATCAGTTCCTTCTTTACATCGCAATGATTATTGTGACAAAAAAACGTTACATACCCAAGTAACGGGCATATAACGTTTTGGCTGTATCGAGATCTGATACACCTTGAATAATGACTCGACCATCAGGGAAGATGATGAACTCAATTTCTGAGGTTGGTTTGAATTTTAATAGGAATCGATTAAGTAAGGTTTCACTGATTGGCTTAAGTTTCTTTTCCCATTGTTCTAGGGTAAGTGTCGTCTTGCTCAGAGGGAGGATTTGAACAGCATTACGCCCACATAAGGATTGAATCGTATTCTCTTGGAACAACGCATCTAGAAATTCATATTGCTGCTTGCCGCAAGCAGGACAATTTGGCTTCTTAGCATTCGTAACATCAATTGCATATGTGTGATTATGCCACAGATCAAAATGACACATTTTACGGTTCAATAGCTTTGTTTCACCAATCAGTAGCTTCAAGGCTTCAGCAATTTGATGGGATGCAACGGTATTCGATGCAGGAGCAATGATCCCAGCGGTGTCGCAAGTATCAGCTATGCCAGCAGCTGGCGGATCTGGGAAGAGACAGCGCAGACATGGAGTCTGCCCTGGTTGTATCGTAAAAGATACTCCGCGTGAAGCAACTGCAGCACCGTAAATCCACGGTATGCCAAGTTTAAGCGCGACATCGTTAATGAGATAACGGACGGCAAAATTGTCCGATCCGTCAAGAATAAGCTGAACGTCGTCCAGTAAGCGTTCAGCATTCAAGGGATTCAAATCGACGACATGTGTGTCGACTTGAATTTGGGAGTTAGCAGCCTTCAGCTTGGCGGCTGCAGCAATGGCTTTAGGCGCGATCTCCATTGCATCGTGCTCATCATACAGCATTTGTCTCTGCAAATTGCTCACTTCTACATAATCACGATCGATAAGTCTAATATAGCCTACACCAGCACGTGCTAGCTGGTCCGCAAGCACGGTTCCAAGTGCACCTAATCCAACGATGGCTACACGTGAATTGTTTAACTTACTTTGACCAAGCTCGCCAATTCCTGAGAAACGAACTTGTCTTGCGTACCGAGTAGGAACAGATGTAATATGTTTTTGGTTCATTATTGAATAGTCTCCTTAATTTCGAACATAAATATAGGGTATCGATTGAACTGTTCCTTCTAGTAATATGTAAAAAGCATATCACATTTGAATGCGAAGAGGGTACATTCGGTGTTATAATAATATAGTTAAGTTATAGCTCTAAGCTTTCCTAATGAAGCTATTTCTTTTCTTCTGGTAAATGGAGGTGTAGGGTCATGACTCTTGAAACACAACGACTAGTTCTATTACATACCAATGATCTGCACAGTCATTTTGAACAGATGCCACAGATTGCTGCTTATATTAAACAGATGCGAAACAAGGTTGGCCATGATCATTTATTAACACTTGAGATCGGTGATCATATGGATCGTATGCGTCCTGAGACGGATGGCACAGGTGGAATTGCGAACGTTGAAGTGATGAATGCAACAGGTTATGATGCAGCAGTCCTTGGTAACAATGAGGGGCTGACATTCACACCAGAGTCACTGCGAACTTGTTACTTGAACAGAGCTGAGTTTCCCGTTATTGGTAGCAATATAAGAGATATCAGAACAGGTTCGATACCAGATTGGATGGAGCCGTACAAGATTGTTCGTAAGGGTTCGCTCAATATTGGGCTTATTGGAGTTACAGCAGCTTTCCAAACTTTCTATAAAGAGCTTGGTTGGGATGTCACCGATCCGCTAGTAAGTATTGCCCACTGGGTGAGGGAGCTTAGGCCACAAGTTGATTTACTAATTGTTATGTCTCATCTAGGCATTCGAGAAGATGAGCGCATGGCAACAGAAATCAACGGGATCGATATTGTACTCGGAGGACATACACATCATGTTCTACTTAAGCCGCAGGTAGTTGGTAGTACGCATTTATGTGCAGCAGGCAAGTTTGGTCAATACATTGGAGAAGTTGTCATCGACTATGAATCAGATCATCATTCGAGACAAATCAAGAGCATTACAGGTTGTTTAATTGAAACAAATCAATTACCGCTAGATGATGAAGTAGCGCAAATCATTGCGGATAATACGGTAAGAGCAGCCAATGAGCTATCGCATGAGATCGCCTTCTTGGATCATTCACTTGCAATCAATTGGTACGAAGAATCAGAATTAGGAAATTTGTTAGCTAATGGTCTGAAGCGATGGACGAGCGCAGAAATTGGACTTGTCAATGCGGGCCAGATCCTGCAAGGTTTACCCCAAGGAAAGGTTACAAGGGGGCAATTATTAGAAATTTGCCCAGGTCCAATCAATCCATGTCTATATCTACTACGAGGCAAGGATCTGCTTGAAGCATTGGAGCAAGCGCTGATTCCTGAATTCACACATAAACAAATTCGTGGGTTTGGTTTTCGGGGTGAAGTGCTCGGGACACTCTGTATAGATGGGCTGAATGTGGAGTACGACATATCAAGATTGCCAATGGACAGAATTGTTAAAGTTCTTGTGAATAACGATCTCCTAGTGCTAGAACGAGAATATAGTATAGGTACAATCGATATGTTTACCTTTGGTGTTGGCTATATGTCTCTAAGTAAAGGGTTCCGTACCAAATATCTGTTGCCTGAATTTCTTCGTGATATACTCAGTGATCAACTTCAATCTAAGGAAGAATTTAAAAAGGCACAGAAACCAAGATGGATTTCGAGTATTAAATAGAATGGGAGAGCGTTTATGTACGATTATTATGTAGCTATTATTATTGGTATTGTAGAAGGATTAACTGAGTTTTTACCTGTATCATCAACGGGTCATATGATCTTAGCGCAGGAACTGATGAATATTTCACACGAAGACTCTTTGCTTAAAACATTTGATATCGTCATTCAGCTTGGGGCAATATTAGCCGTTGTAATTGTGTATTGGAATCGAATATTAAGCTTGTTCGGTATTCGTGTTGGCGTTCAGCCTGTAAAGAGTAGCCAAATGAATTTAGTTCATATTCTAATCGGTATTGTTCCTGCGATGGCACTAGCATTCTTCTTTGAAGATATTATTGATGCTTACTTATTCTCATCGTATACAGTGCTCATCGGGCTTGTGCTAGGCGGGATTTTCCTAATTGTTGCGGAGAAGAAGAAGCACACTAAGCCAGTTACGGATGATCTTGATAACTTAACCTATCGACAAGCATTATACATCGGTCTTTGGCAAATCATTTCCTTATGGCCTGGCTTCTCACGTTCGGGGTCAACAATAGCAGCAGGTATGCTTGCAGGTGCAAGTCGTAAGGTTTCTGCTGATTTCACCTTTATTATGGCTATTCCGATTATGTTTGCTGCATCTGGCTATAAGCTTCTGACGAACTGGGAACAATTCACATCAGATACAGTAACCTTCTTTGCAATTGGTTTCTTTGTTTCTTTTGTTGTCGCACTGTTCGCGGTTGTGACATTTATTAAATTAGTAGGCAAACTTAAATTGACATATTTTGCGTATTATCGATTTGCGCTTGCGGCGGTTTTCTTAGTCTATTTGCTGTATAAAGGTTAATAGTTTAAGAGCTAATATGGTTGAAAATGAGATATGTCTGTATCAAGGCATGGCGTGTTCTTCGTAAGATTACTGCCATGTTCTGTTATAATTTTCGTTGCATCTTATGCTGAAATCTTTTAGAGTAGAATGTATAAGAGAGACCAAAACATACATAAGAAGATATGGAGAATTGACATGCGTTTACTGCCATTAAGTATGTGTACACATGGTATGAGACTACAACAAAATATTTATAGTGCAGATGGCGTCATTCTTTTAGCAGAAAATGTTGAATTATCAGATCATCTGATCAAAAGACTTTATTCGCACGGAATAAACTATCTGTATATACAAGATTCAAGAACGGATGATATTGAGTTTCATGAACCATTGAAGATGGAAACGAAAGCCAAGGTACTTGTCGAAATTCGTTCTTCTTTTCGTAAAATGATAACAGAATCTCATTCGAGTAATCGGACGTCGTATAGCCACTTGGGTAAAACATTCCGCAATTTGATCGGTATGATTCTGAACGACCTTAGCGATCACAGAGAAGCGATGTCTCTGTTGACGAACATATGTGTAATGGATTCACATCTGTATCAGCATTCAATGAATGTATGTGTATACACTTCCATTCTTGGAGCTTCTCAAGGATATTCACGTGAAGAATTGTTTACTTTAGGACTGGGCGCTCTACTTCATGATGTTGGTAAAATGAAGATTCCACAGGATATTTTACTTAAACCAGATAAGCTAACGAATGAAGAATTTAAAGAAATTCAGAATCATACCGTATATGGCTACAAAATGCTAAAGGATGAAGCGAACATTCCACTACTTTCAGCACATTGTGCGTTTCAACATCATGAACGAATGAATGGCAGTGGATATCCTCGTGGTATACAAGGTAATGAGATTCACGATTTCGCCCAGTGGATTGGGATTATCGATTCATTCGACGCGATGACAACACATCGTGTTTATCGGCAAGCTCAGCTTCCACATTACGCACTCGATGTCATAATGGCTGATGCAGGTACGCTCTACGATAGACAAAAGGTGGAAGTGTTCCGGAACAAAATAGCTATTTATCCAATTGGGATTACGGTTTCGTTATCTACAGGAGAAGTGGGAGTTGTTATTGATTTAAACAATGATTACTTGCAAAGGCCTGTTGTTCGTATAATCAAAGACGAATATGGACAAGATCTTCATACACCATATGAAATTGATTTATCCAAGAACTTATCACTTATGGTTACTGAGGTTAATCCGCTTAGTAATAAAATGGCTTGAATATTTTAAATAACCTGGGAAACCAGGTTATTTTGTTATTATATAAATGTACATCGTATAACTTATCATTAGATACAGGGGGATTAGGATAATGAGAGAGGTCTCAAAAAAAGGAGTATTCTGGCATTGGGGTAATTGGATGTACAAATACAGATTTCTTATTCTGGTGTTTTGGATAATCATACTTGCTGGATCTGCGGTGTTTGCCGCTAAAGCACCTGGCTTGCTCAAAGACAATGGGTTCACACCGATTGGAAGTGAATCTGATATTGGAATGAAGCTAATTCAAGAGAAATTAGATACGCCAGCATCTGTCATGAATCTCGTATTTGAAAGTGATCAATTGAATTTGACAGAAGAAGCACACAAGAAAACCATTATGGATTCACTCGATAAGCTAACACAGCTCCCTTATGTAGACCAAGTTTCCTTCTCCACTGCGACTAGGAATGCAGATGCTCATAATGGTGTACAGACAGTAGATGTGATGATGAATCTAGATACGGATGCTACTCTTCAGCATTATCCCGAAATTAAGAGCACACTTACTCCTCCAGAGGGTATGAACGTTTACATCACAGGTGGAATGGCTGCGCTCTATGATATGCAGGAAGCAAGTAAGAAAGATATTCTCAAGGCGGAGCTAATCGGTTTGCCACTCGCTTTAATTGTACTTCTACTCGTATTTGGTACGATAGTTGGTGCACTATTACCGCTTGTTGTTGGACTGATGAGTGTAACGACAACGCTAGGCATTGTGTATTTCATTGCCCAGAATAATTCATTGTCTAATTTCTTGCCGAATCTAGTGACCATGCTTGGACTTGCTGTTGGAATTGATTATGCCTTGTTTCTAACAAGCAGGTTTCGTGAAGAGCTTAAGCGTCAACCTTCAGTTCGTGAGGCGGTTGCAATGACATGCCAAACTGCTGGACATTCTATCTTTTTCTCAGGAATTGCTGTATTAATCGGCTTACTTGGCATGCTGTTTATTGATCTTAATTTCTTCCGATCCCTCAGTTTAGGTGGGATTATCGTTGTCACGATATCAGTTGTCGTGGGTAATACATTATTACTAGCTCTATTTGCTATACTTGGTCCTAAAATTAACTCATTAAGAGTGATTCCTACATTCTTGCGTCGGAAGAAGCCTTCACAATTCTGGGAACGAGTTGCTAATATTGTAATGAAGCGACCTGTTATTTTTGTAGTTGTGATCTCTGCATTATTGATATATGCGATGACACCACTAACTCAAATTAAATATAATTTGCCGAGTACGGAAGTTCTTCCACCGAGCTACGATTCTCGTTACGGTTCAGATGTAATGAAGAAAACATATGATATGCGTGAAATTAATGGATTACAGGTAGCTGTAGAAGCTAAAGGGAATTATTGGGACGAACCAACGATCACTGCGTTAAGTGAATATATCGATCAACTGAAGAATACTTCAGGTGTTAGGCAGGTTCAGAGCTTTTTAACACCATTTGAGGGACAGTCAACAAGTGATATTGCACTTCTGCTAAGTCAGCAGCAGGTCCGTGATCAAGTGGAGCAGCAGAAGGCAGCCAAAGATAATTTCATACTTGTTTCTGTGACACCGGAAAGTGATCCTGATGATTCAGCTACAGATAAGCTAGTTGAAACCATTCGTGCACTAGATAATGAAGAGCTTGTGACCACTGTTACAGGATCACCAGCTTATCGCTTAGATGTTATCAACCGTATTCAGGACAAGCTTGTCGAGGTGCTTTTGTTTGTTTTTGGTATCACGTTCTTCGTTCTCCTGTTTGCATTCCGTTCTGTGCTGTTACCTATTAAGGCGGTGCTTATGAATGTATTGTCACTTGGAGCAAGCTTAGGCATTGTGGTAGCCGTATTCCAGTTCGGGCATCTAGCTGATCTGTTCCAAATTACATCAATTGGTTATGTAAGTGCGATGTTACCAGTCATTATATTCTGTGTGGTGTTTGGGATCTCAATGGACTATGAAGTTTTCCTTATTTCACGTATCCAAGAGGAGTATGAAAGCTCATGGGATAATGAACAAAGCACAGCAGAAGGTCTTAAGAAGACCGGTAGTCTCATTACGAGTGCAGCGTTCATATTGATCGTTGTCGTAGGTTCGTTTATTTTTACAGATATTGAAATTATGAAGGCAATGGGGCTAGGTCTAGGTCTAGCCGTGTTAATTGATGCGACGGTTGTTCGCGTACTCCTGGTTCCTGCACTGATGAAGCTATTAGGTAAAGCCAATTGGTGGGCCCCTAAATGGCTTCGTCCATCCAGAAATCCGAATGAAACGAGTAAATAGAGCCAACATTTTTCTTTTCTATTCATATTCGGTACAATATAGAGAATAAGTTTGAATAATAGGTTGTTGTTTGAAAGGGGAGTACAATGTAGATGATATTGAATAGTAACGAAGAAATAGTGATTCCAAAACTTTCGCCTACTTACGACCCATGGGATCCGCTTCGTTCCATTCGTAAACATGGTAAGCATGTGCTTACTTCTGTCGAAATGACGGTAAGTAATTTATGTAATATGCGCTGCGAACATTGTGCTGTTGGGGATTCACTTACCATGAGTGAGCCTGCTAAGATGTCACTGGATTTGATGTTAAAGCGACTCGATGAAGTCGAATTTTTGGAAACTATTTCGATTACCGGCGGGGAGCCTACCTTTAATAAGGCAACCGTAAAGGATTACATTATTCCATTACTCAAGTATGCACGGGAACGAGGAATCCGTTCCCAGATCAATTCTAATCTTACGCTAGATTTAACACGCTATGAGGATATTGCACCTTGGCTTGATGTGATGCATATTTCTTTTAATTACCTGAATGCAGATGATTTCCATGAAGTAGGCTTTGTAAGATCGGCACATCCTGTTGGAAGAAATACAGCAGTAAAGATGTATGAACGTATGGTGAATAATACCGTTAGTTTGAGCAAAGGCGGATTATTCGTTTCTGCAGAAACAATGATCAATTATCGTACACATCAGAAGCTAGGTGCTATACATGAACTGATTGACCAAATGGGATGCTTACGACATGAAGTACATCCGATGTATCATAGTGCTTTTGCGGCTAATTTACCTAAGATTTCACTTGATCAGTTAAGAGATTCCATTCATAAATTGCTTGATGTACGGAATAGAAAGCTGTGGATGCTATTTGGAACTTTACCATTCTTTGCTTGTAATGATAGTGAAGCAGATTTGGACTTGATTCGTAGATTGAGAACAGAGCCGAATGTTACGATGCGTAATGATCCAGATGGTCGTAATCGTCTCAATGTGAATCTATTTGATGGCAATGTATTTATCACAGATTTTGCTAATGAGCCTGCACAAGGAAATATTCAGCAACATGGCCTAGATTCTATTTTTAATAATTGGACGAATCATCCACTTCATACAAGGTTTAATTGTTTCTGCGAAACAGCTTCTTGTTGCGGCCCTAATTTATTGGTGGCGGATGCCTACTATCATGATGTTGATTTTAAACTACGAAAGGCAAAATAAGGAGAGACTTACTCTTGATACACACTACGTTTGAACTTGATCAAATTGTCATTTATATGTTGCTCGTAATTGGACTTGTTGCATTGAATGGTTTTTTCGTTGCTGCTGAATTTGCAGTTGTGAAAGTAAGACAATCAAGGCTTCAGCAACTAGCTAGTGAAGGTAATACAAAAGCTAAATATGCGCTCTCGGTTACTAAAAAGCTTGACGCTTATTTATCGGCTACTCAGCTAGGAATTACATTAGCCTCACTTGGACTAGGTTGGATTGGGGAAGGTGCTGTTTCTAGACTCTTGATTGAGCCTCTACTCACATTGATGAATGTTAGCTCACCGACACTTGTTCATTCCATTTCATTTATCATATCGTTCGCCATTATTACATTCTTGCATATTGTGCTAGGTGAACTAGCACCTAAGTCATTTGCAATTAGTAAATCAGAAGCTGCTTCCATGTGGGTGTCAGTGCCACTCATGGTATTCTATAATGTATTCAAACCTGTTATTTGGTTACTTAATAGTGCTGCTAATTTATTCCTGCGAATGTTCGGTATTGAGCCAGCGTCAGAGAGTGAAGGGGCGCATACAGAAGAAGAAATTCGCATATTAATGAATCAAAGTGCTAAGAGTGGGATTATTGATAAGGACGAGCTGGCATTATTCGATAATGTATTCCAGTTCTCTGATCGGGTTGCCCGTGAGGTAATGCGTCCACGAATGGATGTGGAGTGCTTATTACTTAATCATACGTTTGAAGAAAATCTTCATATTGTATATGAAACGAAACATACTAGGTATCCTGTTGGAGAGCATGATAAAGATGAGATTATCGGTTTTGTCCATATTACGGATTTGCTCACTGCTGATCCTGATGTAGAGCAAGATTTACGAAGCTTTATCAGACCAATCTTAAGCGTTCCAGAATCAATAGAAATTAGTCGTTTGCTCAAATTAATGCAGCGTAAGCATTCACAGTTGGCGGTAGTCATTGATGAATATGGGGGCACAGCAGGCATATTGACGATGGAAGATATCCTTGAAGAGATCGTCGGTGAGATCGGTGACGAGTTCGATATGGATGAAAGACCGATGGTAGAAACTCATGATAATACAACTTCTTCTTTTGATGGGCGTTACTTAATTGAAGATGTAAATGATTTGCTAGGTACAGAAATTGAAGACGATGAAGTAGACTCTATTGGTGGCTGGATGTTCAAAAAGCTCGAAGGTGTAATCGAAGAAGGTCAACAGGTTCAATTTGGCTCTCACATTTTTGAAATTGCAGAAACCGATCGGTTAAGAATTGTACGCGTACTAATTAAGAAAGTTGAAGAACAAGCGGACTCCTTAGATTCGACAGACGAATAATGTCAGAGAATTGTAGGGGGAACTATGTCGCTTCGTACTGTGCTCAGTTTGGTAATTGGCGTTCTATTGTTATATGGTATGTTTACAGTTGGACTGCCATTCCTGCTTGCCTTAATAGCAGCTATTTCACTTGAAACGATTACACTGTTTTTAATGAAGCATTTGCGCGTTAATCGTTTTACCGCTGGCACAATTGTCTCTACTTTATTTACGTTAGTGACTCTATTCCTTTTCTATGTGATTGGTATTAAAATTTTCCGTGAAGTGGTTGATTTTTGGAACTTAGCTCCACGATATTTGGAAGAAGCAGCGGGGTATCTAGATGCTGCATTCGAGCAAACGCGGTTGTTCTATGAATCACTTCCACCAGAAGCTGCAGCACGCATTATATCGTGGCTAGATTCAGCTTCGCAGGAGCTGCCTAATACAGTTGCTGGGGCTGTTAAATCAGTCTCAAGCTACTTAGCAGGTGCAATTCCGAACTTGTTTATCTTTTTTACTGTATTTATTATCGCTGTGTATTTATTTACGTATTCTTTGCCATCTCTTAAGCAGTCCATTATCATGTTATTCGATGAACGCTCAAGAGATAAGGTTGATAAAGTACTCGTTAATTTACGTAGCGCGATCTTCGGCTTCTTACAGTCACAAATTATTCTAGCTATCATCACTTATATTTTCACATTCCTAGGATTGCTTATATTGAAAACGGAGTATCCGTTAGCTATCGCATTACTAATCACGATAATGGAATTTGCACCGATTATCGGTACAGGACTTATTTTTATTCCGTGGGCGTTATATCAATTCATATTAGGTAATGTAGGCTATGGAGTAGGAATTCTAGTGTTATTCATCGTAGGAGCGACCATGCGGAGAATAGTCGAACCTAAAGTACTAAGTGACACGGTCGGGATCAGTGCGTTAGCTGCGCTCGTGTCCTTGTATGTAGGGTATGAGCTGATAGGGATTGTCGGAATGTTTATCGGACCAGCCATGATTATTATTTATCAGACGCTAAGGCACTCTGGTTTACTTAAAATGAATATTAAGCTTGATGATTAGATTAAAAAGCTTAAATAGCTTAAATAGGTACTAGAAACTGATTCCCCATTTGTTTAAACCTGCTATCGCATTATGCGGTGGCAGGTTTTTTGTGATTTTTATAACTCAAATTGAGTTTCAGATGGAAATATGTATAGGCTCTTGTCATAAGGTAAAACAAGAATGTTTTTATGACTTATAGAAGGAGGCCATATTTTGGATACAGGAATAAGAAGCTATTGCCCTTATATTTCACCGTTTGATCCATGCCCACCAATCGTAGAGAAGTTTTTTTATACACCGCCACAATTGTTCATTACTTTTCAGCCACCTAATCTACCTCAGTTTTCACCTTATGAAGCCTTGAAATTCGGGACGTTATGGAAACCGCTATATTCCAATTATAAGCCGAGTCAGACATGAGTAAGTCATCAGTAGACATGAGTCAGACATGAATCAGACATGTTTGACATGTGTAAGACGTGAGTAAGACATCAGTAGAAAGGAGCTTTGCAAGTATGAGTGAACAAGTACCGGATTCGTATTATACGATGCTGAAGGATTTACAAGCAGCTGATTTTGTACTGATCGAACTTACCTTGTATCTGGATACACACCCGACAGACATGCAGGTGATACAACAATATAACCAATTCGCGAATAAAAGAATAGAGCTCGTTAGGCAGTTTGAACAACAATTCGGACCGCTGTACGCGTTTGGCCAAAGTTTCACCAAATTTCCGTGGCAGTGGATCGAGTCACCGTGGCCTTGGCAGGTTTAAGCATAATGACATACTTGTGGGAGGTTAAATAATGTGGGTTTATGAAAAAAAACTGCAATATCCCGTTCGTGTGTCCAAATGTGACCCACAAATGGCGAAGTTCCTGATAGAACAGTATGGGGGGGCGGATGGTGAACTTGCAGCAGCGCTGCGCTATCTCAATCAACGTTATTCGATTCCTGATAAAGTAATTGGATTGCTTACGGATATCGGAACGGAGGAGTTTGCTCACCTTGAGATGATCGCCACAATGGTCTATAAGCTAACGAAGGATGCAACCGTTGATCAATTGGTTGAAGCGGGATTAGGCGCACATTATGCGAATCATAATCGAGCTCTATTCTATCAGAATGCTGGCGGTGTACCATGGACAGCATCTTATATTGCGGCCAAGGGAGATCCCATTGCTGACTTGTATGAGGATATCGCGGCAGAAGAGAAAGCAAGGGCTACATACCAGTGGCTAATCGATATGACGGATGATGTTGATCTGCAAGATTCGCTGAAGTTTCTACGTGAGCGTGAGATTGTGCATTCGCTTCGCTTCCGTGAAGCAGTGGAAATATTAAAAGAGGATCGGAGTGCGCAGAAGATTTTTTGAGTTAGGGAAAGAAGAGAAGGCCCGGTAAGGTTCATACCTCTGCCAAGTGGACTGAACAAAAAAGACACCTAATGCGGCAACCGTTTCCCGGTATTCAACCGGGGAGCGGTTGTTTAATTTCTTCTGAAATTGATTCTGGTTACAAAATAGTATATAATCCCTCACTTGCTGCTCCACAAGCACATCATCAGCAATCTTACGCAAGCCATCTCTCTGTTGAACTTGAGCATTCAAGAACAGTTTAAAGTAAGATAGTGTCGTAAGTTTTAATTGGGCTGTTTTAATTAGGTAAGTGCCGTGTTATAGATGGGTATCTCTCCGTAGACTGATGTTGTAAGTTCTAACATCTGTGATAACCAGGAGGCATGATAAAAGGATGAATTCGTTTACGCATTACGTAATGCCAATGTACACTAATGACCACCATTTATATTGGAGGCAAATGTATGATTGGCATATGAAGATGTATCATTATCATGAACAATTGAAAGCTCATCACATGGAAATGGCAAAGCATTTCAAAAAAATAATGGATGAAAGAGTTCAAACATCTGAGGAACAAAGTATAACTGGCGATAATGTGGCATGAACGGAAACACTAACCTGGAGCGATGCACTGAACTGGAAGCATTCAAAATGAAATTGTGGAACCGTACATTTGTAGTAGGCAACGCTTATAGTGATACGAATACGTTTGATCGTATCTGGTATGAGTTTTTAACTAAAAATTTTATCTTTGAAGATATTTCAACAGAATCGCTATTTGAATCTTTCTGCACAGAATTGGAACAGAAAGTCATTGCTGGTCTTCCAATTAACGAAAAGCTGCAAGCATAATTAAATCTAAAAACAGATTGTCGCGAATACTCGTACAGTCTGTTTTTAGAGGTTAGGATTAGCGGTAAAGATAGTATAAATAGTCTAAGGGATTTTGTTGGTTATAAAGGACTTTACCATTCTACTAATGTAGAGGTGGTAAATAAGGCGATTCATTTGTAGTAACTTATTTTTCGCGTTCTCTTGATCTGTTTCTCATCCCGGCGAGTCCAAACAGACCAAGAAGCCCTAACCATCCCCAGTTACTTCTATTGTCATTAGTTGCATAAGCTCTTGTGTTATTTGTGTTCATATTATTTGTTGTTCCCGTGCCATCGTAATTTGTATAGCCTGTAGCACTTGTTGAGCCCACGCTTGAAATATCTATATTTGTTGCAGGCTCTCCTTCTGCAAATGCAGGTATTGAAAGGAACAGAACTAATAGTATAGACATCATTACTGTTGATATCTTTTTCATGTTAGTACCTCCATTTTTAAAAAAATATAATTATTCTTCTAGCCTCTCAGGTCTTTTAACTTGCAGTGGTGGTGGGATTAGCCAACCTTTATCTTTGCTCATTTTCAAAACTTTTAAGCCCAGAGCCGCTTTTGTTGTGTGATACTTAGCAAATAATGCACCAATATCTTCTCTAATTGATGTACCCATGATTGAGCTACATCCAACTAAACCAACAGCTAAATCAGCAGCCGCAATAACAGCTACCTCTTGATCTGTAAATCTTGCTCCAACAGGAATATCTTCAAGCTTAGCTTCAGGTCTTTCAGGTAAAACAGGCGTTGTGGCAATTCCGTTTTGAGTAAGTATTGCATCACATTCACTAACCTCAAGTTCAGCCTGATTAATGATGTCTTCTAATAATTTTTTTAAATTCTTATCCCCTACGTGATAGTAATACAAACGATTCGCTGAAATACAACCTTTTGCTGCCGTTGAAAATTGCCAAAGATTATAAATTTCTCCAAAGTGCATAGGTTCATCTTTCGAATTACCACTTAAAATTCCCATCGTTACAACTCCTTGTTAGTTGGTGTTAATTGATGGTTATAATGCCCTTATCCTAAACTGTTATTCACTTTATTTATAACTGATATCTGCGACCATCATTATAGGGAATTACTGACTGCTTGCGCGACTATTTGTTTTTTTGTTTGTTCAACTAACGATTCTTTAACACATAATGACTTAGGGCAATACTGTTGCAATCCATCCCAATTTCCCCATATACACCCTCTACATTTGATAGGTTGTCTCAGTTTGATTTCAGATATAGACTTAAACATAAAATCCCCCTGATATTCAATTTAACACCTTTTAGAGTTACCAATAATTATTAAATAAATACTTTTCAGAGGTATCGTTTTAAAGTCTAAATAGTTCTGATACGCGCCTACGATCCGTGTGCCATGATGAACTTATGTCTGTCAGTGTTTAATTTATCTGTCGCACTTCATATTACAATCCGTCTTATATAAAGTTAAAAGTTTCTAACAATCCATTCGTAATGTCCACTTGCGGTTGCCATTGTAACTGGCGGAATGCTTTCCTGCAGTCTAGACAACTATGGAATATATCACCTTCTCTGGCCTGCACGTAACGAGTCTCAATCTCAGAACCGTGTATCTTTTTCAGTATTTGGACTAAATTATTGATAGCAATACTACGACCTGTACTGATATGAAAAGTCTCCCGAAGTCCAAAGTTTATCGCAGCGATATTGGCCTGAACGACATCATTCACAAATACGAAGTCGCGCGTTTGTTCGCCGTCCCCATGAATGTGTATGGGCAACCCGTTTTTGATTTTTTTTATGAAGACCGCAATCACCCCTCCTTCTCCCTTTGGCATTTGCCTGGGACCGTAAACGTTGCCGTAGCGAAGAATTGTAAAAGGGATCTCATGCAGCTTGGAAAAGATGCGGATATACGCTTCTGCCGTCCATTTGGACAAACCATAATAGGAAATGGGGGAGGCAGGGTCTTCCTCCGAGATCAGGTCCTTCTGCAAATTTCCGTAAACGCCAGAGGTGGATGAGAAAACCAGCTTTTTAACGGAAGCCGCATGACAAGCCTCAAGCAGGTTCATGGTTCCCATAATATTGACGTCTGCATCATAGCACGGGTCGTTCATGGACCGTTGCACGTCCGCCTGCGCGGCCAGGTGAAATACGACATCCGGTTTTTCCTTTACAATTATTTCTTTGCTCTCTTTACTTCGAACATCTTCCTTATGAAAAATAGCTTGCGGATGGACGTGATATAAATGTCCAGATTGCAAGTCATCAATCACGTGAACTTCAAATCCGGTATCCACAAGTTTATCTACGAGATGCGAGCCGATAAATCCAGCTCCACCGGTCACAACAGCCTTTTTCATTTTCCCACCACCCGTTTATTTTTGTTCAGGACATCGAGAGTTACGGGATCGGGTAAACGATAACCTTGCGGCAGCACGTCAGCGATTTGACCCCAAGCCTTACCATCGAGTACAATTCCGGGTGTGTTTACCCGTGCGGTGAACAGTGAATCATAGTCAGCCGCGGTCATCGGCTGCAAGATCCGGATTGATGAGGGATCCGGGATGATGTATTGTTCCGGTAGATTAGCTTTGGTACGCTTCCAAACCGAACCGTCCACGTAGACGCCCCACATCGGCAAAGAATTGGAAAAAAGGGTGCCGTAATAATCCCCAGCCATCGGCAGCAGAACATCGAGCATTCCCTTGTCGGGAATGCAATAGCCCTCTGGCAATCTTTCTGCGGCACGATCCCACACTCTTCTGTCTACTAAAATATCAAGGCTCGGCGGCGGTGAAAGAAACAGAAAGTTATATAAGTTTCCATCAACATCATAAGATTTATTTTTCTTGAAGTACGAATCATAAAGCAGCTGCATATATCCCCAAGTAGGCATCAAACGAAATGCTTGATACCAGTCACGCACCCAACGTCTGATTAAAACATAAAACCGTTGCATACGCATTACCCCATTCTCCTTTTCGCAATAGCGGCTTCATACAACTTCAGCAATTGATTCATCATATTGTCTATTGACCAATGCTCTTTGCCCCATTGATGTGCGTTGCTACCCAGCTTTTTTCGAAGAGCCTCGTTTTGCAGCAATTTATCCAAACTGCGGCATAAAGCATCCACATCTCCTACAGGAGTAATTAGACCTGTAACCTCATGCTCAACCATCTCAGGCAAACCTCCTGAATTACTGACGACGACTGCTTTACCAGCGATTTGCGCTTCTATTAAAGACACGGACTGGTTTTCAATGATGCTGGGCAACACAAAGATATCGGATATGCGGAGCAGGGCGGGGATATCGTCCCGTTTCCCCCAAAACACGACATATTTCTCAAGCCCTAAGGTTTTACTTTGTTTCAGAAGCTCCTCTTTTTTCTCCCCTTCTCCGATAATCCAGCAGACCCAATCTTTACGTTTTTCCTTTAATTTGCCAAGAGCGGATAAAAGATGATGAACCCCCTTTAGATCTACCAGACGTCCGGTGAAGATAATGACTTTCTTACCGGAAGGGCGTTCTAAGTCTGTTTTAGTCTTCATTCGTTTTTCGAAAGCGGCAACATCGAATCCATAAGGAAACATCTTCATTTGTTCGGAGGGCACATTATAGTCAGTTGTCAACATGTTTTTAAGCCACTGGTTGGCAACATGAGTAAACTCTGGGGAAGTGGCTCCAATATGCTCAACCGCATCGTAATAAGCGTGAGCTATAAAATTTGTCGGATGCTTTATTTGCCTGATTTCATTAGCAACGCATCCGTGCAGGGTGGCTACCAACGCAGTGTGTTGGTGACGAACTCGGGCGATTGCAGTGCTGGAAATCACATCTTGCGTATGAATCACATCGTAGTCATCGACATTGAAATAAGCGGCAGCCAATTCGAACATATATCTCTGAAATTCCGCATAGTTGACTAGTGGATTTGCATAGAGAACCGGATAAGTAGTTAGATTCAACTTCGCTTTGAGCAGCGGAAGCAGTTTGTCCTTTTGTAGCTTTCGATTTTGGTTCACCAAATAAATAAAAGAGTTAGTAGCGTCGTCCCCATTGCCGAGCATATCCACTTTATGCCCCATAGTTTCTAGTTTGTTTTTTAGCTGCACCATAAACGGCCATACCCCTCCAACATGCGGAACGGGCCAGTAAGTCGCAAGAAGTATTTTCATTGTTTTCTCCCTTCCTATTAATTTTCTCGTACAATCTATAACTTATTGAAAAAAAGAGAATTAGTTCGGGCTACTAGTCAATCATTTCAAAAATTGAGATATGTTTCTCAAATAGAACTCTAGTCCAAACACTTTCCTAGCATCCTGAATCAAATAGAATTGCATGAATAAAGAGAAATAATAAGAGATTAGGAGGATGCCTTTTTATAATGGATTTACAACAATGAACCCATTTTACGGAAAGTGAAATGAAAGGTGCGGTAAATGCAAAATATACGAGAAAGGAGATAAAGCTATGAGACTTGCGGAACTAAAAGGGAATTACGATGCTATTTTCAGTTTGGGAGATCTTTGTCTGGCTTCCATCCAGCTTAAAAAAAATAATTTACGGCCATATTCCGGCGTGTTGGATTGGATGGGATCGCCACAATTGTCTGATGTAAATCGACTTCTGATGAACAACTTTATTGGCTTTATGGAATTGGAGAACTTGAGTTTGGTCGGAGATGCTAACGAAGAGATGCTGCTTGTATCGGACAATGTTTATCATATTCTTTCCAACCATGATTTTTCCAAAGCTCACAACACGTACACCCACTTGGCAACCTATCCTGAAGTAAAACAAAAATTTGATCGGCGCATTCAGCGCTTTCTGGAAAAGACTGACCACTGCCAATCTTCTCTTTTTGTCAGAACGGAAGGGAACTTTCAGGATGTGTACGACCTTCAAGTAGTATTATCGGGGCTTGTCCGGAATGATTTTCGAATTCTTCTCATTAACCACGCTCCCGTTAGCGGCATTGTAGAATTGGACTGGCCATTGGATAAAGTGTGTGCCCTCCAGCTTCCCAACCAAGACAAATGGGTAAGTAACGATCATTTCTGGAAAATGATACTTGAGGGTATTCACCATATATAAAAATAAAAATGTAGGATGGGTGAAATGCATGTTGACACTATCAAATATTTTGGTTACTGGTGGAACAGGCTCTGTAGGCTATGAACTTGTTCGTCAGTTGCTTACGTACAATCCCCAAAAAATTGTCGTTTATACAAGGAACGAAGCAGGGCAAATTGCTATGAAACAAGCCTTCGATGATGCTAGATTGTGCTTTTGTATCGGCGATATCCGCGACAAAGAAGCGCTCTTGAAGGCGTGCGAGGGCATCGATTATGTATTTCATCTAGCCGCGCTCAAGCATGTTCCAGTATGCGAGGAACAGCCTATCGAAGCTTTAAAAACAAATGTGATCGGCACGCAAAATGTCATTGAAGCCGCCCTGCAGAATAGGGTGAAAAAGGTTATTAACATGTCCACCGATAAGGCGGCGGACCCTAGCAACTTTTACGGTATAACGAAAGCGATCGGGGAAAAGTTAATGATTTTATCGAATCATTTGCACACAAATACGAAGTTTATTTGCGTTAGAGGCGGAAATATTCTGGGAACCAGCGGCAGTGTGCTCCACTTGTTTATGAAGCAAATTCAAGAGAAGAATGAAGTAGGCATTACAGATAATAGGATGACCCGTTTCTTCATGACGCAGCAAGAAGTGACCGAGCTGCTGATTAAAGCCGCTATACAAGGAAAAGGCGGTGAAATTTTTGTTATGGTCATGCGGGCCTGTAAAATCCTTGATCTAGCTGATGTGCTGATCGAAACATCTGGAAAGAGCAATGTCGGGAGAGTGGAACGTGGCATAAGACCTGGGGAAAAAATTCATGAGCTTCTCATTTCCGAATACGAAATTCAACATTCGGTGCAATATGAGCAGTTTATTGTCGTTCTTCCTACGTTCGAAAATCCCGAGTTAAAAGACCTTTATTCTATTTATCCTCCTGTTGGAACAAAGACCAATACTTCCAATGACGTTCTCATGACCAAAAAGGAAATCAAACAGATGCTTCTTAAGGGAGGAATATTGCATGACAATCGGTGGGCGTATTGAAAACATGTTTTCCGGACTCATACACTAAGCTTGACTGACAAGATCCCATTTAGTGGACATTGAAAAAAGCCCTATGCAACAAGCTGGCGCCGATGCTCAATCGGTGTCAGCTTGTTAACTTTAGTAAAGGGCTACCACAGTGCAGCCTTTTAGTTATGAACATTTAATCCCAAATATCAGGTAGTTACGAATTGCTGTATTGATTATAAGTATTCATAAACTCAGCTTCTATATGATTCAATAAGTCCACGACATTTAGATGCGTAATAATCTGTTCGATTCCGTTTTGAGCTTCATCTAATTGTTTTGTCAATTCATTAAACAAATCGATTTGAATCTGATTTTCTGTCATTTCTATTTTCATTAACTGCTGATCTAGAGATAAATCTTTTATTGAGGTGCTCTTTGGAATTTCCTTCGTATTTTTTTGAATTTTATTTTTCATTTCTTGGTTTACCTGAAGGATTTTCTGATTTTGTTTTTGAAGAAGTTGAAATTCTTCATGGATTTCTTCGTGAATTTTTAAAGCTACTTTTTTATCACTCTTAACTTCTTCTGAAATTTCTTGAATTTGTTCTAGCATTTTTATGTGAAGACTTTGGAATTCGTCTAGATTTTTTTGTGATACTGATTGAATTTCTTTTTTTATTGAAACTTCGCTGGTGTTTTTTTGAATTATTTTATTAAGCATATCTTGGTTTACTTGAAGGATCTTCTGATTTTGTTTTTTAAGTTGTTGAAATTCTTTATGAATTTCCTCATGAATTTGTAGACTTACTTGAACTTGTTTTAGCATTTTTTTTATGTTTTGAATTTCGTCTGGTTTTTTTTGTAATTCTATTTGAGTTTCTTTCTTTAATTCATTATAATTTTTTGTTTGATTAATATTTCTATTAGCAATAGGAATAATTTTGTGATTTAAAAAGGCTTCTTGCCTCTCTTCGATTGGATGAAAATTTTCTGCTGCGGCTTCCATATTTACTGTTTGTCCAAAATTTTGCTTATGTGTTTTAGTATCAATAGATGTGCGTTTATTCAAATATCCTCCCCATATAATTGCGACGATTATTAATATAATAAGAAGAGATAATATAAGCATAATATACATACACCTTTCTTTTATTAAGGGGTTACGTAACAACGAAACCCCCATTTTTTGTATATTTTTTGTATTATTGTAGTGAATTCATATTTGTTTGATTTTCTTGATTTATATTGCTTTGGCCATTAAATTGTTGGTTCATCTGACTTGCTTGATTTTGATTTCCTTGGGAACCAGAAGCCGAAGCCTGCTGATTCATTTGACTTGCTTGATTTTGGGATTGCTGAATTAACTGTTGCATTTGATTTAGCATCTGAAAAGATTGAACTGTTTGATTAGCTTGATTCAATGTTTGACTAGCTTGTTGAATAGATTGTTGAAGTTGCTGAATTGATTGCTTTTGTTGGTTTTGAACTTGAGTGCTGAATTGGTTCATTTGACTAACAAGCTGACCAAGTTGCTGTTGACTTTGAGAAGATTTAGCCGAATTGGAGCTTTGGTTAGAAGATGGTGTTTGAACTTGGGACAAAATTTGCTGCATTTGATTAAGTTGGTTCTCTAAAGGAGATAATTCATTGGCCAGTTCCATTTTTACTGTTTCCGCGATTTCTTCTGCCATTGTAGTATTAGTTGCATTAGTTGCTGTTGCTGTTTTTATAACAACTTCGCCTTTTTTTGTTGTCATTTTGTTTATTACCTCCTAGTAAATTCTCTAATTTATTGTTTAAAGCACAAGAAGTAGTATGTGGTCAATAAAATTATTTATACCGACATCTTTCCTGTCCCAAGGTCTTAACTAGAAAAGATGTGATTGACCTAGAGGTCACCTACTTATTATTTGAAGGCGAAAGTTACCAAATGAAAAACGCACTAATATTGCGGGGATTTCCATAGCGTGTTTGTTACACCTATAAAGATTTTTAAAAATTAAAATTTAATTTAGTATATTCTTGATGTTCAGTGGGTAATTTAATAATAATCCATTTAAGGGGGAGTATGTGTTGATTGGACATATCGTTAGATTTATTGTCTCTGCCTTTGTTTTGATGATCGTGGGTTGGATTTTGCCGGGCTTTTCTGTGGGCGGATTCTGGAAAGCATTATTTTTAGCTCTTGTAATCGCGTTACTCGGTTGGGTAGTAGAAGCGATTTTCGGCAAGCGAATTAAACCGCTTGGTAGAGGTATAGTTGGTTTTATTGTCAGCGCATTGCTTATATGGCTTGCTCAATTCGTAGTAGGTGGAGTAAGTGTATCGGTAATCGGTGCATTACTTGCGGCTTTGGTAATCGGGATAATCGACTTATTTGTTCCAACCCCCTTCGACGCAGGTCGAAACAAGGAAAAAAATTAACAAAACCGTATACTTAAACCCGCATTTGAAAAAGTGTGGGTTTTTGTGTCAAAAATTAACAATATAAGAACACAAAGTAGATATGAAAAATTCGAATCATTTTCGCAGATTATAACAATGGGGTATTAGAGGTAGCTGACATCTGTATCTACAGGTGGTATTATCCCCTTTAAGTAGACACTCAAAAAAAACCGTCATGTTATCATGAGGGTTGGGAGTGACTCTTGGAGGGGATATTTTTATGGCTAAAAAAGGACAATCATTTCAAACATATACAGAAGAATTCAAACTGAAGGCGGTCAA